>NZ_JBHTIZ010000044.1:0-96491 GCF_042677265.1 Flavobacterium myungsuense | reverse complement strand
CTGCAACAATCTCTACCAAAACACCAACAGTTTGTTCTGGGAATTCGGCACGTATTGATTTTGAAGGAACCCCATTAGCATTAATATCCTATACACTTGACGGTGTAACGAATACGATTCCATTAGACTCTGATGGCGAAGCTTCATTACTTGCCAATCAAAATAGTACTTATACATTAGTAAGTGTTGCTTCTAGTGAAGCTGGTAGTTGTACAAAACTTTTAACTGATTCAGTAACAATATCTATTAATCCAACGCCAACAGTAATTATTTCTTCAAGCGGAACGGCTTGTTCGGGTAATGCAATTAATGTAACATTCACAGGAACTCCAAATACAATTGTTACTTTCAGAATAAACGGTGGTGCTATCCAAAATATAAATATTGGATCTACTGGTATAGCATTATTAAATATCATTTTATCAGCTACTTCTACATTTAAATTAGAAAGCATTACTTTAACAAATCCTCCAAATTGTTCACAATCATTATCAGAGGAAACCATAATAAATGTAAATCAGCCACCGGTTGCAGGAAGTAATGCTAATTTATCAATATGTAGTGATGCAATTCCTCAAGATTTATTTTTGTTTTTGGGTCCAAATGCGCAATCTGGAGGCACTTGGTCTCCAGCTCTCACAAGTGGAACTGGATTTTTTGATCCTAAAGTTGATTTAGAGGGATCTTATATTTATACTGTTGCAGGAACACCTCCATGTGTGAATGATACTGCTCTAGTAACAGTTACTATTATTCCTGCTGCAAATGCAGGAAGTAACGGAGTTGCTAATATATGTTCAAATTCTGATACGGTAGATTTAAAAGCTTTCCTTGTTGGTTCGCCACAAACAGGTGGGACTTGGTCACCTCCGTTAACGAGTGGTAATGGAATTTTTGATCCTTCAACAGATTTAGCAGGAGTTTATACTTATACTGTTCTAGGGGCAACATCGTGTACAAATGCCCAGGCAACTGTGACTATTTCAATAACACCTGGTCCAAATGCAGGAGTTTCAGGAAATACCACTTTTTGTGAAGGAAGTCCATCAAAAGATTTGTTTTTAAGTTTAGGTGGAACTCCTCAAATAGGAGGCACTTGGTCGCCAACTCTTGCAAGTGGTAGTGGGATTTTTAATCCGGCACTAGATAAAGCAGGAGTTTATACTTATTCATTTTCAGGTAGTCAACCTTGTGATAATGATACAGCTACGGTAAACGTTACTTTAAATCCATCACCAGATGCAGGAGAAGATAGTACAGCATCTATTTGCTCAAATGTAGACGGAAAAGATTTATTTACTTTTCTTAAAGGAACTCCACAGTTAGGAGGAACTTGGACACCAACTTTAGCAAGCGGAACAGGTTTCTTTGATCCTGCGGTTGATGTAGCTGGAGAGTATACCTATACAGTAGGAAATCCTTTTTGTACTCCAGATGAATCGAAAATTTTAGTCACAATTATTCCTGGTCCAGATGCAGGATTGCCAGGAAGTGTAACTTTTTGCGCTTCTAGTTTACCACAAAATTTATTTTCAAGTCTAAAAGGTACTCCACAAGTAGGCGGAACATGGACTTCTCCAAATTCAACTACTAGTACAGGTATTTTTGACCCTAAAGTTGATTTGCCAGGAGTTTATACCTATACATTTGAAGGGAATCAGCCTTGCGATGATGATACGGCTACAGTAACTGTAACAGTTGATCCAATTGTAAATGCAGGAACTTTTGTTGGCATACAAAATGTTTGTACATCAGTTGGTACATTTGATTTATCCTCACTGTTAAAAGATAATTTAACAGGTGGAACATGGTCTGATAGTAACAATCAAAATGTTACTAGTCCAATTGATGTTTCAAAACTTACTCCTAATACCTATAGTTATACATACAAGGTAACCAATTCATGTGGAACAGATAATGAAGTAGTTCAATTTGTTATACTACCTAATCCGGTTTTAGCGTCCAAAAACATAGCAATTTCTTCCCCAAATTGTAAAGGGAATAATGTAGCAGTTACCTTATCAAATATGGAAAATGGTGTTTATATAATAAATTACAATTTATCTATAAGTAATGTATTAACAAATCAAAATGCAAATGTAACTATAGTTAATGGTACAGGAACTTTTAATATCAATGCTGCTAACATACCAAATTTAGGAACCACAAGAGTTACTTTTTTAACCATAACAAATGCTTCAACGAATTGTACTACTACTATTAATCCAAATGTAAGTGCCGATTTTATTTTGCGTCCGAGTTCAAATATTGAGGATGTAAATCTAGCCATTGCAGATGTTTGTGAAGGTAGTAATGTTATCGTAACTATTTCTGGAGCTTCAACAGGATTAGCTGATGGGAATTATCAATTTATTTATACTATTCCTGATGCAGTTCCAAGTTCAGGAACAAGCGGAACTATAGCTATCACAAGTGGAACAGGTCAATTCAGTATACCTGCTTCTTATTTTGTAAAAGCGGCAAGTTATTCCCTAACTATCTCATCTATTACGAATCTTTCCTCAGGATGTAATAATTCAACAGAAGATGCGAAAACTTCTTTTCAAGTATTTCCATTGCCTGACGCTAGTGGTGCAATACTCAGTTCAGCTTCAGCGTGCTTAAATTCCTCTAATGAAGTTTCCCTCTCAGGAGCTAATGCTATAAGTGACGGATTATACGATATCATTTATGAAATATCTGGGGTTAGCACCAATTCTACATCAGTAAATGTAGAGTTTGAAGGAGGTAAAACAAATTTTGTTATACCTGCTTCAGTATTAAATACTGTCGGGAATGTCACTGTCACAATAGATAAAATTATTTCAGGTGTAAGTCAATGTGATACATCTGGAAGTGTAATTTTACCAATATCTTTTAATGTTATTGAGCTAGATACTCCAATGCTAACTGATAAAGGAAACGAATTTTGTGAGAACGACAATCCAACTATAGCTAATTTATCAGTTAATGTTACTGGATCAGAACCATTAGTTTGGTATGATGCTGCGACTGGTGGAAACGTTTTAAATAGCACCGATTTACTAGAAGACGGCAGCTCTTATTTCGCTACATTAAAATCTGCATCAGGTTGCGAAAGTACTGTACGATTAGAAGTAATTGTCGATTTAACAAAATGCAAAGACATCTTAATTCCTGACGGATTTTCTCCAAATGGCGACACAGTAAATGACGAATTTGTGATTAAAAATATAGAAAGTGCTTTTCCAAATTTCACATTAGAAATTTATAATAGATATGGAAATATTCTATACAAAGGAAATAGAAATACTCCAAATTGGGATGGTACAGCCACTCAAGGCGGAATTAAAATTGGAGAAACTACACTTCCAGTAGGAGTTTATTTTTATATTTTAGAGTATAATGATGGAATTAATAAACCAAAACAAGGCAGACTCTATTTAAGTAGATAAAAGAAAAAAAGATGAAAAAAAGAAGTATTATATTTTTAGTTCTTATAAGCACTTTTCTAGTTTCTACTCTAGCAAATGCGCAACAAGATCCACAGTTTACTCATTATATGTATAACATGAATGTGATAAACCCTGCATACGCAACAGCTAATGAAGGCGTAGTAAATTTAGGAGGATTGTATAGAACACAATGGGTAGGCGCAGTTGGGGCACCTAAAACAGCAACCTTGTTTGCACGTGCACCAATTGCTAAAAAAGTAGAAATGGGAATATCATTTATTAATGATGCTATTGGCGATGTCGTTAATCAAAATAATATTTATGTCGATTTTGCTTACGTAGTACCAGTTTCTGATAAAAGTAAATTATCATTTGGTTTAAAAGGTGGAATGACACTTTTTGACACTAATTTTAATGGATTTAAATTTACAGATGTAAATCCCGATAAGGCTTTTCAGGATAATATCAGTAGGATTTTTCCCAATGTTGGAGTTGGAACTTTCTATTTTACAGACACATACTATTTAGGATTATCAGTACCTAATTTGTTAACTACACAACACATAGAAAACAAAGATGGAATTAGGTATTCTGGAGTAGAAGACATTCATTATTTTCTTACTGGTGGTTATGTGTTTAATTTGAATCCCAATTTAAAATTCAAACCAGCCTTTATGGCTAAAGGGGTTTCAGGGGCACCTTTATCTTTAGATATGACTGCTAATTTTTTGATGAATAATAAAATAGAATTAGGAGCAGGGTATCGTTTTGATGATTCAGTTAGTGGATTAGTTAATTTTAAAATTACGCCACAATTGCGAATAGGATACTCTTACGATTATACATTGTCTAATCTGGGTCAGTTTAATTCAGGAAGTCACGAAATATTTTTATTGTTTGATTTAGATACATCAAGTCTATCTTCAAAAGGATATGAAAAGTCACCAAGATTCTTCTAATAACGAAAAAAATGAAAAAATACTTTTATATACTTTTTATATTTTGTTTTAGCCTCACTCTTTTGGGTCAAAAAGGAAGCGAAAAGAAGGCAAATACATTATTTGAGAAAAAATCTTTTGTCAAAGCTGCTGAAATGTATGAGCAGGTAAAGGAGAATCAAAACGTATTGCAAAACTTAGGGGATTGTTACTACAACAATTCTCAAGTAAATGATGCGGCTCGAGTGTATGGAAAACTTTTTTTAACATATAAAGAGAACATTCAGCCTGAATATTATTTTAAATATGCTCAATCTTTGCTTGGAATTGCCGATTATGAAAAGGCAGATAAGATTATGAGCGAATATTTAAAATTTGAAGTAAGTACTCCTAAGTTTATAACTAATTTACTAACCAATGTACCTTTTAATTATGTTATTCAGCCCATGTCAAAGAATGGCACAAATGGCGATTTTGGGATATCCTTTTATGGCGATAAAGTAGCATTTGCCTCAGCAAGAAATACAGCAGCTAAATCTTTTGGTTGGAACGAAAAAGCCTATCTTGATTTGTTTAGCGCTGATGTAAATGATAAAGGTTTACTCTTAAATGTAGAACCATTCCCGAAAGAAATAAATACCGATACTCACGAAAGTTCAGCTACTTTTAGTAAAGATGGGCGCATTATGTATTTCAATAGAACCAATGGTAATAAAGTAAAAGTTGGAGATGAAAAAGTAGCGGTTATTAAAATTTTTAAAGCTGAATTTATTGATGGCAAATGGACTAATATAAAAGAGTTGCCATTTACAAGTGATACTTATTCTACCGAGCATCCTATTTTAAGTAAAGACGGAAAAAAATTATATTTCTCAAGTGACATGCCAGGCACTATAGGATCATTTGATATTTTTGTGGTAGATGTCAATGAAGACGGAACTTTTGGTACTCCGCAAAATTTAGGCAAAGCAATAAATACTATTCACAGAGAACAGTTTCCGTCAATATCTGATAATGGAACTATTTTATATTTTTCTTCAGATGGACACCAAGGAATGGGTGGTTTAGATATATTTATGAGTACTAGTTTTCAAGGCGTTTTTGCAAAACCTTTAAATTTAGGTCAAACAATAAATAGTAATCTGGATGATTTTGGATATGTAGTCGATGAGAAAAAAAATGCAGGTTATTTATCTTCAAATCGAAAGGGAGGTGACGATAATCTATATAGTTTTACAAGAATTGAAAATCAAGAACGCTATGTTGTTGAGGGAGAAGTAAAAGATAAAAATACTCAAAGTCCATTACCAGGAACTTTAGTTTCCTTATACGATGAAAATGATATACTAATTGGGCAAATGGTGGTAGGGGCAGAGGCTGATTATGTTTTTAATACAGAACCCAACAAGAAATATAGAATTGAAGCCGTAAGAGATTTTTATATTCCGCATAGTGAAGAATTTACAACAAATGCCGATGGAAAATTACGATATACCATAGAATTATTTGTTGAATGTTACGATGATGCCGAGGAAATTATTACCAAACGTCAAGACGGAAAAGTGCAAATTGTTCTCGAAAATATCTATTTCGATTTAAATAAATGGGATATCAAATCAGAGGCTGCTCGAATCTTAAATGTACTGGTAGATTTATTAAATAAATACCCTGAAATGGAAATCGAGATTGATGCCCACACCGATTCTAGAGCTTCAGTTATGTATAATCTAATATTATCTAACCGAAGAGCCGCTTCTAGTTTAGAATATTTAGTGCAATCCGGAATTAAAAGAAAACGCCTTCGTTCTAGAGGTTTTGGAGAATCTGTTCCATTAATTCAGTGTGATACAACAAGAGTCTGCACTGAACAAGAACATTCTATTAACAGACGATGCGAGTTCATCATCTTAAAATAAAGAGAAAGCCACTTTTTGAGTGGCTTTTTTAATGATTGCTTTTCGCTAAAACATTCAATTTCCCTTAATTATAATTCTGAGGGATACGCATGAATTACTTCATATTAAAATCCTATTTTTGTATAAATTATATTGTATTATGAAAAAAATCATTTTATTTTTTGCATGCGTGTTTTTTGTAAATGTTGAAGCGCAGCAACGACCTAAATTAGTAGTTGGTATTGTAGTCGATCAAATGAAAATGGAATACCTCTATCGGTTTTCAGATGATTTTTCAGACAATGGGTTCAAACGACTCATGAACAATGGTTATACTTATCATAACATGCAATACAATTATATGCCAACCTATACGGGGCCTGGTCATGCTTCTATTTATACAGGAACTACACCAAGTATGCACGGAATTGTAGGCAATGAATGGTTTAGTAGAACTTTAGGCACCGAAATGTATTGTACAGATGATAGTTCTGTAAAAACAATAGGAGAAGGTGGCGATAAAGAAGGGCAAATGTCACCAAAAAACCTTCAAACAACTACTATAACTGACGAATTACGTTTGGCCACCAACTTCAAAGGAAAAGTAATTGGAATTAGTTTTAAAGACCGTGGCGCTATTTTACCCGCAGGGCATTTTGCTAATTGGGCCTTTTGGTATAGTAAAACAGGAGCTTTCATTTCAAGTACATTTTATGGTGCAGCTTTGCCAGATTGGGTAACTCAATTCAATCAAGAAAAAAGATATATGACATATATTACTAAAGGTTGGGACCTATTAAAACCGTTGTCAACTTATAATGAAAGTCTTCCCGATGCGAATCCGTATGAAGGAAAACTGAATGGCGCTAATCCCATTTTTCCTTATAATTTAAAGGAAATGTATGATAAAAAAGACGCAGGGATTTTAAGAGCTACACCTTTCGGCAATAATTTTCTAGTAGATTTTGCTATGAAGGCTATAGAAAAGGAAGAACTAGGCAAAGACGACATTACTGATTTTTTAGCGCTAAGTTTTTCCTCAACCGATTATATTGGTCATGACATAGGTCCACGTTCTATAGAATTGCAAGATACTTATTTGCGATTGGATCAAACCATTGCAGAGTTTCTACTATATTTAGACAAAACGGTGGGTAAAGACAATTATGTACTTTTTTTAACTGCCGATCATGCAGGAGCTGAAAATGCAAAATTTTTGAATGACAATAAATATGAAGTAACCAATGTTGAACCAAAAGAAATAGGTAAAGCCTTAAAGAAATTTTCGACAGATACTTATGGCGTAGATTTGATATTAAATTATTCCAGTTTTAATGTCTTTTTTAATAAAGAGATAATAAAAAATAAGGAGTTAGATTTAGGGAAAGTAAAACAGAGTTTTGCTGCTTTTTTAATGACCCAGCAACATGTAAAAAGGGTATATACTGAAGAAGAAGTGCTTGCCAATTCAGGAAGTGATTATTTTTTAAATTGTATTGCAAAAGGGTATGATGTAACACAATCAGGAGATTTAGTCATTTTAGACAAGCCTGGATTTATAGAATATAAGCAAACAGGAACTTCTCACGGAACGCCTTACAGTTATGACACCCACGTGCCATTAATTTTTTATGGGTGGAATATCAAAAAAGGAGAATCCCACAAAAGAAAAGAAATTACTGAAATTGCACCAACACTGTCTCAGCTTCTAAAAATTCCTTTTACAAATGGTACAGAAGCCAATGTTTTGTTTGAAATTTTAGATAAATAATTTTTAATTTCTGTAAATAAATGAAAAAAATTAGTCTTCTTATCTGCCTTTTTCAACTTCATGTTGGATACACTCAAACTTGGCCTTCAGAAACTTGGCAAGCAGCTACTAACTTAACAAATGTTATGGATGTTTCTGGAGTTACTGATTTGAGTGGTTTGCATTGGAATCCGACAAACAATAGGTTGTACGGTATACAAAACAAAGGAAAATTCAGGGTTTTAGAGCTCAATACTGCTAACAATACTTTCAATCAAATAGCCAATAAATCTATTTCTGGAGGTCCCGAAGGTATTACTCAAGCAAATCTTTATGCCAATGAGTTTTATACTATTGATGAGGATAATTATGAAATAAGAAGATACACGTATACTTCAAACTTTTCAAGCATTACTTTACACAAGCATTGGAATATTTTACTTTCTCCCTCCACAATGACCGATACCGGAAATACAGGTCCTGAAGGAATTGTTTTCATTCCAGATAATATTTTAACAGCTGCAGGATTCATTAGCCAACAAACAGGTAAAGCCTATATTTCTGTAAAAGGTTTGGGTGGATTGATTTTTGTTGCTCATCAAGATAAAGGTTATTTGTGGGTTTTTGATATAAATCCGAACTCGAATGATGATTTTGCTTTTGTTGGAAAATACAAAACCAGTAGAACCGAAAGTTGCGATTTATCTTTAGATAGAAGCACAGGGCTATTGTATATTTTGCATAATATTTCAGGAAAAAATAAATTAGAAGTAACGGATTTATCAACTGTTTTGATAAATGGCAGTGAAAGAGAATTTGTTGTAAAAAGTGAATATACAATGCCAATTACAGGAGATTCTAATGATAATATCGAAGGATTTGCCATAACTTCTAAATGCCCTGAATCAGGAACAAAAAGTGCTTGGCTTTGTAGAGATGTAAGTACATCCGAAAATGATGCTATTCAACAAGATGCACTTCGTTGGTTTTATCCTTTTACTGCTGATGGAACTTGTAATCAGCTAGCCAATTCTAATTTTGAATCAAATTCTATTACAATTTATCCTAATCCTTCTAAGAATAGAATTACAGTTTCTTCTACAGATAAGAGCATACAATCTATTCAAATTAGCAACTCTTTAGGACAGATTGTTCAGAAAATAAGAAAGATTAATAACACGTCAACGGTTGTTGATGTTTCTCAATTACAAGCTGGGATTTATTTAGTTGAAATCACTCAAGCAGGTAAAATATTAAGAAGAAAATTAATTAAAGATTAATATCTAATAATAATGAGAAATATTTTAACTTTTGTAATTGTCTTAATCACATCTTTATCATTTTCACAAAATAAATTTGGAGTTTTTACAGGGGCAAATTACTCTTATTTTACTGATGGATTTGCTGGGCAAGTATTAGGTAAAGATTCAATTGGATTACAAATTGGAGCGCTTTATGAAATTAGTTTAAATGATAAAATTTCATTTAGACCAAAAATTATTTTTTCACAACAAGGTGATAGAACGAAAACAGAGTATAAATACGGCAGTATTGATTTAAGTAATATTGATTACAAGCTCAATTATTTAAATTTCCCAATGGATTTTAAATTTTGGAACAAAATTTATTTTATTGCTGGGCCACAAATCGGATTTTTAATAACTGAAAAGTATGAAGAAGTATTTATAGGAAAAGTGGAGTCTAATATTGAATTAGGTTTAAATTTAGGAACAGGATTTAAAATAAATAAAGTTTTTTTTGAATTTGGAATTTATCAAGGTGTATCAACTGTTTTAAATTATAAATATCAATCAACTGCAAAAATTGTTGATGTAAGAAATGGATTGACAAAATTTACTGTGGGATATAATTTTATACCAATAACATTTGTAAAATAGTCCAATAGTTTATGGTGTAATGCCGATATAGTATGAAAATAGTCCATCTTTTATGGACTATATTGAATACATAATCGGTATTAAATAGAAAAATTGACTTTAAAACTAAACTGAAAGTATTACATTAAAATAAAAATCCCGAAGCTTTTGTACTTCGAGATTTTTTTGTTTGTGTTGTTTTTGGGTTTATGCAGTAGCTACTTCAAAAGGTAGCATAATCTGATTCTTTAATAAATCTTCAAAGGTTTCACGCTCTCTAATTAAGATGCCTTCACCGTCTTTCCATAAAACCTCGGCTGGTTTGTATCTTGAGTTGTAGTTTGATGACATCGAGAAGCAATAGGCTCCTGCATTTCTAAAACACAAAAGATCACCCTCATTAATTTCGGCAATTCGGCGGTTATTGGCAAACGTATCGGTTTCGCAAATGTAGCCTACTACGGTATAAAAACGCTCTTTCCCTTTTGGATTTGAAATGTTATCGATGTGATGTTGCGAACCGTATAACATTGGTCGAATTAAATGATTAAAACCACTGTCAATTCCAGCAAAAACTGTAGAAGTAGTTTGTTTTACCACATTTACTTTGGCTAAAAAATAACCCGCCTCACTCACTAAAAATTTACCAGGTTCGAAAGCCAACGTCAATTCACGACCGTATTCTTTTTCGAAAGCAATGAATCGTTTAGACAATTTTTTCCCTAATTCTTCAATATCAGTTTCGATATCTCCTTTTTTGTAAGGCACTTTAAAACCGCTTCCAAAATCAAGGAAATCTAGCGTTTTGAAATTTCTGGCTGCATCAAAAAGAATTTCGGCAGCATACAGGAAAACCTCGATATCTAAAATATCAGAACCCGTGTGCATGTGAATTCCGTTGATGTGCATTTTAGTATTCTCAACGATGCGAAGAATATGCGGCATTTGGTGAATAGAAATTCCAAATTTACTATCAATATGACCCACAGAAATATTCGAATTTCCTCCCGCCATAACATGCGGATTAATACGAATACACACCGGAACCGTTGGATGTTTCGTTCCAAAATGCTCCAATACTGAAAGGTTATCTATATTGATTTGAACGCCCAATTGCGCTACTTCTTCTATTTCTTCAAAAGAAACACCGTTAGGGGTATAAATGATTTGTTGTGGCTCAAAACCAGCGTGCAAACCCAATTGCACTTCTTGTAGCGAAACGGTATCTAAATTTGAACCTACTTGTTTAAGCAATTGCAAAACCGCCAAATTGGATAAAGCTTTTACGGCATAATTAATGCGCAAACGCTCTACTTTAGCAAATGCAGAAGTTAATCGATGGTATTGCGATTGAATTTTCTCTGCATCATATACATATAAAGGGCTTCCGAATTGTTCTGCTAATTGTACTAGGTCTTTTGCTTGCATGGCATTATTTTTTCACAAATTTATTACTCTAAAGCCATACATCAAAGTAAAAATTGAAAATTAACAAATTATAACATTGTGTTATAAATATAACAATTGTATTTAAATTTAGTGCTGATAAATAACAGAAAGAATTAGGTGTTTGATGTTTAATAATAAATAATAGTATAAATGAGCCATATAGTACTATTTTATTTACACTTGAAATTACAAAGTTTTACAAAAGAATTGAAACGGTTGTAAGTAAATTATACATGAAAGACTCCTAATATCTGGGTTGGGTTCATTATTTTACTCGTCTTGAAAATAATGCATTTAACACGTGAAAACCTGAAAGATTTTTTCCAATTAAGAAAATAATAATATTACAAAAAAACATATTAAAATAATTAGCACTGATAAAATTACCTAGTCTTGACTCACTAAAAATAGACTAATAAAAACAAAAAATTGTAGTTATTATTAATATTATTATGATAAAATAATGATAATGATTTTTAAATTAACAATTTAATAATTAAATTCGTATTTTCGATGTATAGATAATTAAATCCCTCCTATACATGAAAGATAACTATTACCTTAAGAAAGAGCTCTACGAGTTAGTTAAAACAGATAATACTATTTTTGATTTTATCCAAGAGTCATCATTAGATGGGATTTGGTATTGGGATTTGGACAACCCTGAAGAGGAATGGATGAGTCCTAAATTTTGGTCTACTTTAGGGTATGATTACAAGGTTATGCCGCACAAACCTTCTGCATGGCAGGGTATTATAAATCCTGATGATTTCAAACAAGCTAATGAACTCTTTATTAAACATTGTGAAAACCCTGAAATACCTTACGATCAAACCTTACGATATACACATAAAAACGGATCTATTGTTTGGATAAGATGTCGAGGTTTGGCTATCAGAGACAATGAAGGCAGGCCAATTAGAATGTTAGGTTCCCATCAGGATGTAACCGAATACGTAAAAAACGAGCAAAAATTAAATAGAAATGTCGCTTTATTAAACTACACCCAAAAAATTGCTGGCATAGCAAGTTGGGAACTTGATTTAAAAACCAATGAGGTTCTCTGGACAGAGGAGCTATACAACATGTATGGTTTTGATTCTAAACTGCCGCCACCACCTTACACTGAACACATGAAGCTTTTTACTCCAGAAAGTTGGGAGCAATTATCTTCTGCATTAAATCTTACAAGAGAAAAAGGAATCCCATATGAACTGGAACTAAGAACACTTCGTAAAGATGGTAGCAAAGGATACATGTGGGTTCGTGGAGAAGCTGAATTTGATTTAAAAGGAGAAATAACCCATATCAAGGGGATAGCACAAGATATTACAGAAAGAAAAATTGCTAATGAGAAATTAAGGATTAATGAAGAAAGATGGCAATTTGTTATTGAAGGTAGTGGTGATGGAATTTGGGAATGGATACCAAAAGAGAAAAAGACTTTTTATTCAAATCGCTGGTTAGAAATGTTAGGTTATAAACCAGAAGAGTTTACTGACAATGATTATGAATGGAGTTCAAGAATACATCCAGATGATATTGCATTTACATTTGCTGAAATTTCTAAAAATTTATCAGGACAAACTGATTCTTTTAACTTTGAATATAGATTTAGAAATAAGGAAGGGGACTATTTATGGATTTTAAATAGAGGCAAAGTAGTTGAGAGAAATGCAAATGGTGAAGCAATAAGGGTTGTCGGCTCTCACTCCAACATTACTAAATTAAAGCAAACAGAACAATTAATAAAAATAAACGAAGCGCGACTTACTCTTGCTGTTAAAGCGGGTGGAATAGGAATTTGGGATTGGGATATTGTATTAGATAAACTCACTTGGGATGACCAAATGTTCGTTTTATATGGAGTTAACAAAAATGATTTTACCAACGCATATGAGGCTTGGGTTAACGGGGTGCATGAAGCCGATAAAGAAAGGGGTAATGAAGAGATTCAAATGGCAATTAAAGGTGTAAAGGACTTTAATTCTGAATTCAGGGTTCAATATGCAGATGGTCAGATTAGATATATAAAAGCCCTCGCAACTGTCTTAAGAGATGATGAAGGCAATGCAGTTAGGATGATAGGAACTAATTGGGATATAACAAAAGAAAAAGAAGCTGCAGCGCAAATTGTGGCAAGAGAAGCTGCAGAAAAAGCAAATCAAGCAAAATCTGAATTCCTCGCAAATATGAGTCATGAAATTCGCACTCCCCTAAATAGTGTAATTGGATTTACCGACTTACTTAAAAAAACTCCGCTTTCTATTGTTCAGCAGCAATATGTAAACAGTGCCAATGTTTCTGGTCACGCTTTACTTGGTATCATTAATGATATTCTTGATTTTTCTAAAATTGAAGCAGGAATGTTAGATTTGGATATAATAAAATCTGACATGGTGCAATTATTCGAGGAAAGTATCGACATCGTTAAATTCGTTTCAGCAGAAAAAGATATCGAGATATTGCTTGACATTGACCTCTCCATGCCTAGATTCGCTAATGTCGATGCTATTCGCTTCAAACAGATTTTAGCCAATCTTTTAAGCAATGCAATAAAGTTTACGTTAAAGGGAGAAGTCGAGCTAAAAGTAAGATATAAGGCATTAGATGGCAATCAAGGGAAGCTTTCAGTATCAGTGAGAGATACAGGAATTGGTATCAATGAAGAGCAACGTTCGAAACTCTTTAAATCATTTTCGCAGGCCGATAGTTCAACTACTCGTAAGTTTGGTGGCACAGGCTTAGGACTTGTTATTTCTCAATTGATTGCAGAAAAAATGGGGGCTATTATAAAAGTCAAAAGTACTATAGGTGTTGGGACTGTTTTTTATTTTGATGTTACAACTCATTTTGAGGCAGGAAAAAAGTTAGATGCCACAAAGATTAAAGGAGTGAAGCGATGTTTGATTATTGACGACAACGCTAATAATCAAACTATTATGAAACAAATGCTCAATCATTGGCAGATTGAATCCGAATGTTGTGAAAGTGGTTTCGAGGCTCTCAAAATAATTGAACAACCCGAACCTTTTGACCTTATAATTTGTGACTACAATATGCCATACATTAATGGTATAGAAACAATAAGAATGCTTCAAAATAAATTGAAATTTAGTATTGAAAAACAGCCTGTTATACTTCTGCATTCATCTTTAGATAATCTCCAACTTCATAAAGAATGCTTAGAATTGGGCATTCGCTTTCGTTTAAGCAAGCCTGTAAAAAGTAACGATCTATTCAATTATCTTACAAATCTCTACCAAGATAACACTACTAGCTTTGGCAGAAAAATTACCCAAGCATCCAAAGTAGATAATTTATATGAAGGAGTAAAAATATTAATTGCAGAAGATGTATTTTTAAATATGCTTTTAATCAAAGCAATGCTTTATGATCTTGGATTTACTAATGAAATCATTGAAGCTACTACCGGTATTGAGGCTATTGAAAAATACCAAAAACTGAGTCCTGATTTGATTTTAATGGATGTGCACATGCCAGAACTTGATGGAATAAGTGCAACCAAAAAAATTAGAGAAATTGAATCGTTAGTGGGAAATAATATCCCAATAATAGCTCTTACAGCAGGTGCTCTTAAAGAAGAGCAGGAAAAATGTTTTGCTAATGGAATGAATGACGTTTTAACCAAACCACTTGTACCAGAGAAAATTGTTGCAATGCTGAATAAATATTTGAAAAAAGAAGAGCATTCGAATGAATTACTTCAAAATGATGAATATGAAATTGAATCACACATGGCTTATCATGAATTGGAAAAATTATTTAAAAATAAATCAATTTTAAAGGAGATAATGAGTACAGCTCTTAGTGGTATAACAGCTCTAATACTAGAGCTAGAGGAAGCTTGTAATGAAAAGCATCTTGGAAGGGTAAGTGAAACAGCACACAAAATAAAGGGTTCAACAAGTTCTATCCGACTTAATATAATGTCCAAAATTGCAGAGAAAATAGAAAGCGAAATACATGATAATTGGAGCGTTAACTTAGAATTACACTTATCAGAACTCAAGGCTGAATGGGAAATAGTCAAGAAAATAATCCAACAAAAAATAAATTGAGGTAATGAATTTGTACTATAATTTGCAATTCAATAATTATCTTTAAACAAGAGGTTATTGTATGGCAAAGAATGTTTTGCTAATTAGTTTTGGTATAGGGGGGTAATAAAAAAAACGAAATGCATTCAGCTACTTAGCAAGATTGCGAATTTTGCGGTAAATTCACGTTTTCGCTCCGCAAGAAATTTTATCTTTAGTAGAAAATAAGTGGTTACGAAGTTCGCAATTGAGAGTAGTTCGATAACGTAATAAAAATAAAAATCTTGTAAACGAAATAAAATGTCTGAAAAAATCAAAATAATTAAAGTAATTCATCCTGCCATTTGCGCAGGAACAATTTTAGATTATGAATTTGCAGTACAAGTTTCAATTCATAAAATAGTTTTCTACCTAAGCATTCAGAACTAAAATCTTTAGTATTTTAATAATAAAAAAGCCTCTAAAATCACTTTTAGAGGCTTTTAAATGCAATATAATTTTATTTACAAACTCGGTAAATCTCCGTTTCCTTTTGTTGGTAAATTGGTAAAGCCCATTAAAAATAAATCAACTTCTCTTGCCGCTTCACGACCTTCAGAAATGGCCCAAACAATTAAGGATTGCCCTCTACGCATATCACCAGCGGTAAAAATATTAGGAATATTTGTTTTGTAATTGTTCGCTTTATAGTTGTTGCGCATGTCAATTTCAAGACCTAATTGTGAACTTAATGTTTTTTCAGGACCTGTAAACCCTAGTGCTAACAAGGCTAATTCGCATGGCCATATTTTTTCAGAACCCTCTTTTTCAATTAATTCTGGTCGTTGCCCAGGAGTCATTTTCCATTGTACTTCTACGGTTTTCAAACCTGTAAGTTCTCCTTTTTCGTTGGCAATGAATTCTTTGGTATTTATTAACCAATTTCTATCACAACCTTCCTCGTGCGAAGAAGAGGTTTTTAATTGCAATGGCCAAAAAGGCCAAGGCGTTGTTTCACTTCTACCAACAGATGGTTTAGGCATGATTTCAAAGTTAGTCACTGATGCGGCACCGTGTCTATTAGAAGTACCTACGCAGTCCGAACCGGTATCACCACCACCAATAACAATTACGTTTTTGCCAGTTGCTTTTACTTGATTTTCTATTTTTTCACCATACAAAACTTTGGTCTGTTGGGTCAAGAAATCCATTGCTTGCACCACTCCTTTACTATCTATTCCTTTGGTAGGCAAACTTCTTCTTTCTGTTGCACCGCCACACAATACAATAGAGTCAAAAGCTTTTAATTCCTCAACACTATAATTTACACCAACATTTACATTGGTTTTGAATGTAATTCCTTCGGCTTCTAAAATAGCAACACGTCTGTCTATGATTGCTTTTTCTAATTTAAAATTCGGAATACCGTAACGCAACAATCCACCAATAGCATTGTCTCTTTCAAAAACAGTTACCGTATGACCCGCGCGATTCAATTGTTGAGCGGCAGCCAATCCCGCAGGACCAGAACCTACTACAGCAACCGTTTTTCCTGTTCTAGTTTCAGGTGGTTGCGGTTTAATCCAACCTTCAGCAAAACCTCTTTCAATGATGCTTTTTTCGATATTTTCAATAGCTACAGGTTCTGCTATAATACCAAGAACGCATGATTTTTCGCATGGAGCTGGACATAAACGACCTGTAAATTCTGGAAAGTTGTTGGTTGACTGCAAAATTTCTAAAGCACCTTGCCATTCTTCTTGATGTACCATGTCATTAAAATCAGGAATTAAATTTCCTAACGGACAAGAACTGTGACAAAAAGGAATGCCACAATCCATACATCGTGACCCTTGTTCTTTTATTTTATCTTTTGCTAACGGAATCGTAAATTCGTTGTAATTGGATACTCTTTCTTGAACTGCTAAGTTACTTTCATCGGTTCTAGCATATTCTTTAAATCCACCTATTTTACCCATGACTATTGTGCTATTAGTTCTTCTATTTGCTTTTCTTCTGCTAATCGTTTCAATGCTTTTTTGTAATCAGTCGGCATAACTTTAATAAAGTGTTTGCTTTGGTTTTCCCAATCACTTAAAATTCTTTTTGCTAAAGGACTATTGGTGTACATAGAGTGGTTTCTTATCAAACGTCTTAGTTTAACAAAATCATCTTCTTCCATAGGGTCAAAAGCAACCATTTCCATGTTACATAAAGTAGCATCAAATTTTTTATCTGCATCAAATACATAAGCAATTCCACCGCTCATACCTGCTGCAAAGTTTCTTCCAGTTTTGCCAAGTACCACTACTGTACCACCAGTCATGTATTCGCAACCGTGATCTCCAATGCCCTCTACAACTGCAGTGGCTCCTGAATTTCTTACACAAAAACGTTCTCCTGCCATACCATTTATGTAGGCTTCACCTGTAATGGCTCCGTATAATGCTACGTTGCCTATAATGATGTTTTCTTCTGGTTTAAAAGTTGCAGTAGGAGGAACCTTGATAATTAATTTTCCTCCAGAAAGTCCTTTTCCTAAGTAATCGTTACAGTTTCCGTGAATTTTGAATGACAATCCATTTGTGGCAAAAGCTCCGAAACTTTGTCCAGCCGAACCTGTAAAGTCTACCAGTATAGTATCTTCTGGCAAACCTTGGGCACCGTATATTTTTGAAATTTCATTACTCAATATCGCACCTACAGAACGGTCTGTATTTTTAATATCAAAAGTAACTCTAGTTCTTTCTTTTCTGTATATGGAAGGAATAGCCGCTTTGATAATATCAAAATCAAGTACATGTTCTAATGCATGATCTTGAGTTGTGGTATTATGATTAGGAACTGTCTTTGCTTTCTCAGGTTTGTATAAAATTGTAGACAAATCTAACCCACTAGCTTTATAATGTTTGATGGCTTTGTTTACATTCAATTTTTGAGATTGTCCCACCATTTCTTTTAGGGTTCTGAATCCTAGTTGTGCCATAATTCCTCTTAACTCCTCAGCAATAAAATACATAAAGTTAATAACATGCTCAGGTGTTCCTTTAAAATTCTTTCTTAATTCAGGATCCTGAGTTGCAATACCAACTGGACACGTATTTAGGTGACATGCTCTCATCATGATGCAACCAGAGGCAACCAAAGGAGCTGTTGCAAAACCAAATTCCTCAGCTCCTAATAAAGCTGCTATAGCCACATCTCTTCCTGTTTTTAATTGTCCGTCACATTCTAGAACGATTCGGCTTCTTAAATCATTTAAGAGTAAGGTTTGTTGTGCTTCTGCTAAGCCAAGTTCCCACGGAATTCCTGTATGTTGTAGTGAGGTCAATGGTGCAGCACCTGTTCCTCCATCATAACCCGAAATTAAGATTACATCGGCCTTTGCTTTGGCAACACCTGCAGCAATAGTTCCAACTCCTACTTCGGCAACCAACTTAACGTTTATACGTGCTTCACGATTTGCATTTTTTAAATCGAAAATCAATTGAGATAAATCTTCGATAGAATAAATATCGTGATGCGGTGGTGGCGAAATTAAACCTACATAGGGAGTCGAATTTCTAGTTTCAGCAATCCAAGGCACCACTTTTTCACCAGGTAATTGACCACCTTCTCCTGGTTTTGCACCTTGAGCCATTTTAATTTGTATCTCTTTAGCATTTGTCAAATAATTGATTGACACGCCAAATCGACCAGAAGCTACTTGTTTGATGGCACTATTTCTAGAATCACCATTTAATTCTTTTTGGAAACGCTTAGAATCTTCTCCGCCTTCTCCTGAATTACTTTTTCCTCCAATTCGATTCATCGCTATGGCTAAATTCTCATGAGCCTCTTGACTAATAGAACCATATGACATAGCCCCTGTTTTGAATTTTTTCACAATTTCGGTCCAAGGCTCTACTTCGTCAATAGGAATTGGGTCTAAATTATTAAATTCAAATAATCCACGAATAGTCATTAGATTTTTACTCTGGTTGTTCACCATATCTGAGTACTCTTTGTAACTTTCTGGGCTATTTAATCGAACTGCCTGTTGCAATTTAGAAATAGTAGTTGGATTGAACATGTGTTTCTCGCCAGTTCTTCTCCATCTGTAAATTCCTCCAATTTCTAAAGGTAATAGATTTGCAATTTCCGATTTTGGAAAAGCATTTTGATATCTTTTCTTAACTTCATTCTCAATTTCCTTCAAACCGATTCCTTCAATTCGAGAAGGGGTATAAGGGAAATATTTAGAAGTGAACGTTTTGTTTAATCCTAAAATTTCAAAAATTTGTGCTGCTTTATAGGAATGTAGGGTAGAGATACCTATTTTATTCATGATTTTCAATATTCCTTTTGCAATGGCTTTATTGAAATTTCCAATGGCATAATCTGCTTTTATTCCAGTGATGTGACCCTGATTTACTTGATCTTGAATGATTTCGTTGACCATGTAAGGATTAATGGCACTTGCTCCGTACCCAAACAACAATGCAAAATGATGTGGCTCACGCGGTTCAGCAGATTCGATAATGATACCAAATTTCGAACGAACTTTAAGTATGTTTAAAGAATGATGAATATAGGATGTAGCCAATAACATAGGAATTGGAGCCAATTTTTCGCTAACACCTCTGTCTGATAAAATTACAATATTACATCCTTCTGAAACGGCTTTGAAAGTCGCTTGAACACATTTTTCTAAGGCGCGTTCTAATCCGTTTACACCTCTTTCAATTTTATATAAAGTAGAAATAGTTACCGATTTGAAATCGTCATGTGTAATGTTTCTTATTTTATCTAAATCTTCATTTGAAATAACTGGATTTTGGATTTTTATTTTTTTGCAATGTTCAGGAACAATATCAAAAATGTTAAAATCCCCCCCAATTGCCAAACTGGTATCGGTAATTATTTCTTCACGAATTCCGTCCAAAGGAGGATTGGTAACTTGTGCAAATAATTGCTTGAAATAGTTGTATAAAAGTTGTGGTTGATCTGATAAAACAGCTAATGGAGTATCGTTACCCATAGAACTCAAAGCTTCATTTCCTTGAGCCCCCATTGGATTTATAATAGTTTTTAAATCTTCAATGGTATAACCAAATAGGCGTTGTCTGGTTTCAAAGTCAACACTTTCTGTCGGAATAGCATTATTAGTGTATGGGATTTTTGCTAATTGTAATAAATTATCATTTAGCCATTTTCTGTAGGGTCTTTTGGTAACTACATTATTTTTAACCTCTTCATCTTCAATAATACGACCTTCATTCATATCAACCAAGAACATTTTTCCAGGTTCTAATCGTCCGTGTTGTACTACATCTTCCGGTTTAATATCTAAAACACCAATTTCTGATGACATGATTACGAAACCACTTTTAGTTAAAGTATAACGAGAAGGACGTAAACCATTTCTATCCAATAATGCACCAATTACGTTACCGTCAGTAAACGGAATAGAAGCAGGTCCATCCCAAGGTTCCATTATACAAGCATTGTATTCGTAAAATGCTTTTTTATCGTCTGACATGGTTTGGTGTTTCTCCCAAGCTTCAGGCACCACCATCATCATTGCTTCAGGTAACGAACGACCAGTCATCAATAATAATTCGACAACCATATCCATAGAAGCAGAATCTGATTTTCCTTCTAAAATAATTGGAAATAATTTTTTTATATCTTCACCAAAAACGTCGCTTTTCATCAGTTCTTCTCTAGCGCGCATTCGGCTAATGTTTCCACGAAGAGTATTGATTTCTCCATTGTGGCACATGTATCGGAAAGGCTGAGCCAACTCCCAAGAAGGAAAAGTGTTAGTAGAGAATCGTTGGTGTACTAATGCCAATCGAGTTACTAAATCATTATCTAATAAATCGGTATAATAGCGGCTAATATCTTCGGGCATTAATAACCCTTTGTAAATTATTGTTGTAGTAGAAAAACTAGAAAAATAAAATCTATGGCTTTCAGAAATTCTTGAATTGATAACGGTATGTTCCGCCATTTTTCTGGCAGCAAACATTTTGGCATTAAATTGCTGTTCCGTAATATCTAAGCCATTTTTACCTACAAAAACTTGTTTTATAGTTGGCTCTTTTTCTGCAGCGATTTGTCCTAAATTTGAAATATCAACAGGAACATCTCTCCATCCTAAAAGCGCTAAATTTTGATCTTTTATTGCTGCTTCAAAAGTTTCTTTACAAAAGGTGGTTTGATTTTTGCTTTTTGGTAAAAACACCATTCCTACGGCATACTCTCTTGGTTCAGGGATTTCAAAATCACAAACTTTTTTAAAAAAATCGTGAGGAATGTCAAATAAAATTCCCGCTCCATCTCCGGTTCTTCCGTCAGAGCTAACGGCACCTCTATGTTCAAGTTTTATTAATATGTCAAGTGCTTTATGAATAATATCATTTGACTTGATTCCATTCAAATTACAAATAAATCCTGCACCACAATTGTCATGTTCAAATTCAGGTGAATAAAGGCCTTGTTCTTGTATTTTCATGCTAAATAATTTTTTACAAAATTAAAGATTTCATAACAAATAATGAATTGAAAAGCATTAAAGAGGGTATTTTTACAATAATAACAATAAATTGACATATTAATAACGATAATGATAAATTAACACTCTTGAAATGCATAATCGATAATATTAGAAGGCTAAAAGGGGTCTGAAAAGGATATTTATTGAAGAAATGATTTGCTTTATAATTTTGTCGAGATTTTATAACAAATTTGACTTTATATTTTAAATTTAAATTTTAAATTGTGACTTATTAATTATTTTACAGATTAAATAGAAAAATAAAATAGTTAAGTTTAATTTTTATTATTTTTGTGGCACTTTTAAAAAGTTAAAACTGCAATCATGGATATACACGAATACCAAGGAAAAGAAATATTAGCCAGTTATGGCGTGAAAGTACAGCGAGGTTATATTGCAAATAACCCAATAGAAGCTATTGCAGCTGCTAAACAATTGACTGCTGAAACAGGAACGGGATGGCATGTAATAAAGGCTCAAGTTCATGCTGGTGGACGTGGTAAAGGGGGAGGAGTAAAGCTCGCAAAAAATTTGCAACAGGTTGAAGAACTTGCTGAGCAAATCATAGGAATGCAATTGATTACTCCACAAACATCAGCGGAGGGAAAAAAAGTTCACAAAGTTTTGGTTGCTGAGGATGTATATTATCCTGGTGAAAGTGAAACTTCTGAATTTTACATGTCAGTTGTTTTGAATAGAGGAACAGGTCGCAACATGATTGTATATTCTACAGAAGGCGGAATGGATATTGAGGAAGTAGCTGAACATACTCCAGATTTGATTTTTTCAGAAGAAATTGATCCAACAACTGGCTTATTAGGTTTTCAAGCACGAAGAATTGCTTTTAATTTAGGTCTGTCTGGAAATGCATTTAAAGAAATGACACAGTTTGTGACTTCTTTATACAATGCATATATAGGTTCTGATGCATCGATGTTTGAGATTAATCCAGTATTAAAAACTTCGGATAACAAAATTATTGCTGTAGATGCTAAAGTAAATTTAGATGATAATGCTTTGTACAGACATCCAAAATTAGCAGAAATGAGGGATGTTCGCGAAGAAAACCCAATTGAAGTAGAAGCAAAAGAAGCGGGCTTAAATTATGTTGACCTTGACGGAACCGTAGGGTGTATGGTTAATGGCGCTGGTCTTGCTATGGCAACCATGGATTTGATAAAATATGCTGGTTTTGAACCTGCAAACTTCTTAGATGTTGGTGGAACTGCCGATGCAAAACGTGTTGAATTGGCTTTCAGAATTATCTTAAAAGATCCAAATGTAAAAGCTATTTTGATAAATATTTTTGGTGGAATCGTTCGTTGTGATCGTGTTGCACAAGGCGTTGTAGATGCCTACAAAAATATGGGTGATGCTATTAAAGTGCCAATTATTGTTCGCTTGCAAGGAACAAATGCAGAAATTGCAAAAGAATTAATAGACAATTCAGGAATGCCAATTTTATCAGCTGTAGAGTTTCAAGAAGCTGCAGATCAAGTAAAAGTTGCACTGAATAAATAATATAAGACTTTGTTCTTACTAAAATCCTGAGCGAGAGTTCAGGATTTTTTTTTCGTATAAGTCGATCAGAAACTAGATTACAGACTTTGTTTTTTACTATTTTAGCCAATATTAAAATTTTGATTCATAAAATGGATTTTTCGACTAAAAGAATTACTACAGCAATCGTGCTCATTTCATTTTTAATGATGCTCATTGTTTCTAATCTTCCATTTAAGGCAAAACCTTTTGGCGACATTACTTTTCATGAAGAGTCAAAAAATATGGCTTTATTTATTAAGGGAAAAATTCCTTTTGAAAAAGTTGTAATTACTAAAGCACCAGGGCCTATACTTTTTTACACCCCAGCCTATTTATTAGCACCGTCTGATGCTACTGATGATGAACTTTGGGTTTACGGCGTAGTATTTACTTCTATAATTATAACGATTAGTTTACTTCTTATTTTTAGAATTGCTACTTCTTTTTTTTCTAAAGAGGTTGGACTTTTAAGTATTTTACTTTTTTTTATTTTTCCAATACATTGTTATTATTCTTTAGGAATAATAGGCGAAGCACCTGCCTTTTTTTCTTTAGCGTTAGCCATTTATGGCTGGGCTGTAGCCTTTCATGAACCAAATAGAAAATTAGGTTGGGTATTGTTGACACTAGGTTTGTGGTTTTTGATTTTAAATAGACCAAATGCAATGTTGATTTTAGGGATAGGCTTTTTGGTTATTTTTTATTCCTTTTTTAAAAACAAATTATTTTTTCATAAGTACGGTAAGAATTTAGCAATTACTTTTTTTAGCATTGCTGTTATGAGTATTGGAGTTTTACAATTAGCAAAGTATATAACTGGGAACAAATCGGGAATGAATCAAAGTTCCTATTTCTATTATGTGGCGCATCAAGGAAGATTTGAGTTCAGAGAGGAACCAACAGATTTTCGTTTTTGGGATAATGATTTTAGGGCAGATAGTAAAGATTATCAAAATTGGTCAAAAAGTAGTGAGTATTTATCTAAAGTGATGGAGAAAACAAATCGATCCTATGAAGAGGTTTATAAAGAGTTCTTGATTAATGATGCCATTGAGCATCCTTTTTGGTTCACGAGACAGTTTTTTGTAAAATGCATATACGGACATCTGTATTTTATAAACAGTATTTCCTCAGAAAAATTTGTAATGGGTCCATTTAAAGGGTCAATAGGATATTGGATTTTTATTTTGATAATCAATTCTATTAATTTAATAATTATTACGGGTGCATTTCTATTCCTAATTAAACAAAGAAATTTAATTGATTATTGGATTTTTTGGAGCATCATTATAGCTTTGCTTATTTTTCACGGGTTAATTTACATGGAGCCACGATATTTATTTCCTTCAAGAGTTGCATTGTATATTATGAGTGCCGCTGGATTGTATCGTTTGAGATGGGTTAAAAATATAATAAATAGAATGGCTGTTTATCTATTTCCTTTGTCTAAAAATGATAAATTTTAAACTATTGTATTTGTATCAAACATAATTGTAAGTTGTATTAAAATTATAGGTCCAAAATAATTATGACTCTTACAACTTAGCAATGGGAATTAATTAATTTGAGTTATGTTTGTATCTTAAGTTCTCTAATTCCTGAACTATTTAGAAACTTTATTTTCTTAAAAAAATATAAAATACAATTAATGAATATTGATTACGAAAAAAAATACCATCAAGTAGAGACTGAAAATTGGTGGTTCGTTTCGCGCCGAAAGTACTTACTCGACTTATTAAAAAACGCTCCTAAAGATTCTAAAATTCTAGATATTGGATGTTCCTCTGGAATTTTTTTAAAAGATTTGGAAAAATTAGGTCACAAAACCGAGCATCTTTTTGGAGTTGATATTAGTGAAAAAGCAATTGAAAATTGTAAAAAAAACGGTATTCAAAATGCCTTTGTCATGGATGGTCAAAATATTACAATACCTGAAAAATTTGATATTATAGTTGCTTCTGATTGTTTGGAACATTTGCAAGATGACCGTATTGCTATTAAGAATTGGAAAAATTTATTAAAAACTGATGGTAAGATGTATGTTTTTGTTCCTGCCTTTCAATCGCTATGGAGCTATCACGATGTGGTAAATATGCATTTTAGAAGATATACCAAACAAGAATTGAAAGACAAGTTAACTGCTGAAAAATTAGAGGTGTTGAAATCGAGCTATTGGAATTTCTCTTTATTCCTACCCGTTTATATTTATAGAAAAGCGACTGTTTTTTTTAATAAAAACCAACCTCAAGAAGGTCAAATAGTAGAAAATAAATTAGCGAATTTCTTTTTATTTCGATTAATTTTAATTGAAAATAAATTACTAAAATACATCAATTTTCCTTTTGGAATAAGTACTTTTTGTATTGTTAAAAAAACAGATTAGATTTTAAAATGCTCAGGATTTATTATTTGCTATTTCTTGTATGATGTCCGACTCTATAACATGAAATCCTTTTTTGTTTTGTTGAGCTATTTTAAATAGTGCCTTGGCGACTGTTTTACTTTCTATTGGTTTGTATTTTTCTAAATTGCCAATGAGTAAAAATGAAATAAGTTTCATAAAAAAGGTGCCTATTTTTTCCCCTAATCTAAATTCTGTTCGATTTCCTAAAAGAAGCGAAGGTTGAAATATAGAAACACTTTCTAAATTGCAATCTTTTAGGAAATTTTGAATTTCTCCTTTAGTCTCCAAATAAAAATTTGATGAAGTTGCATTGGCACCAAGAGAGGAAACAATAATAAATTGGTTGACTTTATTTTGCGAAGCTATAGTTGCAAACTGTTTTGGGTACTCAAAATCTACTTTTCTAAACGCCTCTTGGCTTCCAGCTTTTTTTATGGTTGTCCCTATGGTACAAAAGAAATCGTCGCCAATGACTAGGCTTTGATAGGTTTCTGGTTTGTCAAAATCAATAATGTGTTGCTTTAATTTGCGATTTTGAATGCCAGAATCTCTTTTGACAAAAGTTATTACTTTTTCATATTCCTTACTTTCCAAAAGAAGTTCCAAAAGTTGGGAACCTATTAACCCCGAGCTACCAATCATCAAAGCGGTTTTCACAATTACGATTTTTTATTCTTTCCGTTATTGAATTTTACTTTCTCTACCACTTGAATTTTTGGAGTTTGTTTCTTCTCTCTTGATTTAGGAGTAGTAGACGGCTTTTTTTTAAAATCTATTTTAGGTTTAAACTCAGTTTTAGGTTTTTCTGATTGAGCTGTTTTTTTGAATTCTTTTGGCTTCGCTTCACTCTTGTGAATGGCAATCACACCGTTTGGATTTTTAGGATTTTCCTTAGTTCCTCTTAAATGTATCACCAAACCGTTCAAAAAATTACGCAAGACTTGGTCTCCGCACTCCATAAAATTGGGGTGATCTTCGTTGCGAAAAAAGTTGCCTATTTCCCCTTTTGACATTCTAAAATCAACTAATTCCAGAATTTCTATTATTTGGTCGTCACGCAGCATTAAAGCTACACGTAGTTTTTTGAAAATATCGTTGTTGTTCATTTTAAAAAAGGTTAAAAAGGTTATTTGTATAGAAAGTTTAGTTTCTAAACTGTTTTACAAAAGCCAAAGGTACGCTTTTACAAAACCATCTCGCCATAATTTTTCGTTATGTTGACCTCCTTTTACAACTCTTTTTTTATTGAGTTGCATGCAGTCACACCTTTTTGAATTTACCAAATATTCTATTTTGTTGAGGTCGGGAATCATATCAGTATCGCCTTCGTTGTCGCCACATAGAAAATAAATTTTGGATTTTAGTTTTTTTGTTTGCTCCGTTAACTCTAAAATTTCTTTTCTGTTAAACCAAAACGCGGGCGAAAAAACTCCAGCTTTTCCAAAAACTTCTGGATATTTTAAAATAGCATAAAAGGAGGTTAATCCGCCAAGAGAACTGCCTATAATAATCGTATTCTTCGCATTCGGTTTTGTTCGGTATTTTTTGTCTATTTCTGGTTTCAAGTTTTTTACAATAAAGTCAAGATAGTTGTCTGCTTTACCGCCACCATATTTTTCGTTTTTATAGGGAGTTAATTCTTCTAATCGTTTTTCGTTTCCATGTTCGATGCCAACAACAATAACCTGAGCGTTTAAGCTATCTAATTTTTCATCAATATTCCATTCACCAACATAAGAAGTTTTAGCATCAAATAAATTTTGTGCATCATGCATATATATAACAGGATATTTTTTTGTTGAACCTAAATAATCTTTTGGTAAATACAACCAAATCTTCTTTGTAGTTTGCAATTGAGGTGCTTCAATCGTGAAAGTTGTTACTTGTGTTGAAGCAGTACTTTGTTGCTCTAATTTGCTTTGCGCATTTGAAGTTGTAAAAAACAATATAAAAACGAATAGCGTAAATCGTTGAATCATTTTTATTTTTTTATTTTAATTTTAAAAACAATATTTTAGCTAAAAATAATAAATTGATGAATAGTTTTGAAGAAAAAAGAAGTTTACTTTTAGAGATGATTGCTTTTTCTACTGTTGACGGGCGATTACATTCTAGAGAATACCAATTTTTAAAAATTATTGCTAAAGAATTAAGCATCGAAAATGAAGTGTTTGATGATTTATTTCATCAAGAATTACCTGTAATGAGTATTAAATCTCAATTTCAGCGTATTCAACAATTTTATCGTTTGGCTTTATTGATGCATTGTGATGGTATTTTGCACGAAAAAGAAGAAACGGCTATACGACAAATAGCCATTACTATGGGTTTGAATCCTTATGCAACTAAGCGAATTCTTGAATTGATGAAAGCCTCTACAAATGGTATGATTTCAGGCGAATTATTGTTAGAAGTTTTTCAGGAGCAATACAATTAAGAGAGTTGTCCTTGCAAAGACTTTATCTCATCCCTTAATTTTGCTGCTTGCATAAAGTCTAACTCTTTGGCGGCTTTTTCCATTGCTTTTCGTTTTTCACGAATGCGTTTTTCAATTTCAGGTTTGCTTAAATATTCCGTTTCAGGTTCGGCCGCTAAATTCCCAGAAGTGTACCCCAATTCAAAATCAACTAATTTATTTTTGGTAAAAGCACTTTCAATTTTTTTATTCAATGCCATTGGAATGACATTATTTGCAGTATTAAAATTAATTTGTTTGGTTCGTCGATAATTGGTTTCATCAATCGTTTTTTGCATACTCGCCGTAATTTTATCGGCATACATAATGGCTTTTCCGTTCAGGTTTCTCGCAGCACGACCAATAGTTTGGGTTAGCGAACGATGACTTCGTAAAAAACCTTCCTTATCCGCATCTAAAATAGCAACAAGTGAGACTTCAGGCAAATCTAATCCTTCACGTAGTAAATTAACACCAATCAAAACATCAAACAATCCTTTTCGTAAATCCTGCATGATTTCAATTCGTTCTAAGGTATCCACTTCTGAGTGAATGTAGCGACAACGAATACCAACCTTTGCTAAATATTTCGTCAGTTCTTCCGCCATTCTTTTGGTTAATGTGGTCACTAAAACACGTTCATCTATTTCAGCACGAACTTGAATTTCTTCAATTAAATCATCAATTTGATTCAAACTTGGACGAATTTCAATTATAGGATCTAATAATCCTGTTGGACGAATGACCTGCTCAATAACGACACCATCTGTTTTTTGCAATTCATAATCGGCTGGAGTTGCTGAAACGTAAATCACTTGATTTTGCATGGCTTCGAATTCCTCAAATTTTAAAGGACGATTGTCCATGGCAGCGGGTAATCGGAAACCATATTCTACTAAATTCTCTTTTCTACTTCTATCACCACCATACATGGCATGCACTTGAGAAAGGGTTACGTGACTTTCATCAACCACCATTAAATAATCTTTCGGAAAATAATCAATCAAACAAAAAGGGCGAGTTCCAGCCAATCGGCCATCTAGATAACGAGAGTAATTTTCTATTCCAGAGCAATAACCCAATTCACGAATCATTTCTAAATCGAAATTCGTACGTTCTTCTAGTCGTTTGGCTTCAAGATGCTTTCCTATTTCTTTAAAATAATCGACTTGTTTTACCAAATCTTGTTGAATTTCCCAAATAGCATTTTGCAAAACATCGGGCGATGTCACAAACATATTGGCGGGATAAATCGTTAGCTTTTCAAAGGTTTCAATAACAGTAGCATTTTTAACTTCAAAACGCTCTATTTCTTCAATTTCATCTCCAAAAAAATGAATGCGATAGGCATCATCAGCATAACTCGGATACACATCAACGGTATCGCCTTTTATTCTAAAACTTCCCGGAGTAAAATCGGCTTCGGTTCTAGAATACAAACTTTGCACCAATTGATGCAATAATTTGGTTCGAGAAATGATTTGTCCTTTCTCGATTGGAATTACATTTTTCTGAAATTCAATAGGATTTCCTATTCCGTATAAACAAGAAACAGAAGAGATTACAATAATATCGCGTCGTCCCGAAAGTAAGGAGGATACGGTAGACATTCGCATTTTTTCTAATTCCTCATTGATAGATAAATCCTTTTCGATGAAAACACCAGTTACGGGCATAAATGCTTCGGGTTGGTAATAATCGTAGTAGGAAACGAAATATTCTACCGCATTATTCGGAAAAAATTGTTTGAATTCTGAATACAATTGGGCTGCTAACGTTTTGTTGTGCGCTAAAACCAATGTTGGTCGTTGCACTTCCTCAATGACATTGGCTACTGTAAATGTTTTTCCAGAACCCGTTACGCCCAATAAAGTTTGGAATTTTTCATCGTCAAGAATTCCTTTAGCTAATTTTTCAATAGCCTGAGGTTGATCGCCTTTTGGTTTGTAATCGGATACAACTTGGAAATTCATTGATTAGGGACAAAGATTCAGAAGCACAAAGGTACAAAGGAATTCAATAAAATGAAGTTGTGGTTATTTTATTAAATCGAAATTTTTGGTATAGGCGTTAAGACCTTTTTAGTATTAAAAGTCCAGATTAATAAAAATGTTACTCAAATTTCCACGCTTTCTGTTGGGCCTCGCTTAAAAAAGTCCAAGCCACAACTCGGCTTTTCTTTTGACCTTGAGCCATGTCAAAGGTTTTTATGGCAACTACATCTACTTTATTTAAGGTTTTGTAAATGCTTTTTAGATTGTCTTTTTTAGAAACTAATGTGGTAAACCAAAGCACTTGCAAGGGGTATTTGGCACTTTCGTAAATCATTTGGGTAATGAAACCAATTTCTCCACCTTCGCACCATAATTCGGCATTTTGTCCGCCAAAATTCAAAGCAGGTTTATCGATTCTAGTGTTTTGAAGATTACTTATTTTCCTGATGTTGCTTATTGTAGCTTCTTCTTTAGAGGAGTGAAAAGGAGGATTGCACATTGTAAAGGCAAACCGATCTTCTGGTAAAATGATATTTTTAAAAATATGGCGTGAGTTTATTTGCAATTGCAAACTTATCGCATCTATTAATTTCGAATTGCCCTCAATTATTTTTTTACAGTTTTGAATGGCTTTTTCATCGCTATCCGTCCCAACAAATGACCATTCATATACAGCATTTCCAATTATTGGATAAACGCAATTGGCTCCAATTCCAATATCTAACCCTTGAACGGTTTCACCAACTGGAATAATTCCATTATTGCTAGAGGCTAATAAATCGCCAATATTATAAATATAATCGGCTCTTCCAGGAATAGGAGGGCATAAATAATTCTCAGGAATTTCCCAAAATCCAATGTCATAATGAGCAATTAACAAAGACTTGTTAAGCAGCTTAATTGCTTTTGGGTTGCTAAAATCAAAGACTTGAGTATGATACTCATTGATAGAAAAAAAGTCTTTTAGTTCAGGTGAAATTTTTATTAACTGTTCAAAGTTATATCCAAAACGGTTTGGGTTTTTGGGATGTAATTTGATTTTTTCGACAACAATTTCTGGCTTTTCGTTTTGCATAGTGTGACAAATATAAGAAAACGTTCAGAAAATTTATAGTAATAAATTGTTGATTTTTGCATATTGCAAAAGCATGATGGTTTTGGCATCTTTTATTTCGCCAGTGGTAATCATTTGCATTGCTTTATGGAATGGCATTTCTAAAACTTCTATGTTTTCTTGTTCTTCGTCTAGTCCGCCGCCATCATTCACTTTCATTTCTTTTGAATATTCTCCAACAAAAAAATGAAGAATTTCTGTAATTGCACCCGGTGACATATAGGCTTCAAAAATTTTTCGAACTTCTTTTACTTGGTAACCTGTTTCTTCTTCGGTTTCTCTTTTTATACAATCTTCAGGATTTTCTTCTTCGAGCATTCCAGCACAAGTTTCTATCATCATTCCTGTATCGTTTCCGTTTAAATAAGTTGGAATTCGCAATTGTCTGGTCAAAACTACTGTTTTGATTTCCTTATTGTAAAGTAAAATACTTGCGCCATTTCCTCTGTCATATACTTCTCTTATTTGGGTTTGCCAATCTCCATCTTCTTTTTGATATTCATAAGTGACTTTTTTTAGTGTAAACCAATTATCAGAAAGGATTTCGTTTTTTGTAATTTTTATTTTTGGATTTGTCATTAAAGAGTAATTAATTTTGGTGCTAATATAGCGAATAGTAATTGTGAATAGTACTTCCTTTTTTATAATCTCAGATTATAAAAAAATGATAAAATAGGTTGGTTAATGTTTAAAAGCATTAATTTTATAAAATATATTATAAATATTTTTATGAAGCAAATTGCTGTCATTGCATTTATATTTTTATTTTCGTTGCATTGTTTGTCTCAATCTGAGTTTCAAAACAAGTCCAACTCTTTTAAACCAATTGGACCAAATACTGTTAAACCGTCTCCAACTCCAGTAGCCCCGTCTGTTTTTAAATTACATACTAAGCCAGAACCTTATACTTCTAAATTTATAGAAGAAAAAAATAAAATTCAGTTTACAAATACCAATGATTTTAAAAATCCAGGGGACATTTATAAAGAAAAACTCAATAAGAAATTGAATGTCGAGGGTTATGGAAGCGCGGTTGAAAATAAAGATTTCTTTTTTGGAGAGTTTGTGGTTACTACTGAAAGATTACTTATCGCTTGTAGGGATAAGGGTGAAATTGACGGGGATAATGTTTGCATTTGGGTTAATGGAGAAAAGGTAGCTCCATTAATATATCTTGAAGGAAGTTTTAAAAAATATTATGTTGAATTAAAAATGAATAGAAATACCATTGAAATTGAGGCTTTAGGTACTGGTTTGATATATCCTAATACGGGACAATTTACTTTTTTTGACGGTAACGAAAAATTAGTCACCAATCAGGATTGGAATTTGAATTCAGGCTACAAGGCTATCATAAGAATACGGAGAATCAATGGGCTTGAATTAGAAATTAAGAAATAAAAATATACAAAATATCTTATCTTTCTTAACTCATGGAATTTGTCTAAATGTTTTAAAGCAACTATTATCGTAGTGAAGGAATAATTTTTTTAAGCTAATCCATACACTCCATTAATAATAAATCGCCCTCTTCATGCAAAATAGTTACTATACCATCTTTAGTGACATGATTACTACTTCCAGTTTTATAACCAATAGTGAGGCTGTCATTTTTTAAAGGATAGAATAAATTTTCAGAATGAATTCCAGAAACTCTTCCTACAGGAATTAAAGAAATAGGAGTATTTGCAGTATACCATTTCTCGAATTTTTTGGGTAATAAAAACACTTTTGAGTGGTCATCGAGTATAACTATTTTTAATGAGTCTCTATATTGAATAATAGTTGTTAAATTGGTAATAGTATGGTCGGCTCTTTTTCCGGTTGCCCAAACTACATTTACTGCTGGTATTTTTCTTTCTATCAAATAGTCAAAGGCCTTTTCTAAATCGGTTTTGTTTTGGTCTGGAGTATGAATAATTTCAATAGGATATTGCGATTGCAGTAACTCATGCGGATTAAAACCTCTGTCAAAATCTCCTAAAACAACATCTACCTTAATATTTAAATCGATTACTCTTTCTATAGCAGCATCTAAAACTATTACAAGAGGTGACCATTCTAACAATTGCCCTAATAATTCTTCGTTGCAGGATGCTCCGTTAGCAATTATTAATGCTGGCTCTTGATCGTCACGAACAATATGGTGAGAAGACATTATAAATTAGGAATTATAGATTGATGTTTACTGCAAATGTAGTAATTCAAAATTTTGTTATGAGATGATTCTTATTTAATAGTATATCTTTTAGTAACAACTTCTGATAATGAAAAATAGCCAAGAGGAAAATTATTCTTATCTGTAGAATTAATAATATTTCCTCTTACAGTAGCAGGTGGAGATTGAAATGGACCTCCGCCACTATTTCCTGAAATATTCAATAAAATACTCAAATAATTATAGTATCTTTTTGAAATACCAAAATGTTTAACCTCAATAACGTCACCAACTTTAAGTTCTTCATTTTGTGAAAGGCTAAAAAAGGTATTGCCCTGAAAAAAATTATCTTCATCAACATAATAATCAGATTTAATTTGATTAGAATAGTTGTATTTGTACAGATAATAATTATCAGAATCTTTAGGGTCTGTATAAAATGATTTAATTTCGATTTGGTTTCCTAAGATTCCGCCTTCGTTGTTTTGTACAATTTCATCAATAGGAGCAATTGCCAATAGGGTTTCTTTTGCAGTATAAGTTTGTCCTTTAGCAATTACAGTAAGAGTATATTCTTCATTTAATATGGGAATAAAATTGGTGCAAAAGTATTCACCGGTATTAGCATTTTCAATAAAATCATAATTGCTATTTTTACTGTCTTTTACAAAAATTGTAGCTCCTGAAACAGTTGGGATTTCCGAACTAAAATAATCTGACGTAGTCGTTAATTTTATTTTTTGAAGATTACCAGATGTTCCTTTTTCCCAATTTATCGACGCATCAATTACGAGTTTAGGTGGTGCGGCGTTTAAATCAACGTTTACTACATCTTCGCAACTATTAAAAAATGAGGCAAAAATTATGAGGCATGATAGATATATATATTTCATGATATTTAAAATTTAAAATTATAACTCACAGCCGGTACAATACCAAATATAGATGTTCGAACCGCTTCATTTGCACCAGAATCAGCATTTTGCCTAAAGTTTATAGATGCTGCATTTCTGCGATTATATAGATTATAAATACTAAAAACCCATTCTGTTTTCCAATTTCTATTATTGTTTTTATGAGGAGTTAGTGTGGCTGAAATATCTAAATGATGAAAAGCTGACAATCGATTTTCGTTTCTAAGTCCATAACTGGGAACATTTATATCTAAATATTGATATTGACCGGTTGGATAAGTTACAGGTTGACCAGTTTGAAAAATAAAGTTAGCGCCAAAGCTCCATTTCTTATTTAAGTTATAGGCACTAGTTACCGCAACATTGTGCAATTTATCAAAAACAGAATTATACCAATTACCATTGTTTATACCCAATTCATCAGGCGTTCTTCCGGGTGTTTGCTGTTCAGATTTTGATAAAGTATAGGAAATCCAACCGTTTAATTTTCCTTCATTTTTTCGCAACATTAGTTCTAAACCATACGATCGCAATTGACCGTTTAATACTATTTGTTCTATAGCTTCATTGGCGATCAAATTCGCACCATCAATATAGTCAAGTCTGTTTTTTACTTTTTTATAATAGGTTTCAATTTCTAAAGAATACATATTGTCTTTAAAATTTTTGAAAAACCCTACTGCTACTTGATCTGCTATTTGAGGTTTTATAAAATTATCGCTTGGTGTCCAAATGTCTAATGGAGTAGGAGATGAAGTATTAGAAATGAGTTGTAAATACTGAACCATTCTGTTGTAACTCATTTTTACTGATTGGTTGTCATTTATTTGATAAGCTATTGCAGCTCTTGGCTCAAGATAATTATAACTGGCAATCACTTCGTTTGAATCATAAAATTTTGTTCCTATAGGTTTAGCTTTCTCGTAAATTTGTAAATCTTGATTAAAAAGTACGGGATTGTTATTTTCGTAAATATCTACATTCGATTGTCCCAACCTATAAAAAAGACTGTATCTTAAACCGTAAGTTAAATCAATTTTACTTGAAAGCTCTTGTTCAGCATCAATATATATTGCTGGCTCAAAAGCTTTTTTCTTTTCTAATTGCCTAAAATTGAATCCAGAATCATCAGTAGCAGGTTTTATTGTGCCTGGATTAAAGTCATAGTAAATGGCGTTTAATCCAAAATTGAGTTTGAAATTATCTGTAATATAGTTTTTGAAATCGTATTTAATGTTGTAGTTTTTAATGCCAGAATCCCATTTGAATCCAATGAAATTCAAATCTAAACCATAATAATAATCACTATATATTAATGATAAATTTGAAAACAATTTATCTGAAAATAAATGATTCCATCTTAAATTTAAAGTAGCATTTCCGTATGTGTTTGTAAAGCTTTTTGCCAAACTAAAAACGTCTCGACCAAAATAACTTGATAAATACAAGTTGTTATTAGGATTAAGTTTGTAACTAAATTTTGCATTTAAATCATAAAAATAAGCAGAATTGTTTTTTTGTTCTTCTGAAAGTTTTAAGAAAAGATGAGCATAGGAGCCTCTCCCGCCTATAAGAAACGAGCCTTTGTCCTTTACAATAGGGCCTTCAACAAGCAATCTACTAGTAATTAAACCTATTCCTCCATTTGCATGAAAACCATTACTACTTCCGTCTTTTTGATAAATATCTAAGACAGATGACGCTCTACCTCCATAACGAGCAGGAATTCCGCCTTTATAAAGTTTTAAATCTTTAATGGCATCAGGGTTAAAAACCGAGAAAAATCCAAAAACATGCGAAGAATTGAAAATAGTAGCTTCGTCTAATAAAATTAAATTTTGATCTGCTCCACCTCCACGAACATTAAATCCCGATGCTCCTTCACCTGCATTGGTAACTCCTGGTAATAATAAAAGTGATTTTATGACATCTACTTCTCCTAGAACTACAGGCATTTTTTTAATTGTTGATATAGATAGTTTATTCACACTCATTTCTGCCTTTCGAATATTGGTAGCTTTTCTGCTATCAGTAACTACTACTTCTTGCAGTTGTTGTTCCTCTAAATTCGAAAGTTTAAAATTGAGTTTTGAGTTTTTTTCTAAAGTGATGGTTTGTTCTAACGTTTGAAAGCCAACATAACTAATTTGTATTTCGTAACTTCCGTTAGGAATTGTTATCGAATAAAACCCGTATTCATTTGTAGCTACTCCAGTTTTTAACAACGGAATGTACACATTTACACCAATAAGGGTTTCATTATTTTTTACATCAGTAATAATTCCGCTTAAAGTAAATTTTTGTTTAGTATTATCTGAGGTGCTTTTTTCTTGAGCACTCATGCTATTAAATAGTAGTAGTAATAGTACAGAAGTAAGGAATTTAATTGAAAACTGCATAATTTATTTTTAGTAGTACAAAGTAGACGAATTTTGGATTATGTTGTTACAAATCAAATGTTAATTAATCTTAATTTTTTTATGAATAAAAAAGACAACCGGTTAAAGTTGTCTTTATTATAAAGTAAAATTATATTTAATTAAGCAATTTGAGCTAATATAGAATTAAATGTTGTACTAGGTCGCATGGCTTTTTCTGTCAAAGCAGGATTTGGTTGGTAATGACCTCCAATAGTTTGAGGTTTTCCTTGAGCTCCTATTAATTCTGAGTTTATTTTCGCAACGTTTTGAGAAAACTCTGAAGAAACGGGAGTAAAGATAGCTTTCAAAGTAGCATCTTTGGTTTGTGCTGCTAGAGCTTCTGCCCAATACATAGCCAAATAAAAGTGAGAACCACGGTTGTCTATTTCTCCAATTTTACGTGCCGGAGATTTATCATTAGCTAAGAATTTCTCAGTAGCTACATCGAGAGTTTCGGCTAAAATAAGTGCTTTTGAATTCTTTAATGTTTGCCCTAAGTGTTCTAATGAAGCACCCAAAGCTAAAAATTCACCTAAAGAATCCCAACGTAAATATCCTTCTGCAGAAAATTGTTCGACGTGTTTTGGAGCAGATCCACCAGCACCAGTTTCAAACAAACCACCACCATTCATCAACGGAACGATAGATAACATTTTAGCAGATGTTCCAACTTCTAAAATTGGGAATAAATCAGTTAAATAATCGCGTAAAACGTTTCCTGTTACCGATATAGTGTCTAATCCATTAATAATTCTCTCTAACGTAAAGTTAGTTGCCTCGATAGGTGAAAGAATTTGAATATCTATAGCTGAGGTATCGTAATCTTTTAAATAAGTAGACACTTTTTTAATTAATTCTCTATCATGCGCTCTGTTTTCATCCAACCAAAATACAGCTGGAGTATTAGATAAACGGGCTCTGTTTACGGCTAATTTTACCCAATCTTGAATAGGAGCATCTTTAGCTTGACACATTCTGAAAATATCATTTTTTTCTACTAATTGTTCCATTAAGATTGTTCCATTGGTATCAATAACTCGAACTGTTCCATTGGCTTTCATTTGGAAAGTCTTATCATGCGAACCGTATTCTTCTGCTTTTTGAGCCATCAGTCCAACGTTAGGAACGCTTCCCATAGTTTTTGGGTCAAAAGCCCCATGTTTTTTACAAAAGTCTATAGTAGCTGTATAAACACCTGCATAACATCTGTCAGGTATAATTGCAAAAGTATCCTGTAATTTACCACGTTTATTATACATCTGTCCTGAAGTACGAATCATTGCAGGCATAGATGCATCTACAATTACATCCGACGGAACTTGAAGGTTTGTAATTCCTTTCTCAGAATTTACCATTGCTAATGCTGGTCCGTTTTCTATAGCCTCGTCTATCGCTTCTTCTATTTCAGTTTGCAATGGATTACCTGCAATTTTAGCATAAACATCACCCAAGCCGTTTCGGGTATCGATATTTAATTCACTAAATAGAGTAGCATATTTTTCGAATACTGCTGCAAAATATACTTCAACAATGGCTCCAAAAATAATTGGATCTGAAACTTTCATCATTGTTGCTTTCAAATGAACAGAAAGCAATACATTTTTTTCTCTAGCTTCAATGATTGTTTTTGCAATAAAACTTTTCAAAGAGGTAATATTCATTACCGAGCTATCAATGATTTCACCTGATTTTAAAGGAGTACTGGCTTTTAAAACTGTAGACGATCCATCTTCTCCAAAAAATTCAATTTTTACATCGGTTGCCTCAGTAATGGTTAATGATTTTTCACTTCCGTAAAAGTCTCCACTTTTCATGGAAGCTACTTTTGTTTTTGAGTCTGATGCCCAAGCCCCCATGGAGTGCGGATTGGCTTTTGCGTAATTTTTTACAGCTTTTGGCGCTCTACGATCAGAATTTCCTTCACGTAAAACAGGATTTACCGCTGAACCTAATATTTTTGAATATTGCGCTTTTATAGATTTTTCTTCATCATTTGATGGTTCTTCAGGAAAATTTGGAACTGCATATCCGTGAGATTGTAATTCCGCAATTGCTGCTTTTAATTGTGGTACTGATGCAGAAACATTAGGTAGTTTAATGATGTTTGCTTCTGGAGTAGTTGCCAATTTCCCTAGTTCTAATAATGCATCTCCCACTTTTTGTTTTTCTTTTAAATAAGAAGGAAAATTAGCTAGAATTCTTCCAGCAAGGGAAATGTCTCTAGTTTCAATTTCAATATCAGAAGTTGCCGTAAAAGCTTGAACAATTGGTAAAAAAGAATAAGTGGCCAATAATGGCGCTTCATCGGTAAGCGTGTAAAAAATTTTTGATTTTTGTGTCATTTTTTTAATTGTAAAATCTAAATCAGTGTTAAAATTTATCTAAGTATTTTTACTTAAAATAAAGGAGCGCAAATATATGAAAATCAGTTTAAAAACGATGCTAGTATTAGAATAAAAACATTAATATTAATTTTAATAACTAGAAATTTGCAATTTGCTATTTTAATTGGTTTTTGGATGCATAATTTTATTGATTTGTTTCAAAAAAAAATCCCGATAGTATCGGGATTTAATATGCTGAAAAGAAAAATTATCTTCTTTTATCTCTAATTTTTGCTTTTTTACCAGTAAGTTCTCTAAAGTAGAAAATTCTAGCTCTACGAACATGACCTTTCTTGTTAATTTCTATTTTCTGTAAAGCGGGTAAGTTTACAGGGAAGATACGCTCTACACCAACTGCACCTGACATTTTACGAATAGTAAAAGTTTCTGTATTTCCAGAACCTCTTCTTTGAATAACCACTCCTTTAAAAAACTGAGTTCTTGTTTTTTCACCCTCTTTAATTTCATAGAACACAGTGATAGTATCACCAGCTCCGAATACAGGGAAATCTTTTCTTGTTACGAATTCGTCTTGAACGAATTTCATTAAATCTGCCATGATATTTTTTTAATTATGGTTTTAAATTAGAGCAACATTCGCGGTTTTCGCCAGAGGTTGGTCAAATGTGGGTGCAAATGTAAAAAAAAGTTATGAGTTATGAGTTATGAGTTATGATTTTTTTTTTAATAAAACGCTCAACTTTTTTTCTTATAACATTTAACTTTCTTCTAGTAAATCAGGTCTTCTGTTTTTAGTGTGTTCATAAGCCATATCTTCATTCCATTTATCGATTTTTGCAAAATTTCCGCTCGTTAAAACGTCAGGAACTTTCCATCCTTTGTAATCTGCCGGACGTGTATAAATAGGTCCTGATAATAAATTATCTTGAAAACTATCTGTAAGAGCTGAAGTTTCATCACTTAAAACACCGGGAATTAAACGGATTATAGCATCTGACAAAACTAAAGCACCTAATTCTCCGCCACTCAAAACATAATCACCAATAGAAATTTCTCTAGTGATAAAATGATCGCGAACTCGTTGATCGACTCCTTTATAATGACCACAAAGAATAATGATATTATCATACATCGATATGGTATTTGCCATTTTCTGATTCAATGTTTCTCCGTCGGGAGTCATATAGATGATCTCGTCATAGGTTCTTTCGCTTTTTAAATGTGTGATGCATGCATCAATGGGTTGAACGGTCATTACCATCCCAGCGCCACCTCCAAAAGGATAATCGTCAACACTTTTTTGTTTGTTGGTCGTATAATCACGTAAATTATGAAAATAAACTTGAACTAAACCTTTATCTATAGAACGTTTCATTATTGAAGCTTCAAAAGGGCTTTTTAATAGGTCAGGTAATATGGTGATGATGTCTATTCGCATGTTTTTGTTTTGAAAGCAGCAAAGGTACAAAGTTTAAAAGTTTTCAAATAATATAATCAGTGTTTAAGCAAATATTCATTTTGAAATTAATTTTGTAAATTTGCACTTCAATAAAAAACATTAAAAATGGAAAACGGAATATATGCTAAATTCAACACCGAAAAAGGTTCGATTTTAGTAAAACTAACGCACGATTTAACACCAGGAACTGTTGGTAACTTTGTAGCATTGGCAGAAGGTAACTTAGAAAATAAAGTCAAACCTCAAGGAACTAAATTTTACGACGGATTAAAATTTCATAGAGTTATTCCTGATTTTATGATTCAAGGTGGTTGCCCACAAGGAACAGGAACAGGTGATCCAGGTTATAAATTTGATGACGAATTTCATCCAAGTCTAAAGCATGATAAACCGGGCGTTTTGGCTATGGCCAACTCCGGACCAGGAAGTAATGGTTCGCAGTTTTATATTACCCACGTTCCAACATCTTGGTTAGATGGCAAGCATACTGTTTTTGGACATGTAGTTGAAGGACAGGATGTTGTAGATGCTGTTGCGCAAGGCGATGTTTTAGAATCTTTAGAAATTATTAGAGTAGGTGAGGAAGCTCAAAAATGGAATGCTGTTGAAGCTTTCAGAACTTTTGAAGGCTCTCGTGCTAAACGTGAAGCTGCCGAAAGAGAAGCCGCTGAAGCAAAAATGGAAAAACTGGCTGCTGGTTTCGAAAAAACAGAAAGCGGTTTGCGTTACCAATTTATTCAAAGAGGAAATGGTAAAAAAGCAGAAAACGGAAAAACAGTTTCAGTTCATTATTCAGGGCAACTAGAAGACGGAAAAGTCTTTGATAGTTCGTATCCAAGAAAAAAACCAATCGAATTTCCTTTAGGAAGAGGAAATGTTATTGAAGGATGGGATGAAGGAATTGCCTTATTGCAAGTTGGTGATAAAGCTCGTTTTGTTATTCCATCACATTTAGGATATGGTTCTCGTGGTGCAGGTGGAGTAATTCCACCAAACGCAACATTAATTTTTGATGTAGAATTAATGGATGTGAAATAGTTTCTTTTTAAACAGAAAAAAAGCATACATTAGTCTATTATTTAGATTATATAAATTCCCAAATATGATCGCTAACAAATAACATTTACAGATATGAAATTAAAAATTATTGTTATCGCATTTTTAGGGTTTATGATTTATTCCTGTGCTTCAAAATCAACCTTGCCAGTTCCAGTAGTTGCTGAAGCCAAAAAAGAAGTAGTAACAAGTAGTATTGAGGAAGGTAAAAATTTGTATGAAAATAATTGTGCTAACTGTCACAAACTTTATGGTGCAAAAGAATTTTCTGCTGAGGAATGGAAACCCATTTTGTACAGTATGCAAAAGAAAGCTCATTTAAATGATGCTGAAATGGCTTCTATTTCAAATTACATTAATTCGCAGTTGTAATAATTCAGGTTAAAAAAAAACACATCTTTTGAGATAAAAGATGTGTTTTTTTTTTATGTTTATGAATTTCTATTAAATGGTAAATCCGTCAGGAATAGTAACCCCTTTTTTAACAACTATAATTCCATCTTTAATAGTGTAAAGATTTGTATTTGTGTTTTCTAAGTGTTTCCCACCATTTAATGTTACATCATTTCCAATTCTACAGTTTTTATCGACAATTGTGTTATTTATCGAACAACGTTCACCAATTCCGATGTTTATTATTCCTTTCTCATTATTAGTTCTAATTTCATCTATATTTTGATAGAAATCATTTCCCATTAAATATGAATTTGATATTGAAGAACCAAAACCAATTCTACTTCTGATTCCTATAACTGAATGCTTAATTGTAGTACCATTTATAATACATCCCTCAGTAACAATTGATTTGTCAAGAGTTGATGCTCCAGTTATTTTTGATGGTGGTAAAACCCTTGCTCTGGTATATATTTTACTAGAATTGTCAAATAAGTTAAATTTAGGAATGTCATCAGTTAGCCCTAAATTTGCTTCAAAGAAAGAATCAATGTTTCCAATATCGGTCCAATAGCCTTCATATTGGTAGCTCAATATTTTGTGTTTTCCAATGGCTTGTGGAATAATTTCTTTTCCAAAATCTTTGGTATCAGGATTTGACATTAACTCTAGCAATAATTCACGGTTAAAAATATAAATACCCATAGAAGCCAAATAAATCTTTCCTTCTTGCTTCATTTCGTCACTTACTTCAGATGTCCAATCAGGCAAAAGTTCTGCGGCTGGTTTTTCTATAAATGAGGATATAAAATTTTCATCATCGGTTTTTAGGATACCAAACTCTGAAGCTTCCTTAGCATTTACTGGTAATGTTGCAATAGAAATGGCGGCACCGCTTTTTTCGTGAGCATTTATCATTTCATTAAAATTCATTTGATACAACTGATCTCCTGATAAAATAAGAGCATAGTCGAAATCATGATTCATAAAATGTTGCATACATTGTCTTACGGCATCAGCCGTTCCTTGAAACCATGTTGGGTTATCAGGAGTTTGTTCGGCCGCTAAAATATCAACAAAAGCAGTGCTAAAGTGACTAAAATGGTAGGTGTTTTTGATATGCTGATTCAATGAAGCCGAATTAAATTGTGTTAAAACAAACATTCTTTTAATATCAGAGTTGATACAATTTGAAATTGGAATATCTACCAGTCTGTATTTCCCCGCTACAGGTACAGCTGGTTTTGACCGACTTTCTGTTAGTGGTGCCAATCTAGATCCTTGGCCGCCTCCTAAAATAATGGCGAGCGTGCTTTTTTTCATGATTTATGTAGTTAAAGATTCGTATGTTTTTATATATTTTTTTGCAACGTTTTCCCATGAATGGTCTTTTTCCATTGCTGTTTTTCTAATTGCATTTAATTCTGAGGTATCATTATATAAAGTAATAGCCCTTGTTATTGAATGATTTACATCAAAAATACTCGTTTGGTCGTGACATATGCCAAAACCTCCATCTCCCATATCTAATACAGTATCTTTTAAGCCTCCAGTTCTTCTCACAATAGGAATTGTTCCGTAATGTAAGGCAATCATTTGGTTTGTTCCACAGGGTTCAACCCTTGAAGGCATCAATAAGAAATCGGCTGAGGCAAATACAAGATGTTCAAGTTTTTCATTATAATTCATATTGGAATTATAGTTTCCGTAATAGAAATTTTTTAAACCTTGCAAACTTTTTTCTAGAACTGGATTTCCTTTACCTAGAATTAAAATGTTTATTTCTTTTGGATGATTGTTTAATACAACACTGCAAATCTCGGGTAATATATCGGCACCTTTTTCAGGTGTTAAGTTTCCAATAAATACAAATAAAGGTTTAGAAACGTCTAAATTAAATTGTTCGCAAATGTATTCTTTGTTCATTTGTTTGCCTTTTTGAAAATTCTCTATTGAATAGTTCTCAATAAGTAAAGAATCAGTTTTTGGGTTCCAAACACGAGTATCTATTCCGTTTAGAATTCCAATGGCTTTTTGCTTTTCATAGTGCAATAAATTTTCTAAACCGCTTATATTACTACAAATATCATCCAAATAACTAGGTGAGATTGTGGTAATTTTCCATACACATCGTATGGCTGAAGCTAAAGGATTTATCATTCCATTCCATTCTAAAAGACCAATTTTAGACTGGTCGAAAGTAGGCAGATAATTTAGTTTATCAGAACTAAATGCTCCTTGGTGTTTTTCATTATAAATGGTTAACACAGTGGGTGTATCTTTTAAATCAAAAAAGCTAAAACAATGTTTCACCATAAAAGGAATTAAACCTGTATGGTGTTCATGGCAATGAATAATATCAGATTTTTGATTGGTTTTTGAAATCCAATCTAGAAAAGCAATCTGAAAAGCCACAAAACGTTCGGTATCATCTTCATAGAAATAAATATTTGGTCTGTCAAACAATTCTGGAATAGCTATATGAAATAAGTCAAATCCTAATTTGTTTGTTTTCTCCTTTAAAACAGTAAACGAAAAACGAAACCATCCTAAATGAAGCTCGCCTGAATATATTTCTTCAAAAACGTTTTGTTTCGCAAATATATTATCATAAAAAGGGACAACTACTTTTGGTTGATGTCCTAAAAGTTTTTGATTTTTACAAAGTGAGCTAATGCCATCTGCTAAATCGCCTTCTTTAGCAACGGGATTACATTCGGCACTAATGTGAAAAATTTCCATAAACAACTATTTCGAACCTAATACTCTTTTTAATATTCATCTTTTTAGAATGGTAAGGTACTCATTTTGTATTAAATTATAATTTAAAAGTAGTTAAATATGTTTTCGAAGTGATTTATTAATTAAATATCATTAAAATTGTTTATTTATTGATATAAATTTAAAAATATGTTTACATATATGTTATTTATAATAAATTTTCTATAATTAATTAAGGGTTAGATAAGACTCTTAACGTTTCGTCTTTAGTTTGCATAAAGAAATAAATACTTATTTTTCCGAAGAAGAAACGGGTGAACTAAAACGTTTCGTCTTTAGTTTGCATAAAGAAATAAATACTTATTTTTCCGAAGAAGAAACGGGTGAACTAAAACGTTTCGTAGGGTATAGGCCTATAAGCTGCATAAGACCCGTTTCTACTTTCGGACTTGCCAGTACTACTTGGAATGATGGGTTTTTAGACCCGCTAAAGGCGATAGCACAGCAAGGTATTTATTTATCCTAAAAACAAATGTATGAAAAAAGTAACAGAAACTATTGGAATTGATGTTTCCAAATTAACACTAGATGTTTATGTAAGAACTACCAAAGTTCACAAACAATTTAGCAATGATTTAAAAGGCTTTAAACAAATTATTAGTTGGACAATCAAGCAAAAAATCAATTTAGAAGAAACCTTGTTTTGCTTTGAGCATACCGGTTGGTATTGCATACTATTAAGTTATTTTTTGTTTGAGAACAAGTATCGATATTGTTGTATCAATGCCATAGAGATTAAGCGTTCTATGGGATTAAAGCGAGGTAAAAGTGATAAGGCAGATGCATGGGAAATAGCCAACTACGCTTGGTTAAGAAGGGAGGAATTGATACCATCAGTACCTCCAGCAAAGAAGCTAATTGAATTACAACGGATGATGAGTTTACGAGAACAATTGGTTAAACAACTCACAGCGAGCAAGAATCTTTACAAAGGGATGCAAGAAATAGTTATTGATGAATTAAATGATGTTTCCTTGGGAATATTGAAAGAAAATATGAGCAAATTAGAAAAGCAAATTCTCACAACAGAAAAAAGCATTAATGAGCTTATAAAAACCGATGAGACTATGATAAACAACTATAAACTCTCCAAAACAGTCAAAGGAGTAGTGATCGAAAGATGAAGAGTTTGCTCTCCATGTCAGCCATAAGTGCCATTCAGCATGACAAAGAATTAAAATTGTATTATCAAAAAAGAGTGGAAGAAGGAAAACCGAAAATGGAGGTATTAAACATTATTAGAAACAAAATCGTATCAAGAGTATTTGCAACCGTAAACAGAGGAACGCCTTATGTAGAAATGAGTAAATTTTGTGCTTAAATATTTGGATTTGATCTTGGACGTTTTGCTGCTTCTGGCAGTGGCGTAATTTCGACACTAACCATCAAAAATAAAACTAAAATTTAGTTTCAAAAATTAAGTTTTATAAATAAATCCCATGCCTAGCCATTGCAAGAAACAGCTGTTGGTGGATAGTGCCTTTATTTATAACTTTATTGCAAGTTCTAATTTTCCACCCAAACCTAATTCTACAATTTTTTGTAAAGTTGAAAATCGTACTTCTTTTACATTATTCTCAATTCTTGAAATATAAGATTTTGTTGTTCCGCTTTTATGAGCAAGTTCTTCTTGTGTTAAACCTTTTTCAATTCTCGCTTCGTGAATTAATGCGCCAAGTTTAAACTGTTCGTAACCTTTTTCTAATTTATCACGTTTTTCTGTTCCTTTTTTGCCATAAAATTCATCTTTGAATTCGGCAAGAGTTTTTAAATTATTTGTTTTCGCTTTCATATTCTTTTTTTATTTTTAATGCTTTTTCGATTTCTTTTTTTGGTATTTTCTGTTCTTTCTTTTGGAAACCATTTGCAAGAACGATTAATTTTCCTTTGTCAAAAAAACAGAATATTCTAAAAATATCACTTCCTTGTTTTACTCTTATTTCATATAATCCATCCGTATTTTCAAGATGTTTTAAATAAGTTTCTGGAATTTTTTCTAAATGTTCAATCAATTCCAAAGTCCAAGTTATTTTATCTTGAACCTTTTCACGTTGTTTTAAAAAAAATTCTATAAAGTAATCTTTATAGAATGTTACCGTTCTTATTTTCTTTTCTTTTTCCACATGACAAAATTAATAAAGTTGCGCTAAAGTACAACAATATAATTAAATTATTTTAAAAATAAATTTAGAAGTTTATATTTCCGGAGATTTTTTTTGGCATTTCCACCAACGTCAGTTCGTCTAAAAACCTAAGTTTCTTTATAAACCAACTTACGTAAGTCCAAATATACTTCTTTTCAGCAATGATTTAGGGATAAATTAAAAAATGTAGTTTTCGATTTAGAGAAAAATAATTGCTTTAAAATAGCTTTAAAACCTTTGTAATAACTCAAAAAAGTAAGCCAAAGCAGCTGCATATACTTTTTCATTTGATTTGGGTCAATTAGGTTTATAATCCTTCTCAGGTTAAAGGCTGTAAAAATTAATCCAACATCAGCCGAAGCATGTTTGATTGATTTTTTAGTCATGATATAATAAAAATCCCATTGGCGTTTGATGATGCCATACGGATGCTCTACGATGGCTTGTCGCTTTCGGTAGAGTTCTTTGTTTTGTTCTACTCTGACTTTGTTTTCATAGATTAAATCGGCATGTTGTGAGCGTTCTATGAGCCTTCCTTTTTTATTTTTGGTGCATTGTTGCATCAAGGCACAGCTCAAGCAAGCCGTGGTTTTGTAATGCTTCATTTTGGTAACAGACTTGCCGTTGGTTTTATTGTACCAATTGCCATTTGTGGTTAGTACTTGCTTGGCAGGACAAGTAAAACAATCCTTTTCTTTATCATACACAAAATGTTCTACATCAAAATCAGGATTGGGTGCATGCGCCGCCACCTCCGGAACGGCAACTAGGACTTCTATTCCCAGTCTATCTGCATAATCAAATTCGCTTCCTGTGTAATATCCTTTATCATACAAGGCTTTAAAATCAGTATGACCTAAAATGGTTTTGGTTCGGCGCAACATGCCACCCATAGCTTTAGAATCGTTTTGATTGGTTACTTTAAAATCAATAGGAATTTTGTGCTTTTCATCCACCACGGTTTGTACATTATAGGCTACTTCGGTTATGTTGTTTCGGGTAATCATTTGACGGCTGTCGGGGTCAGAAGTAGAGATTTGGGTTGTGTTTGTTTCTTCTATTTGTTTTTGATAGTCTTGGTATTTTTGTTTTTGATTTTTATGTTTGATTACTTTTTCTTGTATTTCATTTTGCGCTACAATGTCACCATCGGCTTGTGCTAATTGGTTTTGATATTCTTGCAGTTTGTTATCAATATAGGCAATATGACGTTCAATTTTAGCAGGATTAAAGTTGTTTTTCTTAGAGTTTTGGGCTCTGAGTTTGGTGCTATCGCCTGCCACTAGTGTACCTCCAATTAGGTTAAAATGATTTGCCATGCTCACTGTAGAGCGAAACACTTTCTCAATAGCTTTAGGATTATTTTTTCTAAAATTAGCAATGGTGTTGTGGTCAGGAACTAATCCTTTAAGCAACCAAATAACTTCTAAATTTCGAATACATTCTTTTTCCAATTGCCGTGAGGAACGAGTTCTATTAAGATATCCATATAAATACAGTTTTAATAAATCAGCAGGATGATAAGCAGGACGACCGTTTTCAATAAATTCGGTTTTAAATCCCATATCTTTCAAAGAAAGGCTATCTACAAAAAGATCAATTATCCGTACACTATTGGATTGATCTATGACTTGTTCTAAACAAAAAAACTCGGTTTGATTGCGGTCTTTTCCTATAATGAATTTGCTCATAGTAGCTTGTTTTACAGCTTAAATATAAGAAAAAACCATCAAAACATCAAATAAATGGGACGTTTTGTTTCAAAAAAAGACAATTAATTTAAGGGAGGTTTTTAGACAGTTTGACGTTCCCGCGCTACAAGCAGTTTGGGACTAAATTAAGCCCATTCTTCGGATTTGCCAAATCTTCCAAATACAAGACCATTTTCAAATTAAGCCTAATACCCAAATTGCTTGTAGCGTGTGTTGGTAGCTGGCTTTTTGTAGGTTTAGTTTAAACTTCTTCAATTTTAAAGCCTTCTTTTCTAGCCAAATCAACAATATTGTCAATATTTCCTTTACCCCATTCTGTAGAAACTACAAATTTTACATTATCATTGCTTATCAATATGTTTTCATTTCCAGTAAAATGTCTTTTATTAGATTTATTGGCATATTTTGTTTCTACTAATTCAAGTTCATTAATAACTCCTGTTGAACCTTGATATTCGTCACGAAAAATATTTTTAAGACTGCTGAAGTTTAAAGGTTTTTCTTTTAAATAAGCTCGAACTAATTCTAAAACAAATTTGTTTTTCGCAAGTTTTGTTCCTGTTCCGTTAATAATGTATTTAGTTTTGTCTCTCGAACTTTTAATTGCAGACAGTTCGGAAATATCAGTTTGAATTTTTGACATTCCAATTTCAGTTGGATTTTTTGTTGTAATGTTTATTGATAATCCTTGCAGGACATTGTCGATTATTTCTCCGTCATATTTATTTAGTAAATCAAGTTTAATTAATTCTAAAATTTTCGGTTCGTAATCTGGTGATAAGATTATCTGTGACAATATTTTTTGCTCATTTTTTCTGTTTATCTTATTCAGTGAATTTTGTGTAAATGTATTTAATGAGTTATAACTGAAATTCTCTTTGTTAAATAATTCCACAAATTTCTGTCCTTTTTGACTATCTTTTTCAAAATCAATAGTTTCAAGTAGAACTGGTTCGTCATGTTCTGTTAAATCTCCATCATAAAATATTTGAATAACTTGGCCAATTAAAACACCATATTGAAGTTTTAATTGGCGCATGTAAGAAAATAACTGTTGTTGAAATTTAGTATTCAGCGGTATACTCGGTTGTTTGATTTCAATTACAAATAAGTTTTTCTTTTCTGCTGAATTTATAACAATATCAGGAACAATTCTGTTTGAAGCACCAATAGGAAATGATGGACGAATTTGTAAATCTCCAGAATATTCTTTCCAATCTAAAACTCGCAAGGATTGAATTACATTTTGCTCAAAATCACTTTCGCTAATTTCTGTCCGAATATTTTCGGATAGCAAAAAGCATATTTCTTTCCATTTTTCGTTATTCATCTACGATTTTTTTAAGCTTGCTACCAACGTTCTCGCGCCAGAAGCAGTCGCGGCTTGGCGAGCGAGTTTTCTCCACTAGGAGAAAACGAAGTTAGGAAAAAGAAACGAACAATGAACCGAAAACTAGCGATTGCTTTTGACGCGTGTTGGGTGATCGGTTTTCTTATTTATCATTACCAATCAGGTTTCCAATTTTCTAAATATGTTTTAGGAATATCTCGTTTTACATAAATGGTTCCTGAATATCCTGATTGAAGAGCTGTTAATGATTGAAGAGCTGTGATTGAGTCTTTGTTTATGGTTCCTTTTTCTCTCAATATTTGATGACTACATTGAAAAACTATTGAAAATTTCATTTTCACTTTATTTCCTTCTATTAGATAATAACCCATTGATGCTTTGCTTGGGTCAAAATGTTCTCTCGTTAATTTCAAAGTGTCAGATTTTGCAATGTTAAATATTCCAACTTTATTATTTGAATAAAACTTTAAGTAACTTACATACGGATAACTATTATCATCTATTTTTTCAAAGTATACATATTCCTTTGTGATAGAATTTTTTGCAAAATTGATTTGTTCTTTATAAACAGCTAGGGTGTCTATATTATCTATAGTTGAATTTTTATATTTATAGTCATTTATTTTTCTCCTACATACACCGTTCTTAGAATATAATCCTTTATAACAACAACTAACCATTAATAAAAATAAAATAAATAGTAGGAAAGTATTTTTATAGAAGTTGTATTTCATTGTTCGATATTTTTTTGGTTTATCGGGCTCACAAACTGTCACCCAACGTTTTGCTGCTTTGAGATGGCTGGAAGTTCGTAACCGCTCAGTTTTCGGCTTAACGAAAACTTGATGCGAAACGATAATTCCACTAAATTCCAGCTAGCTCAAAACAGCTGTTGGCAGATCGGTTGCTTTTTTATTTATTTTCAGTTTGTTGTTTTTCAGTTTTATTTTTAGCACTAAAATATCCACCCCAAAGTGCTAATAAAGGTGCGACAGCTCCAATTAGTGAAATTGGGAATCCATTGCCTTTATTTATTAAAATAATTATAAAAACTAAAACTATTCCAGTTATAATAATAAGAAATGGATATATCCAAGTTTTTTCAAAAAAAGTCTTTTTTCGTATTGTTTCTAATTGATGAAGGCTTAGGTATTTTTCAATTTTACTTTCTAATTCTTGACAATACTTATCAAAATATTCTGTATTACAAAACGTTGGACTTGAAGACAAACTCATTCTTTTTCCGCTTTTTAAATTTATAAGCAAACTAATACTTCCATTATAAACTTGTACTTGGTAATTTTTAATTTCATCAAAATTTATTCTCTCCAGTTTGTCATTTTTATTTATTTCAGTATAATTTTCTTCTAAAATTGCAAAACCAACTTTCTTCATTTTGTGTTTATTCAGCCAAAAAATTAAAATTGGAATTCCAAATGAAAGAATCATTGTAAAATAAATATTGAAGTATTTTTTAAATTCAACCAATGTGAATATCAACGCAAAAAAAGTTGCAAATGATATTAAAAAAAGTGTTAATGAATATTTTTGGTTTACATATTCAAATTCATATTTTGCCATTAAATACTTCTGTTTTTTAATTATCGTTTCTTTTGGTTCTCAACAACTGTCTGCCAACTTGAATATATACTCTTTACGCCTGTAAGGATTAGTATTTATTGATGTTCTTTACTTTTTAAATTCTCTTAGTACAACATAAGTACAACAAATCAGAATACTTTTACTTGACTATAAATCCCAATATTATTAAGCTGTGCTTGGCGGTTCATCGCTTGATACTCTGCTAGCTTGCCACAATAATAGTGTTGGGTTGCTTTAGCATACCCATTTTGTAAAAGTAATTCATTTAAGCATAATCCACTAGGCAAAATTACATACCCTAATTGCCTGTTCCAGTAGTCGTAATAGTTCTCCTTTTCTGTGATGATAGTCACAACCGTTTTAGGCGGTGCAACCAACAAAACGAAGTGCAAGGATTGCAAACCAAATTGGAGTAATAATTGAGCAGGTAAACTGCTTTTCTCTTCATCCTCTTTCATCTTTCTGTTAATCTTTACTTCTGGTGCATCCAAACCATAAAGACGGATTTCTTTTTTCAATTTAGTGAAACGATGGCTAATGATGATGCTATCGCCGTCAAGTACTTCTTCAATTTGCCAATGGGTTTCCACTATGTACGGTGCTTTTGCGTTGTATTGCATTGATTTATAGTTATTTAAGTTATTGATAATCAAAGATAATCATTGAAATTTGTCTTATGAATTTAATCTAATTATTAACTTTTTAAATCTTAAAAAAATGGCAAGACAAAAAGGTGTTATTAAGTATGTTGGAACTCTTGGAGATATCCGACACTTCAAAATTAAAGGACAGGAAGGCTACTTCGCTGGAATGGTTGGTGGACCAACTGGCGACCAAGTATTATCTGCTCCTGAATTTGAGAGAACCCGTGAGAATATGAACGAATTTGGCGCTTGTGCCAAAGCCGGAAAATCTGTTCGAACTGGTTTATCTCAATTAATGAAACAAATGGCGGACAGCCAAGTAACTGGAAGATTGACTTCAATTATGAAGAAAATCAACTTGGAAGACCAAACGGAAGCCAGAGGTTACCGTAAAATTGAAATCTCCACTCAAAGAAATCACTTAAAAGGTTTTGAGTTTGACAAAAACACTTCTTTCAATGGAATTTTTAATGCTCCTTATGCAGTAACGCATACTTATAACAGAGACAGTGGTGATTTTAGTATTGGCGATTTTAATCCAGCGAATATGGTTAATGCACCCGCTGGTGCAACACATTTCCGTTTGATTACTTCGCTTTCCGTAGTGAGTGATTTTGAATACAACGCTACTACTAACAGCTATGATCCTATGGATCCTGATATCAATGAGGTAAACTATATTCGATACAGTGACTTTTTGGATTTGAACGCTCCAGTTTCTGCTACTACAATTACTGTCACTTTCCCAGTTGGAATTATACCAACGGTAAATACCACAGTTTTGCAGTGCATAGGAATTGAGTTTTACCAACAAGTTGGGGCTAATTACTACTTGTTTTCCAGTGGGAACTGCTTGAAAATTGAGGATGCTTTTTAAAAAAAGTCATTACAAATCCCTCACCAAAAGTGAGGGATTTTTTGTTTAATCTCAAAACTATAAAGACTATGGAAAGTAAAATAATAAGAGTAGCACAGGGCAAAGAAAGCACATTGAGCCAATTGTACATTAACGGCATCTTTCAATGTTATTTGTTAGAGGATAAAATCAGAGAAGTGAAAATCCCTTCACAAACTGCCATTCCAAAAGGTGTTTTTAGTTTGAAGTTGAACACTTGGGGAGCTAAAAATGTGGATTACAAAAAAGCATTTGGAAAGCTGCATCAGGGAATGATTGAGATTTCTGGTTTACCGAACTTCAGTTTTGTATATATCCATACCGGAAACACTATCAAAGAGACTGCCGGTTGTCCGCTTTGTGGTTTTGGGTTCCAGTTTGTTGATGGCAATTTTCAAGTTACTCAAAGTGTTGCAGCTTACAAAATGGTTTATCCAAAATTGGCAGCACTGGCAAAAGTTGAAAACAACAAAATAATTATTGAAAATAATTTTCAATTCTAAAAAGCCCAAAAAATGGAAAATATCAACATCATCGCTACACTTTTTGGAACACTTATCACCTTATTACTCTCTGTTGTGGCTTACTTTATCAAGCAATTACACACCGATTTCAAGAGTATGGAAAAAGACTTAATTGAAGTAAAAACAATGGCTTTAATCATCAAAACAGAGTTCAAAAGTGGTAATGATTTACTCAACCAGAAAGTAGAATACATCGAAAAAAGAGTACACAATTTAGAACTATCAATTTATAAAAATCAAGATTATGAAAAATAAAAATATGAATGTCGTGGAAAGAGCCTTGGCACCAACTCCAAAATGGTTTAAAATTTTGAGAACAGTTGGAATTGCTTTGGCAACTATTGGCGGAACAATCATCGCTTCTCCTGTTGCCTTGCCTCTTGGATTAGTAAGTGCAGCGGGTTACTTGGTTCTGGGCGGTAGTATTATTTCGGTGGTTTCTCAAACCGCTGTAAAATCGGAAGAAGAGCCGGAACCAGTTAAATAAATACTTTTCAAAATAGCAACATAAGCTCCGTAATACGGGGCTTTTTTGATTTTTAGCAGTTAATAAAAGGCAATTGCTTTGCTTTACTTCGATTTATTTAAGTGGGGCAATCATATTGCTTTTATGCGTTGGTTTGCTTGGGAATTAGGCGCAAACAATCCTAGTCCAGTTGGACCAGGATTGTTTCATTTTCTGCAATAGCGGTATAAAATGGCTCTGCGGAGGTCATTTATGAGTAGCATATCCTCTTTGTATTGTTTTTCTTTTTTCTCTAGAAGTTTGAGAGCTGCAACATTTTTTAGATGTTGCTCGTGCTCCAGCATCATCAAACTGGCTTGTGGATCGAATTCTTTTTTGAAATCTGGAAGGCGCAAAAACGGAATAACCGAACCTACTAAAAACGGATGCCAGAATTTTGTTTGCCATAAACTATAAGCAACAAAAAATAAGCTTTCGCAATCTTCTTCTTTCTCAAAAATGACTACAAAACTGTTTGTGAACTGCTCTTTTTGGGGCTTTCCGCTATTCATCCCCTTGTTAAGTATAAACAAATGGGGTTTTGTGTAAATTGTTCCAACTCGGTGGGTCTTGATGATGAAATTCGGCATAACATTCGGCTTTAAAAATGGGTTAGATTTTCAATTTTCCGCAGGATTTCTGATGAATTTTAGAAGTGCTTCGCGAAGCTCGACCTATAAAAATTTTCAAAAGAAAAAAAAGAAAAAAAGAAAGCCGTTCTTTCAAGTGGAAGGTTTCTAAAAAGCAGGTTTTTTTGATAAAATACTACCCGAAAGGGTGGAGATTTTATCAAAAACCCGTAGGGCTTGAACTTGCTTTTTTGTAAACCTGGAACTTACCTTTACTCTCTTTTTTTTATTTTTTGTTTTGAATATCCAATCAAAATATTCTTGTTTAATCGGATTAAGTTTGAAGGATTGGGAGTTGATATGGAAGATAATCGTCTTTGGAAGTGTATCAATTTTTTGTAGATGGATGATTAATTTTGATGAAAAAGAAGGTGTGCTTTATCCATCTGAAAAATTGATACTCTTCCTTCTACCAATTGATTTTTGAGGAGGCTTGCAATCAATTATGAATTGGGAATTATGAATTATGAATTAAAGTTGTTTTGAAAATAAAAAGCCTCTTCAAAAAACAATGAAAAAACTATCGTAGTGCGGTGGCAGTAGCTCAGAGCAAGTGTATGTTTTTTTATAAAAAAAACAATACTCTTGCTAGTTTTTTTTGATTTTGTGGGTGCCAGAATGTAATTATGAATGGAGAATTTTGAATTATGAAAAGGGTTGTTTTGGAAATGCAGCACGCACAAAAGCAATGTCCTTCGGCAGGCTCAGGGTAAACACCACTTATCGATTTATACACTAAGTTGCTAAAAATAGTGACTGTAAATGTTCTTGAAAGTAAGTATTACCGTAAAGTTTCTTTTGAAATGGCGTACGTTTTTGAAGACAGTGGCGAAGGACGGTTTTTTTTATTGCCGGCAGGAGCGAGGAAGCAATGAAAAAAGTTGTCCTAGAGCCACTGGCGCGAGCGTGGGGTGTGGCGGCTGTTTTACATAAATGATATTATAGCTTCATTGCAAAAACCAACGAAAACAATATTAACGCTTTGTGATGAACTATAATACTCAATTATGTAAAACAGCTTGGGGAAAAAAATTACTGGCGCAAGTTGCGAAGCGTACGTGTTTTTGTTTCAAAAACTGTGACAGTAATTTTTTTTGGAGCGTTGGCAGAGCGTTGGCCGGGTATGCGCAAAAAGGGCAGCGATAGCGTTCCTATCTTTTTTTAATTGGAAGGTGTGTTATGTATTTTTGGATTTCTTTATTGATTTAGCAGCATTATTTTAATATTGCGGCTAGTTTTTTGATTGCTTCACTAACATTTTTCTGAACAATTTTACCATAGCTTTCTTGAGTTATGCTCATCTTTGAATGGCCTAATAATTCGGAAACGATTTCCATTGGAACATCATTATAGAGTAAAACTGTGGATGCAAATGTTTTTCTAGCCGTATGGTGCGATATGTTTTTATCAATTTTTGCAATAATTGCAATTTCTTTTAGATATGCATTGAATTTTTGGTTGCTAATTGGAGGAAAAGTACGATTAGTATCAGATGCATATTTGTTGATTTTTTCTTGTGCTTTAGGAAGAATTGGAATGGATATTTCACGATGCGTTTTTTCTCTTTTCATTTGGATCCAGTTGCTACCATCAAATCCGGGGTGAATATTATCCTTTTCCAGATGCGCCATTTCATTGTATGCCAAACCAGTGTAGCAGCAAAAAATAAAAAGGTCTTGAATTAAAATTAATCTTTTTTCTTGTAGTACCAATTCTTCAAGATTCTTGAGTTCCTCTGTAAAAAGAAATACTATCTCTTTCCGGACTGTTTTGGACTTATGCAGGATAAATGGATCCCTATCTAAATATCCTTCGGATATAGCCCAATTTATTGGCCTTCTGAGTATCTGGATGCTTTTATTTATGGTAATTTGTTTTTGCTTCTTTTCAGTTTTTAAATAATATTCAAAATCTTTAAGGAATTGTAAAGTCAAATCTTTTAAAGGATAATCCTGTTTTTTATAATTCCATCTTATAAATATTTCTAAGTGATTGCAGACATAAACTAATTTATCATAAGTGTTTTGCTTCAATTCAATTCCGACCAATTTTTTTATTCTCGACAAATATTTTTTGTAATATGACAGAAAATTTTCTTCTTTTTTAAGAGGTAATCCTTTATATTCATTCAAGATATTATCAATACTGCATTCAATCCCTTGAAGTTGGAAAACTAAAATGATATTATACAATTTGACTTGTATTCGTTCTATTTGAGCATTAATATATTTGTGATTGAAATCTTGAGTATTAACTTTTTGATGTTTGCTTTCCCAGTAGTGAGGATTTACGAATAGTCCTGTTGAGAATTGTTGTTTTTTTTTGTGGATTGTAATTCTACATAACAGTGGGCATAAATCTCTTTGATTTACTCTATTTCCCTTTATTAAAAACAGTATTGATACTTTTTCCTGGTGCATAATTTCATTGATTTAGAGTTGAATAATTTGTTCATTATTCAAATTTAAATTTATGAAAAACAATAAATAGTTGTTCAATACGTAATTTACGAATCTAAAATATCATTTGGTTTATTGATTAAAGGGTCAACCCAATCTGCTTTATCATTAGCCCAATTGATCCATTCTTGTTTTTCTGGGGTTAGATTATTTGCGTTTATTGCTTTTTGCTGTACAGCTTCAATGTATTGTCTAATAATGAGAGTTTTGTCGTATTGCTCGGAAAGTTTAACTAATCTATTGAATTTTTCGACTTCTTCATTTCTACGTTTTTTAATTTCTTCCTCTATTTTTTTCTCTAAGTCATATTGTAACCTCCATAAACGTGACGCTTCTTCTTGTTTCTTCTGTTCTTGTGCATAGATTTCAATTTTAGCAACAATTTTTGCCAAGATTTCTTCTAATTTAACTACGCCATCTCTCCATTCTTTTTCTCCGGAATATCTTCCGATTTTAAAAATAAATTCGCCTGTAGCTTCTAGTTCTGTACCGCTATAAGGAGGTTTTGCGGGAACTCTTTTAGAAGCTTCCCTTAAATCCAATTCGACAAAAATACCATCTACAAGTACACCAGTTTCAATATTCTCTTTAGAAAATGTATGCCCTCTATATCTAATTAACTTTGTAAAAGTATCCATAAACCGTAAAGCTCTTTCTCTATTATTTATGTCAAATCTAATTGGATAGGTAATTTTTTTATCGTCCTTATAAAATCTATTGTTTTTTGCGGCTTTCCAAAATTCTTGGGTTTGAATTGTAAGTATATCCGGTTTTGTGATTTTGTCGGGAACTGTAAGAGGTGCCTTTGGATCATTTTCAATTTCTTTGGTTCTAATGGTTAATGGTGTTTGGTCTACATTAATTAGATTACCTTCTTCTCTTATCGTTAAAATGATTTTATCAACACCACCAAAGATTGGATTTAGCTTTTCTTTTTTAAACTTTTTATTGAATTTAAGTTTTGACCAATAACTGCCATCAGGCATAGGAATTTCAAATTGTTTGCAAATTTTTTTAATACCGTCATTCGTATATGCATACTGCTGTGTCAACTTTGAAAGTGTTGTTGACCATACTAATTCGTATAATTCTTTTCTAGTTAATTGGATAGTTTCCATAAAAAACACCTCTTTATAAATCAGAATTAAAGGTACAAAATGTTCTTTAAAAATGAAATTAACGAAATGAAGCAAACAAAGATGTGAGTTTAGGAATACTTGGACTAAACGAGGATTTTGTGCAGCTGAATGAGGTAATGACTATTGTTTTTTAAAGTCAAAATAGATGATTTAATTTTAAAGAATAACTTGAAATAAAATATTAGTTTTGAAATTATTGAAATGAATTATAAATCTTATTAAATACAAATTCAAGTAGACTATCGTCTATTGTACAATTGTCTACTAAACACGAATTTGGTGCAATGGAAGATATTAGAATGAAATTTGGTGCAAAGGTTAAAGATTTGAGAATATCTAAAGGATATTCTCAAGAGAAATTAGCTGAACTTTCCGATTTAGACCGCACCTATATCCCTGGTATTGAAAGTGGTAAAAGAAACGTTTCTCTGGTTGTGATTGAAAAAATAGCCAAAGCATTTAAAATACGCATATCGGAATTATTAAATGACTTGTAATATTTTATCAATTGAATACTAATTTTAAAACAACTAAATTTCCTGTAACGTTAAAAGTATCATCAACGAGTGATATGATCCCTTTTGAGTTTTTTGGAGAAGTTATTCCAATATCAAAGAAAATACAATTCAAATTAGGTTATTTTAGTTCCACTTCAATAAGTACTTTATCTTATGGCTTTGCGCAATTTATATACAATGGAGGTACGATAGATTTTTTAATAAATCATTTTGTTTCTGAAAATGATTATAAATTGATTAATGACGAATTTGTTTTAGAACCTGATTTTTATAATTCGATTCAGCAAAATATACTTAATGACATAGAACGACTTAATGATGTTCTCACAAAGAAACAGGTTAACCATTTTTATAATTGTTTAAGGTTTTTGATTGACAATAAGAGGATAAGCATTATTCCAGTAACCACAAAAAACGGAGAGATTTCACACTACAAAGAAGCTTTGTTTTGGGACAACGAAGACAATGTAATTAATATCGTTGGCAGTTGCAATTTTACCTATAAAGGTATTGTTTGCAATGGCGAAAGCTTTGTTATCAATCGTTCTTGGGGCGAAGCATCCGAAAGAGCCAATATTAAAAATGAGATTAAGGATTATGAAAAAATCTTTAAAAAAGAATCGAAGGATTTTATTTATTTGAATCCAGAGAAACTCATTAATATAATAAAGCAAAAATCTATTTCGCTTGATGAGAAGCAGCTTTTAGATGAAGAGTTAAATCTTGTTGAACTAAATAGTGAAGTATTTACAGAAGAAGAACACAAAATTAAAAAAGTTACTACTGCTCTAAAAGAGAAATTTAACAAAACCGTTTTTCAAATTGTTAATGAACCAAGATTTCCACCACCCTACAAACCTAGAGAATATCAAGTTAATGCCTATAATAATTGGGTTGGTAATGATTTTACTGGTGTTTTTGGGATGGCAACTGGAACTGGAAAAACAAAGACTTCACTGAATTGTGTGCTTAATGAGTATAAAAAAACTAACAGTTATTTTGTTGTTATTTTAGTTCCATCTATAGCTTTGCTTAATCAGTGGGAAGAAGAAGTTTTGTCTTTTAACTTTCTCAATATTATTAAAATTGGTGGTGGTAATAATTGGGAAAAAGAATTTTCAAATTACGTCAGTAATTTCAATGCTGGATTAAGAAAAAACATTGTAATAATTTCGACTTATGCTAGTTTTACTACCATTAAGTTTCAAAAATATTTTAAAAAAGTAGAGCAAGAATTTATTTTGATTGCTGATGAAGCTCACAACATGGGCGCCAAAAATATCAAAGCAGCAATGAATAAATCTTTAATTAAAAAACGAATTGGTTTATCGGCGACTCCAAAAAGAATCTACGATCCAGAAGGAACGGAAAGTATAGATAAATTTTTTAATGATAAAGAACCTTATACTTATAGCTTTACAATGAAAGAAGCTATGGATAATGATTTTCTTTGCAACTATAAATATTACCCGGTAATTGTTGAGTTAAACGAAGATGAATTGGAAAAGTATATTGAAATTTCAAAACAATTATTGAGGTATTTTGACTTTGAAAAAGGCGTTTTTAAGAATGACCCTATAGTTGAGATTTTACTTTTAAAACGTAAAAATATCATTCATAAAGCAAATAATAAAATTGACTGTTTTAGAAATATTTTACTTGAATTAAAACAAATTAACAAACTGAAGTATATTTTTACTTATATCCCTGAAGGATATGTTTATGAGGAAGACGGAAGCTCAGAACGAATGTTAAATAAGTTTTTAGTTGCCGGTAATGAGACTCTACCAAATTTAAAAATGAATACATATATAGGTGGTGATCAAAATTTGAATGATTTGTTAAGAGGCTTTTCTGAAGGAAAAATAGATATGCTTTTTGCAATGAAAATGTTAGATGAAGGTGTAGATGTTCCAAGAGCAGAAGTTGGTATTTTTGCTAGTAGCACAGGAAATCCAAGACAATTTATTCAGCGAAGAGGTAGATTGTTAAGAAAACATGATGATAAACCTTTTGCAACAATATACGATATGGTAGTGATACCAAGATTAAATGATAACAATGTTGAACTTTATAAAATGGAACGTAATCTTGTTCATAATGAATTAAGAAGAGTTGGTTATTTTGCGAGTTTAGCATTAAATTTTTATGACTCAAAACAAGCTTTAGAAAACGTTTGTTTTAAATATGATTTAGATTTAGATACAATAATAAACGAACTATAAAATGGATAGAAATAAAGTATTAAAAGAGATTTTGGCTGATGAAGAGCTCTGCAAAAAGTATAAAATAAAAGAAGTTGAAAAACTAACGACAAATGCACCTTATTACAATAAATTAGTTGAAATATTATCCGTTGTTATCAACGAGAATGACAATAATTTGAGTGATTCTCAGATTTATAAAAAAATTAAAAACATTCATAACATAGGCTAATTATGGCATCAATTATTAATAGTATATCATTCAAAAACTTTTTCAATTATTATGGAGATTATTTTGAAACTAGATATGATTTTGAAGAAGGGGTTAACATTATTGTAGCTGATAATGGAGCTGGGAAATCTAAATTTTTCAATGCTTTTTTATGGTTGTTCTATGACCAAATATTAGATTCTGACGACAAAATAAAGAAAGGCATAAAGGATATAGCAGTAAAAATAATATCTGATAAAGCCAAAAATGAAACGCCTATTGGTGGCAGTATTGAAACAGGAATCCAAATAGAATATTCTAATGGAAGATTTAAGTACCAAATAACAAAGTCATTTACGGCAACACGTATTAGTGAAAGCATAACATCTTTTGATAGTTGGCAAATTACTATTAATGATATTGAAGTAAATCGAACAGATCATATTTTGCCTAAATATACTCCAGTTTATGATGCTGACGAAAAATTAAACATTATTAAACAATTAATTCGACCAGATTTAAGGCAGTATTCCTTTTTTCAAGGGGAGGAAGTTGATAGTATAATTGATTTTGGTAAAAAATCAAGTATTGAAGAGGCTGTTAGAACCTTAACTGACATAAGCAATTATGAGGAATTAGTATCTTTAACTAAATACTTCAAAGACAAGGCTGAAATAGATTTAAATAAACAAACTAAATCCAATACAGACCATAATGATCGATTGGAAAAAGCTATAAAATTAAAAAAAGATGAAGGTGATAAATTAGATATTGAAATAATAAAACTCGGTGAATTTGAAAAATTATATGATGCTGCTGAACAAGAAAAAAACGAACTTGAACAGAATTTTTCAAATGCAGAAAAAAGAAATGAACTAGATAATAAAATAAAAGAGAAAACTAGAAAAACTACGGATGTTGGTAATGAATACAATACTTTTTTAGACAGTATCAATAATAGATTTTTTGATGGTAATTTTTCTTGGATTTCACTAGGTTTTGATACTGTTATTGATGATTTCCAAAGTAAAATACAAAAATTTAGAGACATTCATTATGAGAAAAAAGCATTGTTGAATATCAATAATGATCCTAATAAACATTTTCATTTTTTACCTGTAAATTCTCCAGATAGCGTTTCTTTAAAAAGTATGCTTGATCATCAGCATTGTTATGTATGCAATCGACCAGCACTTGAAGGTTCTGAAGAATATGATTTTATTGTTAGACTTAAAAATAGACCTGTTGAGATTAAAAATGAAACTGAATACGTAAAAAATAATTTGGACAGTTTTTTTAGTGATTTACAAATAAATGCTCAACCTTTTTATAATAAAATTTCTAATATAACTGATAGCATTCTTCAAACTAGAGAAAAAGAAACTGCTTTAAGTGATAGGCTTACTAAACTTAAAAAAGAATTGAAATCATTAAAAGACCAACGAAAAGATATTCTTATTTCAGGTAGTAATGGGGAAGATTCTTTAACAATAATTAATAGATATAAAGGTGCTATTAGACGAATAAGTGAATCCTCTATCCAGATTGAACGACTTAAAGAGAATATTAAAAAATATAAAAATAATATTCATAACACCGAAAAAGAAATACAGTCATTGCGACCAAGCAATATCCCAGAAGGGTATTTATTGAATTATGATATTTGTTCTGATTTAGCTGATTCTACTGAAAAAGCAAAAAATAGAGTTTTTGACAATATGGTTAGCTTGCTTGAACAATATGCAAATGAGCATTTTCAAAGCTTAATTAAATACAATGATTTAGCAGGTGGAATATTGAAGTTTGAGAAATCGCCTTCCGGTTCAATTTTGTTTAATTATATGGATAGCAAAGGAAATGTTGTACACGGTAGCTCGGAAGGATTCCAACGTATGAAGAAATTTTCTGTTGTTATGGCTGTTATTTCAGCTAATACTGCAAAATATAATTATCCTTTGTTAGCTGATGCACCGATTTCCGCATTTGGAGAAGGATTTACAGAAGGATTCTTTGAGGCTACAGGAAATGTATTTCCACAAAGTATCGTCTTGGTTAAAGATTTATACAAAGGAAATGATAAAATGAAAATTAATGATTTGGGTAAAAAATTATTAAAAGATCCTTTGGTAAAAACTATGTATGTAAATCAAGTAACAGAAGGAGTTGAACAAGTGGATTTAATTACAACTAAAATAAAATTGAAATAATGACAAGTCAAGAATTTAAATCGAACCTTTTAATAAAAAGACCTCGTTATGCTAATAGTAGAATTCCAATTATTGAAATTTTAGCAAATAAAGGAAGTAGAACATCTGAATATAGTCAATTTGGACCTATCTATGAATTGTATATTTATGCTTTTATGTTAGGGCTAAAAAATAATTTAAGGTTGCCGTTACCACCAAGAGATTTGACAACAGACTTTTTAGAACTGGGAAAGTGGAAACGTGATTCTGCTTTAGTAGATTTTTTAATGATGATTATTTTCACTCGAAGTGAAGAGATTGGCTTTGATTGGAACGAAATGGAAGATATGCAAGATGCAGATTTGAATATTGTAATTTCAAAAGTCATTACTTTTATTGAGGAGTATGCTAATGGTGGATTAGAACATTTACACGATTTATTAGATAAAGGTCAATTGGAAAATTCGCATTATATGTTTATTGATTTGTATAAAAACGTAAATACTTAAATTATAATGACAATAAAAGAAGCAATTTTAAAAAGTCTTGATGAATTAAAAGGATTAGCAAAAGCATCAGAAGTTTACAACTATATAATTAGTAAAAAATATTATGATTTTGGAGCAAAAAATCCAATAGCAATTGTTTCTGGATTGTTAGGAGAATTTATAAAAAATGGTGATGTAAGAATTAAAAGAAGTAAAATATCTGGTGAAACTTATAAATATTATTTAACGAAATACGAACAAATATTAATAATTGATCAACTTGGCGCGGATGAGGCTGATAATTATAAAGAAAGAGTTAAAAAAAATGATTATTTAGAAAGAGATTTACATAAACTTTTAAGTAGTTTTCTTAAAAACACGAACACTTTTTCAAAAACAATTTTCCACGAACAATCTTCTAATAGTAAAGATAATCATCAAAAATGGATTCATCCAGATGTAGTTGGAATACAATTTCTTAATTTACAATCCAAGGCAAGTCAAATTTTTTTAAAGGCGATAAATCGATTAGACACATTTAAAATTTCATCTTTTGAAATAAAAAAAGAGATTAATTCTGATTATGAATTAAAAAAGTCTTTTTTTCAAGCTGTCTCCAATTCTAGTTGGGCAAATTATGGTTATTTAGTTGCTTTTGAAATTAGCGATAGTTTGAATGAGGAAATGGAACGATTAAATCAATCTTTTGGAATCGGAATAATTGAACTTAAGGCGAATCCATACGAAAGTAAAATACTTTATCCTGCAAAATATAAAGCATTAGATTTTAAAACAATTGATAAGCTTTGTCGAATAAACAAAGATTTTGAAAAATTTATTGAACAAGTTGAAAAGTTATTGACCGCAAATGAAAAATATTTAAAATCTACAGAAAAGGAATTGGAAGAATTTTCTGATTCTTATTTCTTAAATGATACTGAAGTAGAAAAATATTGCAAAGATAAGCTTATACCACTAAAGTAAAGTACTTAGCCCTCATTTTCAAGTTTTTTAAGTTCAACAAGCCTTATATCATTATTGTCTTTTGCTTTCCAAATTGCCAAACTCATATCTAAATACAAATATTTTTTCCCTCTATTGTTAAAAGAATATCTATTTATATCAGATATATTTAAGCCTTTAGCTCTTATTAAATAGTTGTCAAAAATTTCGGTGGATTCAATATCGTCAATTTTTACTTCTTTCAAAATATCGATTAAAACCTTCAACAAACTTTCATAACCCACAGTTGTTTGTAAAATATTATCGGTGTTTTTTTCATCTTGAAAATCCCAGTATGAAAAATCATTTTTATTTTTAAAAATTGATTTAATTGAATTGAAAAAATAATAGAAAATATCCGAAATAATATAATCTTGATTATTTGCATAATATTTCCTAAAAGGTAGTGGTCTTTGTGAACCACTACTCCTTGAAAGTAACTCTTTTCGATCTTTATATCTATCATTTTCAGCTTCTCTAATACTCTCAGATATAAGATTAACAATAGATGACACCATTGTAGCTTGAGATAACGGAGGGCTATTCTCTTTTGAATAACTACCTCCATACAATTTTATTCTTTTATAAAAAGGAGATGATATATGTCCATTTAAGCTTAAAACAACTTGTAGAGCTGTTTTTTGAGGAGTGTCACTTGTTGTTAATCCAAATAAACTCGAAACTAAGTCCGAAGATACTTTTTTCTGTGTTCTATTGATAGTGGAAAAAATCATTGCTTGATATTCTAAAGTTTTATCAATAAAGAATGTTACCACCAATTCAATTTTCAACAAATCATTTAATCTTTCTTTTTTAAATTTTAATTCTTTTTGAATTTCTGGCAAATCATTTGTTCTTGATGTCTTTGACAAAAATGATATTTCATTTTTCAAAATATCAATAGCATATTCTATCCCTTTTATTCTATGTTGCCCGTCAATAATTGTTATGTAAACGTCACCGTTATCTTTATTTAACTCGGTAAAAACTTTATCATTTAGGGTAATTTCAATTAAATCTCCACATTCTTTTTGGTTTTCAATAATTGCTTTAGGGATATGCAAAACAAGATTAGTAGGAAATGTTGCATCAGGATCTTTCGTTAAAAAATCTGAAATTTTTACAACTCTTGAATTTTCAACAAATCTTTGAATTTGCTCATTATAAACAGGTAATTGATTTTCATCATACCCAACAATTAATCTATTTGTAAATTTTGTAAATTTAAATATCTGCTCAATAGTAAATACACTAACAACAAAATCTTGTTTATTCTGAACTACTGGAATACCCTTTATAATATTATTTGTCAAATTATTCATTATTTCCATTTTTTTCCGTGAATATCCTCTGTTTCTGCTCTTAAACTTTTATCATAAGTTTCTTCTAAATTATATGTCTTCTGATAAAAATCATCTCTAATCATAAACATTTTCGAGGAGATATTTATTGATAGACCCATTATGACTATTGTGAAAATAAATGTTGCAATTCTGAAAATAACTGAATTTGACGGATATAATGTTGGTAAAACATATAAAATCGTACCAAGAACAATTAATACTCCTTTCCAATCACTTAACTTACTTGACAAGTTTAAAACATCGCTTTTTAACTCATCTTTTTCAAAATTTTTAGCTCTGAATAAATAACTTGACATTGCAAAAAGTACGTTAATTCCAATTAGAGAAAGTGAACCATTTAAAGCATATTCAATAACTTTTTCAAAATCTTTCTTTACTAAACCTACTAATAATACAGAGATTAGAATAACTAATAAAGGATAAAGTAAATTATTAAAAAACCATTTCTCATATTCTTCTTTATTGGTGTCAATACAATCTTTAATTATGGTTTTCTGAGTAGAATTATATTTTAAATGTCCAAACATATGTGTACTTTTTTAATTTGTTAACTTATAAACTTACAGCTATTTTAATTAATTAAATTATAGGAAATTTTCTCTACTAAAAAATCAAAACCATCAATATTATTCCGGTTGTTCACTTCTTCATTCAAAAGTGCTAAACCATCATCAATATGCATTTTAATATATTTAGGAATGTCTTTATCTGTTTTATATAAACCATAATGCACACAAACTAAACCTATGTACATATCGTAATAATCCCCAAAAAGGACAGCTTTAGAATAGTTTTTACCGCCAGCATCCTTAATTTTATTTAAGTCTAATTTTCTATCTTGGGATAAAGAATAGGTGTAAGCAATTCTTGCCACAATGTTTTCTGTGCCTAAATTTAATTTTCTTGTTAAAAGCGATACAACCTCTTTATTTTCTTTGCTTGTATTAATTTGTGTAAACATCGTTTTCTTGCTTTAAATGATGAAATAATTGGTCAACTGCGAATGATTTAAAACTTGAACCATCCTTGTTATTTTCAATAACAAAAACTTTATTGACTGATGGTTTTAAAAACTCATATTCCAATTCGGACAATTCTTTTTCTAATAAAGGAAATAAAACTACTTGTTCAGAAATGGCAGGATAAAACTCTTTGATTATATTTTTAGAATGGTATTTGTCAAATTTCTGTAATGGACTGTCAATAAACACAGGAAACTTAATTCCGGATTCATCTACTAATGCTTTTAATAGCGCAGTTGCATATAGTTGTTGTTCCCCTTTGGATAAAGAATCTTTGTCTATTATTTCGTCATTTTTATCTAATAAATCAATATCCATAACATCATCCACTACATTTACTCGAACATTATAAATGAAGTCGCTTTTGTGCATTATCTTTTTCAACCCCAGCATTATTGACTTTTGCAACGAATACTTTTTATCATCCTTAATCTTATGGATAATTGTATTTATTTTTATCAAAAGATTTTCTGTAACATCATATTTTTTCTGGTCCGTTTTTATAAGTTTGAAATTCTTTTCATATTCTGACAAAACTTTACCATTAGAAGCCAATCGTGTTTTTAAGCTGCCTAATTCTTCAATTAGAATGTTTTTATTGTTTGTTAAAACAACGATTTTTGCATCGATAGCTATTTTTTCTTCTCTTAATTTTTGTGCAAGATGATTATCTTTTCTTGCTTCCGCTTGTTTGATTTTTTGAAATACTCTTGATAATAAGATACGATTATTTTTTTCTTCTTGAACAACTGCATTAAATTGACTTGAAAATGCTCCTTTTATATTATTGAAAACTGCTTCAAAATTACGGAACTGTTCATCATTAAAATCAAGTAATACTTTTTCTGTTTTTGATTTTACGGTGCCTTTCTGTTTTTCGGATAATGTCAATTTTAATGCTTCCTCAACTTTAGCTTTTGCAATTGTATCAAGATTCAAATTGTTTAAATTCTTCAATATTGATTTAGAGAAAGCACTTAATTCTTCAATTAAACTATCTTGATTTAAAGTATTAGAATGAAACTTATGTTCATAAACTAACTGATTATTTAAAGTAACTAATTTTTTTCCAGCCAGGACCAAAGGTACAATGTCCAAAAGTTTTTTTAGTTTATTCTTAATCTCAATTGATTCCAGTTTAAAAGCATCTCGTTCCTTCTTCATCACTTGAAGTTCCGCAACCGTAATGCCATTTCCTTCTCTGATTAGCTTTTCTTGAAGATTGTCGCTATTCAATTTATGATTTAGTATTTCTTTGTCAATATTTGATTGCTTGTCTTGATTCATTTCGATTAGACCTAACAATTCTTTTTCATTATCAACAAGAGAGAATAATTTTGTTTGCTGCAACGGCGATGCACCACTTCTTTTCAATTTTGTTAATAGTGTTTCTAAATTCTTTTTTAAGTCCTCATACTTTTTAATTCCAAGAACTTCAGAATATGCTTTACTTAAATTTTTTAATTCTGCTTTAGATTTTGCTTCTGCTAATGAAACTATCTTTTCAGCATCAAAAAAGAAAAATTTAGCAATCTCTCTAGGCAAAATAAAATCATTAATAAAAACTTCATAACCCACTTCTTTGGTTAATTCGTTTTCAAGACCATCAATAAATATTTTTAAATCTTCTGTTTCTGTTCTTAAATCATAAGATCTTTTCAGTACAACCGATTTACAAGGAATAGAAGGAATTAATAAATCTTTAAGTTCAATTTCTACGGATAATATTGGTGAACTATTGGCATTGTTTTCAAACTCTGATTTTACATCACGATTTAATAATGTTTTTAAGAATTTTTCATATCCTCCTGCATTTTTAATGTCCTTACGGTATTTATCTTCGACTTCGCTCATCATCTTACCATAGAACACCCAAATTAAAGATGTTAAAAAAGTAGTCTTTCCAAAACCGTTTTTACCAGCAATGATGCTAATGTTTTTGGAAGCATTCGGAGAGAAAATAATTTCGTTATTTCCCTTATAAATTCTAAAGTTTTGAAACAGTATTTTATTTATTTTCATAACTCATTTTCATTTACAAAATTTTCAATTCTTTTTTCAACGTCGTTATGAAGTCCGTATTTTGAAATCATCAAAGTTTTGGTTTCCTGTAATGCTATCAAATTATCAATCAAATGATAATAATCCGGCTCTTCTTTGCAAACGTCTCTTAATATTCTTCGTTCTGTATCATCTAGCGCTTTGATATTGTTGGTACTAATGTCTTTATTGAAGATTTCCTTGTATAATTCGCCAACACTTAAATCAAAAATTCCATCTCTATTCCAGGTTACTTGTATCGCAATTAACTCCTGATTGTTAATTAAAGTTATGTGTGGTCTTTCTTTTTGAACTTCTTTTTGAACTAGTAATAAATCTTTTAGAATTTGGTATCTGTAATGAGCATTGTAATTTCCATTGAAAGAACCGTCTTCTCTTACTGCTTCTTGACCGTTTCTTCTAGTTTCGGAACGATTTTCAGTAAGGTTTCTATTTTCAACTAATCGATTTCTAAAGTCTAATAATGGTTGCATCCAATTTTGACCATTGTCGACCAAAGCTGTCATTGATTTATCGCTTTTTACTACTGTACAAGTCCAACAACCAAATCTACTCTGTCCGCAAGAGCTGTGTTCTTTATTTACTACAACTGTTGGACATTCGTAATCATCCGCACTGGCATCAGAATATATTTTAAAAAGAATAGAATTATCGAAACCCCAAGGAGATTGTACGGTATTAATAATGTACCATACTTCCTCTAAAAACATATCTTTTATTGGTGCATAAACATAGGTGTTTGCTGTGCTATTGTGTTTTGATAATCTACTCCCAGTTACCTCGTGTTTTCTCATAGAACGCTCTCTAGTAACGCTTTCTTCGTATCGAGTACCAAGTAAAACTATTGCTTCACCTTTCTCGTCTATTTGGTCTAAAAGAAAATTTGATGTTGGTCTTATTTTAAGTTTATCCGTACACCATCTAAAAGCATTGTTTGGCACAGGATACCCTTTTCCTATTACATTTACCCAAAAGGTTTCTTCTAATTTTGGAATTGTTTTTTTTACAAAAATGGGTAAATCTTGATTTCTAGCTTCCTCACTTATTTTTGATAATACATCTTCTACATAATTTGAAATGATAGGGTTTTCAACCATTGTATCGTTGCAAACTATATAAACTGGTCTTCTTAATTGATATGGAAATGGCAAATCTTTTCTAATTCTTTGAAGTGCAATCCAAACTAATGTTAATAAAACGGTAGAATCTTTCCCTCCGCTGAAACCAATTATCCAAGGTCTATCTGATGTATCAGCATAGGCGTATTGGTCAATGATTTCTTCTATTATACCTTCAACTTTTTTATTTCGTATTGGTGTCATTGTTTATTTTTATTTAGCTTGAAAATATATTTTCATTTATCATTTTATCCGAACTCAATGTATATATTTTCAAAACTTACTAAGTTTACTGTTTAATTTCTCTTTTTATTCTTGATTGTCATTTTCCTCTTCAAAACTTTCCAACTCCTTTTTTACTTCTTCCAGTAATTGTTTTTCAGTTGGTAGGTAAAGATGATATTGACTTGCTATGATGTTTTTATTATCCTCTGGTAATGAGAATTTAACCACACCATCGTTTTTCTTGGCACAAAGCAAAATACCAATAGTTGGGTTTTCGTTTTGGGTTTTTTCTACCCTGTCGTAATAGTTCACATACATTTGCAATTGCCCTATGTCTTGGTGGGTTAGCTTTTCGGTTTTGATTTCGATAATTACAAAACATTGTAGTAATCGATTGTAAAAAACTAAATCTACAAAGAAATCATCGCCATCAATATGAATTCGTTTTTGTCTTGCCACAAATGCAAAACCATTTCCTAACTCTAACAGAAAATCTTGTAAGTGTGTAATAATGGCGCTTTCTAGATCTCTTTCGTAATAAGAAGTTTCCCGTTTTAAATCCAAGAATTCTAAAAACATTGGGTCTTTAATAATCTCCCTTGCATCAGATGGTAATTTTTCGTTTCTAGCCACTGCCAAAACATCTTTCCTGTCGCTACTCATTAAAAGTCGCTCGTACAAACTACTATTTATTTGGCGTTCTAATTGTCGTGATGACCAATTGTTTTTTACCGTTTCTGCAATATAAAACTCTTTTTTGTCTGGATTATCAAGTACCAAAAGAGATTTGTAATGTGTCCAACTCAATTGCGTCCGCAGTGCGGACGCAATTGGGAAAGTACGGTAAAACTGGCGGTAACGCTCTAATTGTCTGACAGAATAACCACTTCCGTATTCGGGTAATAATTGCTCTGAAAGAAACTTTATTAAGTACGTTCCATAATCTGCTCGATCTTTTCCTTGTTGCTCTTCTTCAAAAATACGTTGTCCAATATTCCAATACATTATGGTTCGCTCATTGTCAACTGCCTTGACCGCTTTGTCTTTGGCAGTAGCAATAATTGCCTTTATATCAGGGATTATGGATTGGTTTTGAAGCATTTTTAAATGGTGCTATTGAATTAATGGTATAATCTACAAACATACTAAAAAGCAATGGAATGTAAATGAATGAAAATGAAAAAGGATAGGCAGGATAACCAAAAAATGAGATAAACATTTTTTATTTTATTTTGTTTATAAAAAACGGATTTAAGTGGCTGTTTGAGTGCAAACTAATCTAACATATACACTATTTTTCTTTAATTCTGTTGGAAGTTTTCCGAAAGTTTAAATTTAAAAAAAACTAAATATGTTTTAGGTGAAATTTGGTTATCCTGCCTATCCACTCAAAAGGATAAAAAAGAGTGTATTTAGCACCCTTTTTTATGTACTTGCTTTTTGATGCTAATTACTCGTCTTCAATTTCCTTATTTTTAACATCTACTTCTTCGTAGGATAGTTCTTTGACCGCATACACATAGCCGGTTTTCTTGCTGATTTTGATAAAGTTGTGCTTTTTTAATGCTTTGCCTAGTTTATTTATTGTTGCATCGTTCAAATTTAATTTTGTTCTATCTGCTAGTTTTGCTGCAATTTGTGATGCGTTTAAAAATAGCGTTGCTTCTTCTTTTGGACAAGGCTCAAACCAAGTTAATAAAAGTTCTTCTTCTGGACTATGCAATTGGTATTGTTCGTTATTCTCGGTAATGGATTTGATTTCTTCCTGGTCAAACCAAAATCTAAATCCACTTTTGAAAAGAAACAACGCTTGTGAAAAAGCCATATTTATATCTACATTGTGTTGGTATTTTATGCCTTCTAATTCAAAACAAAGAAACCTTCTACTTCCTGTACTGTCGTTTAAGAACTGGGCTGTGTTGACACTTCCCGCAAACGATGCCCTTCTGGGCATTGTTTCGTTATTGTGTCCGTAGGCTTTTCTCATTCTGATTTGTGTTTTTGTAATGATTTCTTTGAGTGATCCAATTTCAGAACGGTTTAGATTTTCTAATTCGTCCAAATTAATTAACATACATTCCGCCAGTTGTACCAAAGTGTCTTTATTGTTTGGGTTTATGGTTCCTGAAAATAAATACTCTTTCAATTGTTTTGGAACCAACTTTTCAACCCACGTTGTTTTACCTAACCCTTGTTTGCCACTGAAGACAATAACTGTGTGATTGATTACTTTTTCATCGAGTACACAACCCACCATAGCGACTAACCATTTTTTGAAACATTGCTGCCAAAGGTCTTGTTTTGTTGTTGTGATTGTGTTTGCTAATTCTGTAATGTAATCGGTCTTTTCATCATAAGAAGGTAAATTGAAAAAGTAATCTTCAAACGGATTGAATAGCTCACAAAAATCAGAATACAATAAGTTTCTCAATGATGATAGGTTGGTTTTAATTCGACCTTTTAAACATTCCCGAAGCATTGAATTTTCAATGAAATCGTTCATTACATTCCACTTCTTTTTGCCGAAATATTGAAACTCTAATTTGCCAGAAACCATATTATGACGAAATACATATCTCGTTGATAGAAACATCTCTAAACGGTCAATTTGAGTTGGTTTTGGTTTGTCTTCATCCTCGTCTTCGACTTCGGAGGTTTTGGGTTTTGGGTTCTGGGTTTTGGGATTATTTTGTTTGGGATTAAATTCATTCGTTCCGAATTCGTGCAAGTTTCCGTAGGCACTGTTGACGGCTTGTGTTACTTCTTTTTCATCATAGCCAAAATCGGTTAGAATATACCCCAAAGCATCGTTTAATGTAACTCCTTTTCGATTTAGGTTACACGCCAGTTGATGTACGAATACGTTGCGACTGCCATTCACGAATTGCACTTTTTTTTCAGTGAATTTAATGCAGTGGTTGTATAGAGTTTCGCTGTTTAAAGTTTCAGGTTTAAAGTTTAAAGTTGTTGGAGCTTCGACAAGCTCAGCTTGACAAGATTTCTTCGTTTCACTCGCAAAGACGGTAGCGTTTTCATTTAGATACAAATTTTCATCCCAGGAATAAAAGCATAATCTTGTTATATCTTTGCCTGATTTGTCAATTTCCAGTTTTAAAATATTTTCATAATATTCTTGAACCAAGAGAAACGCTTCTTTGTGATAGGCTTTGTCTGAATTGATTTTTACTAGAATTTTTAATCCGTTTCCTGATGGACTTATGAAACTTGCAAAAGTGAATTCTGATTGATTGGCCAAATGCTTTGCATTTTGCAAATCGGCTGCACTTAATTTGTCAATGTCCAAAATGATACAACTTGAATAATCCGCTAGGAATTCCAATTTTCGACCTCCCACAAATTTCCCTGAAGGGGTGAATGCTGGAAGTGATTTTTTGGCTTTGTTGTAAGCTTCAGTTTTGTTTTCGGCAAGTGATTTACGCAAGTAAATTATGCCCGGTCGGTACTTTCCTGTTTTGATTTCCTGAAGGATTTCGGGTATTTTTTTATGTTCGATTACTTCGTTGAAGTTTTTGAAGATTGTGACCATTTGAGTTGTTTAAAGATGAGAAATGATTTGAATAAAAATAAATAGAACACACCCCTAACCCCTCTCAAGAGGGGAATTCGTACTATTGACATTTTCGGGGTGCAGTCACAACTTTCGCAAGTTCCGTTGCAGCTGCTCATACTATCGTCCTTTAAAAGATTTGTTGTAATGCTCTTGCATCAATTTCTCTACATCTGATAATTTGTAGTAGATTTTGTTTCCCACTTGGCTAAAGGAAATTTTGCCTTCGTCTCTCCAAGTTTGCGCTGTACGCTTTGAGATTTTTAGGAGTAAAAGGAATTCTTGATTGTCCAAAAAGGTTTCTTTCTTTGGGTCCGCCTTGATTGAGATTTGGCTTTGAATAGTGTCTAATTTTGACATTAGATCTGTGAACTGGTCTTTTGTGAAGATAATTGCATCCATTTTTAAAAGTTTTAAATTGTTATGGTGCAAATGTGAGAAGTTGTAAAAAGTCTTTTAGTCCCCACTTGGTCTCCAGGGGACCATTTTGTTTAAAGCAATTTGTCGATGTCCAGTCTTTTATGGGTGTTCGGACGTTTTTCCTCTTTGGAAGGTTTGAGGATTGTTTTGACCGTTAGGGGACTTATTTCTTTTCCCTCTTTATCTAAAAAGGAATTTACAATCCAAGCCGCTAGATCATTTGTGTTTTCGTCAATATAAGGTTTGCCTTCAATAAAAAGTTCCCGCTGTAACTGGTAAAATACATCAACTAATTGATTGAGATTTCCATTAAATTTTAGTTTTTTGAATAGCATTGTATTTAGATTGCTATTTTCTTTTTCTTTTTCAAAGTCTGCACGCATCTTGCGGATGGTTTGAAGTTGTTCAATTAATTGACCACATTGTTCATCAAATGACTGCAAAGTTGTATTAATTGAAAATTTGTCCGCTTGTTTGTAAGCAAAAATTTCCTCTGTTAAATAGATTATTTTTTCGGAAAAATTAGGTAGTGTTTCAATATGGTTTTTAATTTCATAAAATGAAAAATGTCTATCATCAGAATTTGCATTAATTAACCTTTTTGGTGTTCTCTTTGTAATATTTTTTACGCTCGAAGTTTGCAATTCTGTTCGTTTTTTTTCAATTAATGAGTAGAGTTTATGGTATCTACTCATTGCTGTTTTGGAGCTAAAAAATGCTTCATTATTGGCCAATAACTTCTCTAATTTGTTTATCCATATTTCCGGGTTCTTCACCTGGTTGAATTGATAATCTATAAATGCAGGAAATTGTGACTGACGCAGCTCTAAAATTTTTGCAATTAAAGCATTGCAATAGTTTTGAATAGTGATTTTGTTTTCAACAATTATATCAAATAAAGGATTTTTGGCTAGAGCCGAAGGCACTGCCAATAATTCTACAAACGGAGCTGTTTGCATATTTTGATCCTTTGAATTCAAATTTTAGTATGTTTTTTTTGGTATTCATTTAGTATTGAAAGGTAATTAAAAGCGGTTTTAAATTGGTCGCTTTTTGGAAGTCCTAGTGTTTTCAACTAGGGCTCATTTATCACTCGTCTAGAATGCTCTAAAAATTACTTGATTTCTCTTTTGTAAAATTATAAATTAAAAAAAATCCTTGTTAAAGTATTTCAAATGAGTTATTAACAACTTTGATATTTCCCTATTTTACTGGTGTTTTTGAATACGAGAGTAAAAAACAATAAAATTTACCTTCGAAAAAAAAACGAGGGTAATTTCTTCCCTCGTTGTGTTTTAAAAAATATAATTATCAACCGCTTTATCCAATTCTTCACTGATAATTTTAGCATATACTTGAGTTGTACTGATGTCTCGGTGGTCCATTAATTTAGAAACGTGCTCAATTCTCATTCCATTATTTAAAGCATTTGTTGCAAAGCTGTGTCTTGATAAATGAAAAGAAAGGTCGAAAGGTAATTTTATTTTTAGCCCCATTTTTTTAAGATGCCAATTTGCCAATTTATTGAAAGCTGCTGTTTGAAAATAACGTTTTGCCTCGCTGTTTAAATAGCCTTCTTTATCCATAATAATAGGAAAGATAAAATCATCGTGATTGGCATTTACTTTTTTGTATTTTTCTAAAATATCGATAGCCACTTTCCCAATTTTGAACTGGTGTACTCTTCCAGTTTTACGAATGTGTTTTTGAATTTTATGTTCAGCTTCATTGTAATTAGAATATTGCATTTCGATAACATCACTAAAACGCAAACCTCCGGCATAAATAGAGAAAAGGAATAAATCCCTCCACATCATCGCTTTTTTTCCTTCTATTAGCTTTAATTGGGTTAAATTATCAATCTGTACTTTATTAAGAAATAATCTTTTAGAAGAGCTGATTTTGAGGGTTATTTTGCTAAAAGGAAACATCGTTTCGGGAATTACTTCTTCACGAATTGCATCCCTGAATATGGTTCCGAGCACAATTATGGAAAGGCGTTGCGTTGTATCTCCGTTGCCTAAAGTATCTCCTAAATGAAATTTATAGTCGTTTAATAGTGCTACGGTAATTTCATCAAAATATACATCCTTTGTTCCCATATATTTTTCAAATTTATCAACTTGAGAGGTGTATGCTCTGTAAGTGGAATAAGAAACAGTACTTTTGATTTTCTCTAGTCTCTTTCTGGCATATTCAAAAAAGTTTGGCACTTCTTTTCCCTTTATGGCTTCTTTTAGTTTTTTAACCGATACGGTTTTGATTTTGCGTTCCATATCGGCTACTTGACCTTCAGCATCTGCAATTTTTTGAGATAATGCAGCATTCATTCTGGCACTATTGGAATGGTTCTTTTTTACTTTCTGCTTTGCTTCATCCCACTCGTTCTCTTTAAGCTTCACTCCAGCAGTGATAAATTTCGTTTTTCTATCTTTTATAATTCGGATATACAAAGGGCTGTGTCCGGTTTGGTCTACCTGATGTGTTCTTAAAATTAGTTTTACTGATGCCATAATGATAGGAATTTAGAAATGTTATACTACTTTTGTAAAGTAATGCAAACGAGTGAAAGTGTTGTAAATAAAGGGTTTTCAATTGGGTGCATCGTGATACGAAGGTACAACATTGGGTACAACAAAACAAGTATTTCGTTGCTTTTTGTTGCTTAAAATTGCATTGTTCATTTTTATAAAGTCAATTAATACAACACTTTAAATGAAAATGGGAGGGTTGAATGAAAAGTTGTAGATAACGTTTCGGGGCTTTGCGAAGTTGGGGAATTAGAAGTACAAATGTTCAATTTAGCACAAATGTTGATTAGAATTCCAATGTTCAAATTTAGTACAAAAGCCCCAATTTCGCAAAACCCCTGTTAGCTGTAGTCCCTTTTTCTGTCTGTTCATTTCGTCAATTTTGTTTTCGTGTCGTGGTGCGTTGGCTTGGTAGCTCTTTTGCATTTTTTAGCGTTGGTTTTGTGCGGTGGAAAAAAATGCAAATGTGCTACCAAAAGCGTTGGCTAAATTATATCTTCTAAAAACTTCCAATTTGTTAAGTCGTTTTTGTCGTACAAATATGTTTCGTTTAAATTGATTTTCCAATGCTCAGCTTGTTGTACTAAAATTCCACCAATCAATTTTTTCCCTTTTGCATTTTCAGTTTCAATATATTTATAAAGTGCTTCAGCTCTTGATTTTGCTTCAACTGCTGTATTTCCTGCTTTTGTGTCAGCAATTAGAGTTTTCCCGCTTTTGAGTTGAACAATATAGTCAGGATAGAAGGTTTTAGGAAATTCATTTTCCTCATAACGAATACCGAAAAAATCTTGTTTGCTTACTCCATTTTTAAACCACCATTCTATTTTTTCGGCTTTTGTTTCTAAATATTTTTCAAAATCTTTTTCAGGATTAGAACGAATTTTTGATAAGTAACATTTGTCGTAAATGTTTAAATTACAATTAAATAATTCGTCAGAATGTTCATTATAAAACTCTTCAAATTTAACTTCCCAAATGTAATCTTTCTCTTCAATTTTGTCTTTTACTTCTTGCTTTTTTGCAGGTTTATATACTTCGGTGGCTTCGTTTAATAATCTGCTATAAACTGCAATATTGTTTGGGTGCAAAAATAAATTTTGAATGTTTATCATTCCATTTGGTGCGTTGTAATCTATTCCTAAATATTTTCTAAACCATTGATAAATACAACTACGAACAGTTGGTGTAGAACGCTTTGGTGCAAAACCGTTTAGGTTTTGACGAATTATAATATTAAATACATCATACAAATCATTATTTGCTAAACGAAGTTTAGTTCTTTTTACAAAAGTTTCAAAGTCTTTGTCTTCTAATTCGTCAAATTTTGTATTATCAATAATCTCGTCAATAATTATTTTCTCGTCATAAGGTTCTGGTGTAATTACCATAAACTTATCAATTACTTTTTGACAATTTTCGGCAGTATTTATCAAGGTCGGGTTTATTTCCATTCCGAAATATTTACAAAAAACCGTTTCAAGTGTGGTTACAAAACTTGAAGTAATATCGCCAAAATCTACACGACTTTTATAATACGATTGCAATTTTAAAGGTTTGTAAGTCGGTTTTCTTATTGCCTTTAAATGCTTAATAATATTTGGGTTATAATCTTCTTTTGCAATAGTTATACTTTGCAAATTGGTATAAATATATCCTCTGTTTAATATATCGTTAGCGTAGTGCATTTGTTCAGGCATTCTTAAAATTCTACCAACTGTTTGCACTTCAAATGTATAACTACCTGTTTCTCTTAATTTTACTAATATATGAGCTCTTGGGCAATCCCAACCTGTATCAATAGCTTGTTTAAAAATTAAAAATTCTACTTCACTATGAAAATCTGAAATTACATCTAACCCATCTGATTTTTCTTCACTTAACCAAACTGCTAACTTTCCATTATTTTCGGTAATTCCTTTGTTGTTTAAAAATTGTGCAACAATTTCTTTTTTGGTTTCTCCTGCTTCGCTGTTTGGCAATTGTATTAGACAAAGTGGGTTAATATTTACTCCTGTTTCTGCAAATGCTTGTTTTAATTCTAATCGCTTATTGTAAGCACTTTCAATAATAATATCTTGGCTTGTTTTTTCATCATCTACCAATTTGTCTAATGCTTCATTAATGATAATTTCTTTTTTTATCATTCCTTCGTCAATTACATCTTTAGGCTCAACAAAAACGAAATAGGCTGTTTTTCTTGCTATGTCTATTTGAGAAAGTTGCAATTTTGGTGTTGCACTCATTTCAAGTGTAACATCTGCATTTACAATTTGTCTTAACTCATTCGTTCTTTGCGTATCACTTGCATAATGGCTTTCGTCAATAATTAAAATTATTTTTCTTCGCTTTTTTGTGTTTTCTAATACTTCAATGAAATTGGTCATTTCTCCATCTTTCATAAGTTTATTAGTCCATTCTCCTGTGGTTCTATCTTTGGCTCGTAATTTTTCCCAATTCGCTACAACTACTTCATTTCTTGATATATAAGTTCTGCTACCAAAAAATTCGTTTTCCAAAAGTGAAACTTTTGGATCTTCTCCAAATATCCTTTTAAGTGATTTTTGACTTTGTTTATGTAATTCTCCTTTACCAATACTAATCCATAAAAAACAAAAATCCTCTTCGGTTAAATCATAAATAAGGGTTTCAATAAATTTTGCAACCATTACAGTTTTTCCACTTCCTGTTGGACTTTGAAAAACACATAATTTATTATCCGCTTCCAATGGGAGCAAGTCGGTGAAAATCTTTACAAGTTCATCTACCTTTTTATCTTGATATTCTTTTAAATCTATTGTCATTGTAAATTAGTCTTTATTAAAGATACTTTTGTAAACATCTAATATTTTTTGAGGTATTGCCTCAAATCTTGTGTTTTTCCAACCTTTAAAATTTCTTGTATTTATTTCTCTTTCAATTGTGAAACAATACAAAATCTTTTCTCCTTTCAGTTTGTTCATTTCGTCTTTCATCTCTTCCAATGTCAAACCTGCAAAATCATAATAAACACCTAAATATTTACTGTTTTGTTCAAATATTTTCCAATCTGTTGTTTCTTTTTTGAGATTATAAATTCCTTCTTTTACGCATAGCATTTCTGTACATCTTCTCGTAACATCTATTCTTACTTGGTCTCGGTTATAACTGTTTTCGACAAATGAGGTTTTAAAATACTTTAAACTACCAACATTTGGAAATTTTGGACTTAAACTTGAAATAGTATTTTTAATTCTTGGATAACAAAATTCATCAGCAATTTTTATCCCTGTTGAATTTTCTTCATTATAAGTACAAAGTATAAATTGCCTATTGCCTTTATCTTCTGCATTTAATTTTAATACAGCTTCTGCTGTTGTTCCTGAACCTGCAAAGAAATCTAGAACTATTGCATTTTTATTTTTTTGGGATTTGATAATTCTTCTAATTAATTCAAGTGGTTTTTTTCCGTTTTTAAATTTTATTCCACCTTCTGCATCAAGTCCTGTTGTTTTAATATCAGTCCAAAAATCGCCTGGGTGAACTGCAAGATTATCAGAAGCAAAAATTAATTGTACTCTTGGCTTTTCATTTTCAATCTCATAATCTCCCTTAACTAAATAAACTATTTTATCTCGTTTAGATAAAACTGAAAATACATTTTGGTTTACAATGTTTCTTTTTTCATCAGCTAATCTTTTTACAGAAGAAGAAGCTGTTGAACGACAAATTCTCCAAGAGTTCTCGTATTTCCATTTTAAAATTTCTTTCTTATCTGTTATTCCTAATTCTGTGATTTTAGAATTAACACCTCTAATCTGAACTTTATTTAAAGTTTCTGTATCAAGAGTATTTAGTTCTTCAATTGTTAAGTTTTCTTTTAAACTTATTTCTTCAATAATACTTTTATCATCTTCTGTAAAATTTTCAAGGTATAAATTGTATTCATTATCCCAATCTTCTTTTTTAATTGGGTCAAAGTACAGGTTATTAATTCCATTTGGTTTTGCATAAACAACGTATTCTTTATATTTTGGAATTCCTCCTGTTCTTTTTACAGCACCCATTTTTAAACCTGACGCTTCACTCATTTTTACAGCAATAATTTTAGTGTTATGGTTGAAATACTTATCTAATAAAATCTTCAAATGTGCAATTTCATTATCGTCAATTGAAACAACCATAAATCCATCTTCTGAAAGCAAATTAGAAGCTAAATTCAGTCGCTTATCCATAAAATTAAGCCATTTAGAATGACTGTAAGTATCTAAAGCATCAACATATTTGTCGTTATAAATAAAATCTTTATTGCCTGTGTTGTATGGTGGGTCAATATATATTAAGTCAATTTTTCCTTGGTGTGTATAATTTAAAACCGATAATGTATGAAAATTGTCGCCCTCAATTAACAAATGAGTTAAATCAGAAGGATTTATAATTATTTCTTTGTCTTTTACTTCTGTCAAAACTGGTAAATGCGTTTGGCAATCGGTTACAACCTTTTCAGGCACTCGTTCTTCGTCCCAAACTATGCCATATTTTTTCTTTTCGTCATACTTTAAAAGCAACGAAACCAAGTCTTCTCTTGATAATAAACTATAATCTTTTGTCGCCATATTTTACGCAATCATACTAATATTAAAATTGTTTGCAAAGATAACTTTTTAAAAGTCATTTTCATTTGTTTTAAAGTTGAAATTGCAGTTTGGGGTGGTGGGTGGGCTTGGGTGCGTTAGGGTAAAATTAAATGTGGTGTAAAAGCGTTGGCTTTGTGTGTTGGCTTGCACCTCTTTTAATTTTACGAAGCGTTGGCTTTTCTGTCTTTTTTTTGGAATGTCAATGTTCGTAGGGTGTCTCGTGGGATTACAGCTAACGGTTTGGCGCTTGGCGAAGAAGCGGATTTCGGAGCACAAAACTGTCTGCCAGCACTAAACTTGATACGTAGCACAAAGCTTTATCTAAGCACTTAAACCGCTTTTTGCCAAACGGCTGTTAGCGGTTCGGGCTTTTTTCTGTCTGTTATTATTAATGCTTAGTTCCAATTATTTCTTTTTTTTGTTTCAGTTATGTGAGCAAGATGATGATTACAATGCCAAGCATAAACTCCTATATTTTCCTCAACCCTGTAAGTTTTTCCGTGTTCAGGATGAATAAAAATTCTTCCATATTGTTCGTCTGTCAAATTATTTAATAAAACCGTCCATCTTTCGTGAATCCCTTCTATCATTTTCAAGGAAGGTTGGATAGGCATACTTTTGGTGTCAATAAGTTCAGCCCAACGTTCTTCAAAATATGGTTTTATTGTTGGTTGGTCTTCTGTCAATGCTAGTTTTAAGCGAGTTAAACTGTTCATATGACTGTCGGCACAATGATGAATTACTTGTCTAATTGTCCAACCATCAGGTCTGTAAGGAGTGTCAAGTTGCTCGTCTGTCAAATTTATGACTTCGTTTAATAGTCTTTTTGGAAATGTTGAAATGTCAGAAATCCATCTGTTTAAAATGTCTTTCGTTAATGCTGTTGGTTTTTCAAACTTACCAATCGGAAACTTTAATTTTTCAATGTCCATTGTCTCAGTATACTTTTGTGATGTCTGTTTTTTAGCCTGACCGCTAACGTTTCGTGGCTTTGTCTTGTTGCCGACTAAACACAAGACTTTAAAATTAAAACTAATGTTAGAAAGTACAAAACCAACATCAAATGAAGCCGAAAACGGCAATAAGTCAAAACCACTGTTAGCGGAAGCCGATTTCTCGGAGCAGAAAGATGGTTATTTCACAACTGAAAAACAACCATTAATTAGATTTAAAATTGTAAAAGATATTGACCCGATTTTTGGTGGTGAATATTGGGATTATAGATTTGAAATTTTCCAACGCCCTTATTTTTGGAATTTATTAGGTTCTAAAAAATGGGATATGTCAGTACAAACAAATGGATTTACAGAAGGATTATCTTTTAGCCACTATCTTCTCGGTTTCCGCTAACTAGTATATATGCGAAACAAACCTTCGTATATACACCCTAATTTAGGTAGATAGGCGAAGGTTTGTTTCGCTTTTCCTTAAAACCAAATATATTAAATTTTCATTACAAATCATCAAAAGGGCTTTTTATTTGTTGCAAACTTTTGGTGCTTACATGTGTGTAAATTTCGGTGGTTTTGCTGCTGTTGTGTCCCAATAATTCCTGAATGTAACGTAAATCAGTGCCGCTTTCCAATAAATGGGTAGCATAACTGTGTCTAAGCCAGTGCAAAGTGGCTGGTTTTGTAATTCCCGTTTTTTGTAATGCTTGTTTTAAGATGAGCTGCAAACTTCGAGCATCATAGGGTAACCCTGCAGTTTGTCCTTCAAATAAATAGGTTTTGGGCTTACATACTTTATAATAATCTCGAAGCATTTCTAATAATTTTGGGCTTAATGGCACAATTCTATCTTTTTTCCCTTTGGCATTTTTCAGTAAAACGATGTTTCTAACCGAATCAATATGTACCGGTTGAAGCGCCAATAATTCGCCACAGCGCAAACCACAACTATAAATCATCGATAACATGACTTTGTGTTTAATATTTACGTGAGCTTCTAAAATTGCCTTTACTTCTTGCTTGCTCAAAACATTTGGCAATACTTTAGCGCGTTTGGGCCGGTGAATCTTCTCTATTGCTATTTGGGTATCCTGTGTAGTTTTAAAAAATAATTTAAGAGCATTCACAATCTGGTTCTGATAGGAAGCCGAAAAATTATTCTTCAGTATAAAGTCATTATTGTAAATTATAATATCTTCATTCGTTATAGCACCAATCGACTTCTCTCTGTAAAAAATCAAAAATGATTTCAAAGCTTCGCTATAAGTAGTAATAGTACTTTCGCTATACCGCTTTGAGCGCATCCATTGTTTAAAACGAGTCATTTGAGCAATTCCATCAGTATTAGGGATAGAGTCAACCAATCGTTTGAGTTGAAAACGAATGCGGTTTTCATCCGTATCAGGCAAATGCCAAGCTCGCATTTGCATACTCCATCTCGAACCTTCAATAGCTTTTATTCGGCTAATTAATTCATCATCTTTTTCAAAAAAAACCGCAATACGGCTTTCTCCTTTGTGTTTCACGGTTTTAGCATTCCATTTCATGTGGCGAATAATTTAAAGTACCAAGTTAGAAAAAAAAGGTTACATTTTATAATTATATTTGTATAACTATAGTAGGATTTATTTATTAACCTGTATAGTTATTTTAGGACGGGTCAGGACGGGTCAATAAGCATATTAAAGGCATAGCAAAGGCATAGATAGTGTATATGGAGTGTATGTAAAATGTTTTTAAAAAAGAGAAGCGTACAATATTAAAAAACACCTAAATAAGACCTAAAAATGCTCCGCATTCCTACGAGAAATATAGCATTTAGGTTGCAATTGCAAGAATACCCCAAAAAAACAATGAATAAAGCCTATAAAAACAATTATACGGCAACTGCTCCTTTAATATGTGGGTAAGGCTCGTAACCTTCTAAAGTAAAATCTTCAAAAGTAAAATCGAAAATGTTTTTAATTTCAGGATTCAAAATCATTTTAGGTAGCGGTTTAGGTTCGCGTGACAATTGCAGTTCCAATTGTTCAAAATGATTGTTGTAAATATGTGCATCTCCAAAAGTGTGAATGAATTCTCCCGCTTCTAAATTACAAACTTGTGCAATCATCATAGTGAGTAGGGCATAAGAAGCAATGTTAAAAGGCACACCAAGAAAAATATCGGCACTGCGCTGGTACAACTGACAAGAAAGTTTACCCTCTGCAACATAAAACTGAAAAAAAGCATGACAAGGTGGTAACGCTACTTTGCCATTAGCCACATTTTCAGCAAATGACTTCGTAGTATCGGGTAGAACCGAAGGGTTCCAAGCCGAAATAAGCATCCTTCTGCTATTGGGATTCTCCTTTAATGTAGCAATCAATTCCGTAATTTGATCAATTTCCTCACTATTCCAATTGCGCCATTGGTGCCCGTAAACAGGTCCTAATTCGCCATTTTCATTGGCCCAGTCATCCCAAATCTTTACTCCGTTTTCTTTTAAATAAGCAATATTAGTTTCGCCTTTTAAAAACCAAAGCAACTCATAAACAATAGATTTTAGATGCAATTTTTTCGTAGTAACCATAGGAAAACCCTCGCTCAAATCAAATCGCATTTGATATCCAAAAACGCTTTTTGTTCCCGTTCCTGTTCTATCTCCTTTTTGGGTTCCGTTTTCTAAAACGTGTCGTACTAAATCGTGGTATTGTTTCATGGTATGGCGAGGAACGAAGCAATATCTTCGTCTTTATAGGATAAGTTTATAACAAGTTGTTTACAAAATAATTAATTACCGAGCATAATAACAGCACATTGAACTAAGCTTCCCTTTTCGAAATTTCATCCCTAATCTTAGCGGCCTTTTCATAGTCTTCCTCTTGAACGGCTCCTTCTAAAAGGGTCATTAATTCCGATAGGCTATGCTTTACATAAGTATCTCCTGCTTGATTGCTTTCCTCGTTACCAAATGTTTCTGGAGCCGAAAGAATGCCATCGGCATTTTGATCGTCCTTATTTGTAACATCCAAAGGATTTGATTTTAAATAAATACCCGCTTTTTCAAGAATGTTTTTATAGGTAAATATGGGCGCATTAAACCGTAATGCCAAGGCTATAGCATCAGAAGTCCTGGCGTCTATGATTTCTTCAATTTTGTCTCTTTCACAAATAATACTCGAATAAAAAACACCGTCAACTAGTTTATGAATAATGACTTGTTTGACAACAATATCAAAACGATCAGCAAAATTCTTAAACAAATCGTGAGTTAAAGGTCTAGGGGGTTTGATTTCTTTTTCTAAAGCAATAGCAATAGATTGTGCTTCGAAGGCGCCTATAACGATTGGTAATTTTCTTTCTCCATCCACTTCATTCAAAATCAATGCATAAGCACCATTTTGGGTTTGACTGTATGAAATTCCTTTAATAGTTAATTTTACTAAGCTCATAGTTGCAAAAGTACAATGTAATGTATAAAATTACAAAATATTTTCTAACTTAAATGCAAATAAGAAAGGCTTTCTAAATTTTGTGATTCAGAAAGCCTTTACCTTTAGTCTTTATTTGTTTATGAATTTTGAGCTTTAAAAGCTTTAAATTTTTCAATTAATTTCGGAACAATCTCAAAAGCATCTCCAACTACACCATAATCGGCTACTTTAAAGAAAGGAGCTTCTGCGTCAGTATTGATGACCACTTTTACCTTCGAAGCGTTAATTCCTGCTATATGTTGAATGGCTCCAGAAATGCCTATAGCAATATATAAATTAGTAGAAACTGGTTTTCCTGTTTGTCCTACGTGTTCTCCGTGAGGTCTCCAACCTAAATCAGATACAGGTTTAGAACAAGCAGTGGCAGCACCAAGTGTAGAAGCCAAATCTTCAATCATTCCCCAATTTTCAGGACCTTTTAGTCCACGACCTGCCGAAACGACAATATCAGCATCGGCAATAGTAACTTTTCCCGATGATTTTTCTAAAGATTCAATTTTTATTCCAAAATCAGCATCGCTTATAGCCGGACTAAAAGCTTCCTCAGTTGAGGCAGTTGCACTTTCAAAAATACCATAAGAGTTTTTAGCCAAACTCAATACTTTTACAGCTGTTGAAATTTCAGTTGTGTTGAAAGCTTTGTTTGAAAAGGCAGTTCTTTTTACCTGAAACGGAGAGAGACTTACCGGAAGCCCAACAACGTTTGATGCAAATCCTGCATCAAGTGATACCGCTACTAATGGAGCAAGATACAAACTATCAGTAGTCGAGGATAATAAAACAAGCTTTGCACTTTCTTTCTGAACAGCTTGTTTAATAACATCCGCATAAGCCTTTGCAGTAAAACCAGCTAATTTAGCATCGGTAACTTTTAGTATTTTATCAACACCGTATTTTGATAATTCAGAAACGTCTTCAATATTAATGGTAACAGCTGTAACTGTTGTTCCTAATGAAGCAGCTACTTTTTTTGCATAAGAGGCCAATTCGAAAGCTACTTTCTTAAATTTTCCTTCTGCTGATTCTGCATATAGTATAATAGACATAATTATTTTAGATTGTAGATTTTAGATTTCAGAATCTGGAAGCTAAAAACTGGATTGAACATTTGTAGTATAAATTCTAAATTAAATAACCTTAGCTTCGTTGTGCAATAAATTTATTAATTCGTCTAGATTATCAGCACTAATTAATTTCACTGCCGATTTTGGAGCAGGTTTTTCAAACTTTACAGCTTTAGTTTCAGACGGCGCATCAATTGGTTCTAGAATCGTCAAAGTTTTAGTTCTTGCAGTCATGATTCCTCTCATATTCGGAATTCGCAAATCTTTTTCTTCCACTAATCCTTTTTGTCCACCTATAATTAAAGGAAATGAAGTAGATACAGTTTCTTTTCCACCATCAATTTCTCTAGCTGCTTTAACCGAAGTTCCCTCTACAGTAATGGCAACACACGAGTTCAAGAAGTTATATCCTAAAATACCAGCAATCATTCCGGGAACCATTCCTCCATTATAATCTAAGGATTCTTTTCCTGCAATAATTAAATCATATCCTCCAGATTTTATGACTTCAGATAATTGTTTGGCAACAAAAAAGCCATCAGTAGGATTTGCATTTATTCTAATGGCTTCATTGGCACCAATAGCTAAAGCTTTTCTTAAAGTAGGCTCGGTTTCTGGTCCTCCAACATTTAATACTGTAACAGTAGCGCCTTGTTGTTCTTGAAACCATATTGCTCTTGTAAGACCAAATTCGTCGTTAGGATTAATGACAAACTGTACACCATTTGTATCAAATTGTGAATCGTCATTAATAAAATTTATTTTTGAAGTAGTGTCTGGCACATGACTAATGCAAACTAATATTTTCATGTTTACGTTTATTTAAAGTATAAATACAACACAAAATTAGTATAATAATTCAAATAATATACTATGCATGCATAATATTTTCATAAAAAGTTAATTTATTAAACTTAATTTTTTTAGTTTAATTTCGTTTTATAATTTTATTCATGTTTTTTCATTTAAAGTTATATTTTAAATTAAAATGAATTGAAAAACTCATAATTATTATTTCTGTAAAGATTTTATAATTAATGAAAATGTAATAGGCATTTTAGTATTAAACATTTTATTTATTGGTTTAAAAAACAACATTAATTTATGAAATACCTATTCGTATTTTTTATTTCCACTTTTACCTTTGCACAGCATACAGAAGTAGTTGATTTTAAAACTATTAATGCTACTTTAGAGATAAATCCAATCAAACGGAATGTAGTTGGTAAATGCGAGTATACTTTTGAAGTAATTCAAAAAACCGACACCATTAGGATTGATGCTCAGAAAATGGAGTTTTCGAATGTAAAAATTAATGGGTATGATGTAAAATTTAAAGCCAATAAAAAGCAATTCTTACTCTTTGAAGGTTTTAAAAACGGGACAAATACTTTAACGTTCAACTATGAAGCTTTTCCTACTCAAGCCATGTATTTCGTAAATTGGGATTTTTCAAAGGAAATGGATACACCTGAAAAAGTACAAGGACAAATTTGGACACAGGGACAAGGCAGATATACCAGCAATTGGTTGCCTAGTTTTGATGATGTAAATGAGAAAGTGATTTTTGGTTTGACTATTGCTTTTCATAAAAGTTTTGAAGTTATTTCTAACGGAGTTTTAGTAAATAAAACTGAAAATGGCGATAGTATTTCATGGCACTATCAAATGCAAAAGCCTATGAGTAGTTACTTGTTGATGCTTGCTATTGGTCATTTTCAAAAACAAACACAAATAGCAAATTCACAAATTCCTCTAGAGTTTTACTATGAAAATGGCGATAGTAACAAAATAGAACCAACCTACAGATACAGTAAACAAGTGTTCGATTTTTTTGAAAAAGAAATAGGCATTCCCTATCCTTGGGAAGTTTATCGGCAAATACCGGTTAGAGATTTTCTTTATGCAGGTATGGAAAACACTACAACAACCCTTTTTTCTAGAGATTTTGTTGTTGACAGCATTGGTTATAATGACAGGAATTATCTCAATATCAATGCACACGAACTAGCGCATCAATGGTTTGGAAATATAGTAACCGCTAAGTCGGGAAAAGAACATTGGCTTCAAGAAGGTTTTGCAACCTATTATGCGTTATTGGCAGAACGAGAAGTTTTTGGAGAACAGTATTTTTACAACGAATTATACAAATCATCCAGGCAAATTGCTCAGGCTTCAAAAACAGATACCATTCCGGTTTTAAACGAAAAAGCGAGTTCATTAACTTTTTATCAAAAAGGAGCTTGGGCATTGCATGTCTTGCGAGAAGCTTTAGGTAAAGACAAATTCAATTTGGCTGTAAAAAAGTACCTAGAAAAATGTGCTTTTCAAAACGTGACAACTGATGATTTTTTGACGGAAATTGATTTAATTTCTAATTATGATACAAAGTCATTTCGAAAAAGGTGGTTAGAAGGTAGTGTTTTTCCCAATGAGGAAGTTGATGCTTTACTTCAAAAAAATGATTTTATGAAAGAATACCTACAATTATTAGCGACACCTCTAGATATAGTTAAAGATAAAGAGTCAATTGTAAAACTAATGAAGAGCGATGTTTATTTTCCTATAAAAGAGTTGTTGGTATATCAATCGGCTTCAAAGGCATTTGAACAAAAGCACTATTTATTAATAGAAGCTTTAAAAACAAACGAATTGCATGTTCGCCAAGCTGTAGCTTCCAGTATGGCAGCTATTCCAGAAAGCTTTCGCGAGCAGTATGAAACGTTGTTGAAGGATAGATCCTATGAAACACAAGAAATAGCCCTATTCAATTTGTGGAAACAATTTCCTAAATTTAGAGAAAAATATATTGAACTTTCAAAGAACTGGATTGGTTTTGAAGATAAAAATTTAAAATTACAGTATCTTTCATTAGCCTATTTAACAGATAAAAAGGATGCTAAAAAATTCAAAATCTATCAGGAATTGTTAAGTTATACAGGAACTAATTATGATTCAGGTATTCAACAAAATGCTTTGCAAAAATTATTAAATTTAAAAATTAATACGAAAGAAATTTTTAGAAGTTTGGCTTATGCTACTGGAAATCATCGTTGGCAATTTGTAAAATTCTCTCGGGATACTATTCGTAAATTAATAAAAGAAGAAAAAAATAGGGCTATTTTTAATGAGATTCTCCCTGAATTGCCCATTAGAGAAAAAACCCAATTGCAACGATTACTAGATGAAAAACGTATTTAATTATGAGAGCATTAGTCATTTCTGGAGGCGGAAGTAAAGGAGCATTTGCTGGCGGGGTTGCGCAATATTTATTAGAAGAAAAAAATCATAATTATGATTTGCTTTTGGGTACCTCGACAGGAAGTTTATTAATTCCGCATTTGGCTTTAGGAAAAGTCGATAAAATTCGAAATATTTATACCAATGTAAGTATGGATAAAATTTTTGATATTAATCCTTTTCTAGTCAAGCATAAAGACCATATTAATACTGTTTCTATCAATCATTTTAATGTGTTTCTTCAGTTTATAAAAGGGCGAAGAACTTTTGGCGAAAGTCATCGCCTTAGAAATTATATTGCCGCAAATTTTACGAAAGAAGAATTCAATACACTCAAAGCATCACCAACAAATGTTATTGTTACCGTTACCAATCTTTCTAGAAATGAAGTGGAGTATAAAAGCATAAAAGATTTTAATTATAATGAGTTTTGTGATTGGATATGGATTTCATGCAATTACATTCCGTTTATGAGTCTAGTTAATAAAAACGGATTTGAGTATGGTGATGGTGGGTTCTCTAGTTTAGTACCTATTCGAGAAGCCATTCAAAGAGGCGCAAAAGAAATAGATGTCGTAATATTAGAAACTGAAGTACAAACTCAAGCTAGGGTTATAGGAAAGAACCCTTTTTCGCTGATGGTCGATTTGTTTCAAACCCTTTTAAATCAGGTCGAAAAACACGAAATAACTATCGGGAAGTTGTCTGCAAAAAATAAAGATGTCAAACTAAACCTGTATTATACACCAATAAAATTAACTGATAATGCATTAATTTTCAATAAAGTAAGCATGAAAGATTGGTGGCATCAAGGACATGAATATGCTAAAAACAAAAGCGAAATCATGAGTGAAATTAAAGAATTATAAAAACTCGTTTACCTCATTTTTCAAAAAGCTTAAAGCCGCATTACTAGGAGTTTGTTTATCCATTAAATCACTTAAAATAACTTCGCGCAACTTATCAGCGCTGTCTACTCGTTCGCTCATATTGGCTTTGCGAATCATTTGTATGGTTGCATTTTTTGCAGTTACAATAATAGTCCAACAGTCGTTAGACATGTAGATTTGTTGTGATAAATTATGTTCAAATTCTTGTTCTATTTGCGAAATTATATAATTTTCATAATCGTTTTTGTTAGAAGAAATTGGAGTAATGCGAATTAATAATTTAGTAGGATTAATGCGCTCTAAATATAAAGTCATGCGCTCAAAAGCCTGAAGTCGGAGCGGTAAAGCGTCTTTTTGAGCTTCTTTGTTCAATAAATAGCGTCGTCTTCCTTCTTCGTTTTTGGTGTGCAATTCAAAGAAATAATAAGCCACAACTCCGGTAATTAAAGCGGGTAGGGTATAAGCAAGCAATTCTATTATTTTAGTAGCGTCCATTTTATATTTATTTTATGGCAACAAAAATAGAATATAACTAGTAGAACCAAAACGGAAAAGGATTTTTTTTCGAATTTAATCTTACTTTTGATAAAATTTATCGATGACTGAATCTGCAATTTTATTGTTTTTGTGCTTAGCTGCATTTGCTGCTGGCTTTGTCGATGCTGTTGTAGGTGGCGGTGGTTTAATTCAAACTCCTATGGGTTTAATTCTTTTGCCCAATTTGCCAGTCGCAACAGTTATAGGAACCTTAAAAATTCCTTCCTTTAGCGGAACCTTTTTTGCTGCTTTTCAATACCTCAAAAAAGTAAAAATGAATTGGAAATTGCTACTCATTATGATGGTTTTAGCAGTGCCATCCGCTTTTTTAGGGTCTACGGTTTTGACTTATGTAAGTAATGATTTCATGAAACCTCTGTTGCTTGTTGTACTTTCGTTACTGGTAGTGTATACCTATGTAAAGAAAAATTTCGGATTACATGCTGAGAAATTTCATTCCTCAAAACAACAAATTTTATATGCCATATTAATTAGTTTTTTTATTGGCTTCTATGACGGATTTATAGGTCCAGGAACAGGAAGTTTTTTAGTTTTGGCTTTTGTAATTCTCTTGGGTTACGATTTTCTTCAAGCTTCTGCTAACGCAAAAATGGTCAACTTGGCTACTAATTTCGGCTCAATCTGCTTGTTTGTGATCAAAGGAAAAATCATTTGGATGATTGCTGTTCCAATGGCGATTTGCAATGCTATTGGTGGATTTATAGGAGCAAAATTGGCTATAAAGCAAGGCAATACATTCATTCGAATTTTCTTTTTGATTGTTGTGGTTGGCACATTAATCCGATTTGCGTATGATGTGTTTCTGAAAAAATAGTTCAAAAAAACTATAACACGAATTTCACAAATTTACACGAATCAATTTGTGATAATTTGTGAAATTCGTGTTTAAATTTTTCTTTTTATTTGAAAGTATTTTTATATTTCTAAATGATTTTATTTAGTAAAATCACTTCTAAAACAAATCATTTATAGTTTATTTTTCATGATAAATTCTTCATTCTAAATCCCTATTTTTGCATACAACAATTCCATATTAGAAATGCAGCAATACATTAGCCAACTCAACGAAGCACAACAAGAGCCCGTTCTCCAAAAAGACGGGCCAATGATAATTATTGCTGGCGCTGGTTCTGGAAAAACACGGGTACTCACCATTAGAATTGCTTATTTAATGAGCCTTGGTGTAGATGCATTCAGTATTTTAGCATTGACTTTTACGAATAAGGCTGCCCGCGAAATGAAAAATCGTATCTCTCAAATTGTAGGTGCCAGCGAAGCTAAAAACCTATGGATGGGAACGTTTCACTCGGTTTTTGCTCGAATTCTTCGTTCAGAGGCTGACAAGTTGGGTTATCCTTCTAATTTCACGATTTATGATACTCAGGACTCTGTTCGATTGATTTCGGCAGTTATAAAGGAAATGCAATTAGACAAAGATATTTATAAACCCAAACAAATTTTAGGACGAATATCTTCTTATAAAAACTCCTTAATTACAGTAAAAGCCTATTTCAATAACCCCGAATTGCAAGAGCAAGACGCCATGTCTAAAAAGCCTCGATTAGGTGAAATTTATCAAAATTATGTCGAGCGTTGCTTCAAAGCAGGTGCTATGGATTTTGATGATTTGTTATTAAAAACCAATGAGTTGCTGAATCGTTTTCCGGATGTTTTAGCCAAATACCAAGACCGTTTCAGATACATTTTAGTCGATGAGTACCAAGATACCAACCATTCTCAATATTTAATTGTTCGTGCTTTATCCGATAGATTTCAGAATATTTGTGTCGTTGGTGACGATGCCCAAAGTATTTATGCTTTTCGTGGTGCGAATATCAATAACATCTTGAATTTTCAGAAAGATTATGAAGGCGTAAAAACCTATCGATTGGAACAAAATTACCGTTCTACCAAAAATATTGTAGAAGCGGCTAATTCGATTATCGATAAAAATAAAACCAAATTAGACAAAGTAGTTTGGACAGCAAACGATTTTGGAAACAAAATAAAAGTACATCGTAGCATAACCGATAGCGAAGAAGGTCGATTTGTAGCCAGCACCATTTGGGAACAGAAAATGCAAAACCAAATGATGAACGGTCATTTTGCCATTTTGTACCGTACTAATGCGCAATCACGTGCTATGGAAGATGCGCTCAGAAAACGAGATATTCCGTATCGAATATATGGAGGTTTGTCGTTTTATCAACGCAAGGAAATTAAAGATGTTTTGTGCTATTTACGATTGGTCATTAATCCAAAAGATGAAGAAGCTTTGATTCGTGTGATTAATTATCCGGCTCGTGGAATTGGCGACACCACTATCGAAAAACTTACCATTGCCGCTAATCATTACAGACGGTCTATTTTTGAAGTGATGCAAAACATTGATAAAATAGATTTGAAACTCAACTCTGGAACCAAGCAAAAGTTACATGATTTTGTGATAATGATTAAAAGTTTTCAGGTGATTAATGAGAACCAAGATGCTTTTTATTTAGCCGATCATGTTTCTAAAAAAACAGGATTAGTTCAGGAATTAAAGAAAGATGCCACACCCGAAGGAATTGCCAGAATTCAGAATATAGAAGAGCTCTTAAACGGTATTAAAGATTTTACCGAAGGTCAAAAAGAAATTGATGGTGCTCGTGGTGCTTTGTCTGAATTTATGGAAGATGTAGCCTTGGCAACCGATTTAGATAAAGACACTTCTGATGAAGATCGAGTGGCTTTAATGACCATACATTTGGCAAAAGGATTAGAATTTCCGTATGTTTTTGTGGTAGGAATGGAAGAGGATCTGTTTCCAAGTGCCATGAGTATGAGTACCAGAAGCGAATTGGAGGAAGAACGCCGATTGTTTTATGTAGCTTTAACTCGTGCCGAAAAGCAAGCGTATTTGACCTATGCACAATCGCGTTACCGTTGGGGGAAATTGACCGATAGTGAACCTTCGCGTTTCATAGAAGAAATTAATAGTGAATATCTAGAATACCTTACAGCAGAGGAAACAAATTACCGATACAAACCCATGATTGATAGTGATATTTTTGGAGATATCGATAAGTCGAAACTGCGATTGGCTAAACCAATAGGAGGAACGCCACCAAAATACATTACGGACAACGAACCAAAATCGGACATCAATATTCGGAAATTGAAACCAGTTTCCAGCAACGCACCATCAGGAAGTGCCAATTTATTTGATAATAAGCTTACCGTTGGCAATGTAGTCATGCACGAACGTTTCGGTAAAGGAGAAGTCATCAATCTTGAAGGCGTTGGAGCTGATAAAAAAGCTGAAATTAAGTTTGAAGTGGGTGGAATTAAAAAGTTATTATTGCGTTTTGCAAAATTGGATGTGATTGGGTAATTCCTAAATCACAATTCCTAAATCCTAAATTAATCATGTCACAGTTCATAAAAATATACGAAGACAAACCCAATGAAGCTGCCATTAAAAAAGTAGTTGATGTTTTGAAAAACGGCGGTCTGGTAATTTACCCTACAGATACCGTTTATGGTTTGGGTTGCGACATTACGAATACCAAAGCCTTAGAACGTATTGCGAAAATTAAAGGAGTCAAGTTAGAAAAAGCCAATTTTTCGTTCATCTGTCATGATTTAAGTAATTTATCTGATTATGTAAAGCAAATTGACACGGCTACTTTTAAGCTGTTGAAAAGGGCTTTGCCTGGGCCATATACTTTTATTTTACCTGGAAATAACAACTTACCAAAGGAATTTAAAAAGAAAACAACAGTCGGAATTCGTATTCCAAATAACGCAATTGCCTTAGAGATTGTTAAAATGTTGGGCAACCCAATAGTTTCAACTTCAATTCGCGATGATGACGACGTGATTGAATATACTACAGATCCAGAACTTATTTTTGAGAAATGGCAAAACCGTGTCGATATGGTCATTGATGGAGGTTATGGAGACAATATGGGGTCGACCATTATTGATGTGTCAGGTCATGAGCCCATTGTTGTCAGAGAAGGCAAAGGAAGTTTGGATATTCTTTAATCTCTTTAAGTTTAATTACTCGAAGCTCTGCTTCAATTTTTTGACACAGATTTCACAAATTAACACATATTTTTCTGTGCAAATTTGTGAAATCTGTGTTTTTCTGGTAGTGTAATAAAAAGTGTGTAAAATTGTTTGTTAATATTATCAATTCAATCAAATAAAGAAGAAGTTTAGTGAAGCGTAG
>NZ_JBHTIZ010000043.1:0-22128 GCF_042677265.1 Flavobacterium myungsuense | reverse complement strand
TGCGACTTCAAGATACTGAATTTCAGTATCTTGAGCAATATCTAATCAGTATTTTTTACTTCAAATAATTACACCCAACGGGTGGTATAAATTATCTTTTTAATGAAAAATGAGCTTTAAATAATTTTAACACATCGTTTTCAAAATAATTAAGCGAAAACCAATAATCGCTAGCTGGAAGTTGTTTACCATTATAAGTACCGTCCCAACCATTTCCAAATGTTGAAACCTGTTTTAATAGTTTCCCATGACGATCAAAAATATATAATTTAGCATTGGGTTGGTCTCCCAAATCTATGATATTCCATGTGTCATTATAACCATCACCGTTTGGAGTAAAAAATTTAGGGTAGCTTATTACTCTTGCAGGAGAACTTAAATCTGTACAACCTATTGCATCAGTTACTCTAATTATATGTGAACCACCTTTTACTTGAGTAAATTCATTAAAATCTTGTAATGGACCAAAATCCATTTGATAGAGATAATAGTCCGCTGGAGGGAATACATTAATTATTACCGTTGCATTATCAGTAAAAGCATCTGTAACTATTGGAGGGTCTATATAATCAGCTGGACTAATGCTAGTAATTAAAGCACTATTTGACTCTGCATAGCAAGTTGTCAATTTATTTGTAACAGCAACATAATAATCACCTATTTCGGTTACTTCATAATTACTCGTAGGCGGAAGTAAAGGAGGGAAAGGCGGTGGGATTACTGCATTATCTTTATACCAAACAAAATCATATTCGGAGTCACTCAAATTAGTGTTCAAAATAAAAGAACTCTTAACTGTCCCATCTTTTCGAATACAAAGCAATCCATCCTCTTGTATTACAGCAACTGGCAAAGGATTTACGTTTATAATTACTGGATTTGGAGTACCCTCACATCCATTTAATATCGGAGTTATTATATATCCAGCAATTCCTGCTACAGTTCCTGCTTGTAGTGTTTGTTCTATTGATGCGCCTGTACCTTTTGTCGCTCCAGTTACACCTGTTTGAATTACAGTCCAATTAAAACTTGCTCCGATGGTCGAAGACAAATCTATTTTTGTAGTTTCACCGCTACATATAGGGTTTTTTGCAACTACTGCTGTACTATCTGGCAATGGATCAACCGTAATCGTTACATCAATTGCAGTACCCAGACAACCATTACTATCTGGAGTTATGGTATATATAACACTTCCTTGAGTTAAATCATTAGTACTTAATTCCTGCTGTATCAAATTACCATTTCCTGACAAAGCTCCAAAAACATTAGGTGTCGCATTTACCGTCCACGTATATGTGGTACCTACCACTCCACTTGTTAATGAAATATTTGTACTCGTTCCTGAACAAATAGTGCTTTTTTCAGTATTGTACTTAACATCAGGAATAGGATTTACAGTTATTGCAACTTCTATCGATGCTCCTTTGCAACCATTATTATTTGGAGTTATTGAGTACACTGCCTCTCCTGATTTATTACTAACTGTTTCTAAATTTGGCTCAATTCGAGTGCCTGTGCCAGCTGTAGCACCTGAAGCATTTGTTTGTACAACATTCCAAGTAAAGGTTGTTCCCGGAATATCACTAAACAAACTAATAAATGTTTTATCTCCTGAACATATTGATAAAGGTCCAGTAGTATTTGTTGCTACTGGCAATGGTATAATAGTAACTGTCTGATTTGTTGTAGTTGCGCATTGTCCTGAATCTGGAGTAAAGGTATAAGAAGTTGTTAGCAAAGGATTAAACGGTGGTGACCAAACTCCAGTAATATTATTAATTGAAGTAGGGGGCAAAGTAATATTGGTTCCGAAGCAAAGGGAACCAATTGAATTAAAAGTAGGAGTTGTTTTAATTAAATTTACAGTAATTGTTATTTGTGTTGAACTTGCACACAAACTTGAAGTAGGTGTAAAAGTATAAATGGTAGTCACTGTATTATTCAAAGATGGCGACCAAGTTCCAACTATTCCATTAAGAGAAGTTGTCGGTAATGCTAAAATCGTATCTCCTAAACAAACTGGCGGAATTGCATTAAATGTAGGTGTAACTTTCTGATTAACTGTAATAACTAACGTTGTTGAAATAGCACAAAAACCAGCGTTAGGGATAAAAGTATAAGTCGTTGTAGCCAAATTATTTAAAGCTGGCGACCAAGTTCCAGTTATGCCATTAGTTGAGGTTAAAGGCAAAGGTAAAAGTATGCCTCCTGAACAAATGGGTGCAACTGGAAGAAATGTAGGGGTAACTTTTGAATCTATTGTTATAGTTAAAGGAGTAGTAGTTGCGCATAGACCTGTTGTTGGAGTAAAAGTATAAATAGTAGTTGAAGTATTATTTATAACTGGCGACCAAGTTCCAGTTACACCATTAAGGGACGTTGTAGGCAACCCAGGAATAGTTGCTCCAGAACAAGTTGCAGGAATAGCATCAAATGTAGGAGTTACATTTGGGTTTACTACAATTGTTAAAGTAGTTGTTGTTGCACATAATCCTGCTGTTGGAGTAAATGTATAAATTGTGGTTGCAGTATTATTTAATGCTGGCGACCATGTTCCTGTAATTCCATTAAGAGAAGTTGTGGGTAAGGCAGAAAGTGTTGCTCCAGAACAAATTGGTCCTACTGGATTAAAAGTAGGCGCAACATTAGCATTAACAGTAATTGATATTGATGTTGAAATAGCACATGAACCAGTTGAAGGTGTAAAATCATGAACTATTGTACCTAGTGCTGATGTACTAATAGATGCTGGATTCCAAGTCCCCGTTATAGAATTAGATGATGTAGTTGGTAAAATAGGTAATGTTATAATTGCATTCTGACAATAAGAGGTAGTAGTCGGTGCAAAAGTAGGAGTTACCTTTGGAGTTACAACCACATCTTTTTTAACCGTCGACGCACAAGGAAATAAAATTGGGTCTGGAGTAAACTCATAAGTACCTGTTGTAGTATTACTAACTGTTGCAGGTAACCAAGTGCCAGAAATACCATTATTTGAATTTGGAGGCAATACAGGAGCTGTTGAACCAGTACAAATAGATTGAGTTGCCGGAATAGAAGTAAAATCAGGGACTGTGTTCGTTGTACAAGCTAAACTACAACTTATTGTTTGCGGTTTAAAACAAGGAACACCTTGAACTTCTACTATTGTAAATTCAACTTTTTGACCTGGGATTACACCAAAAACTTCTTGTGAACTACGACCGTTCTCTGTAAAACCAAAAACAAGAGGACCCCCATCAATTGAATAGCTATACCTATAATATCCGGTTCGACCAACAACGTTTGCCCAATCAAAATATACGGAGCTTACGGGACTTGTTGTTATTTGTGACGGATCACATACAAAACCAGTTGCAATCGCCCCTGTATCAGCAATAACATTTACCACAATTGCTTCACGTGGTCCTTCACAACCTGCTAAAGATTGACTTACATAATACGTAATACTACTAACAGTTGTAATATTTGGAATTGGAGCACTAGCTAAAGCTGGTGTACTTGTAAGAGTGGCATACCAATTTAAAGTAGCTCCAAAAACAGTTGTAGTCGCTGTTAGAGGTGATGCAGGAGTTGTGGTACTTAAACAATATTCTACAGGCGTTTTTACTGTAGGCTTAGGAATTGACCCATTTGAAGTAATTGTCGCTATAACCTCCACTCTTGAGTTGCTTGTACAAGTACCCGTGGTAGCCTCTACCCAATAGCTCGTAGTAGATGATATACTCGGGGTGGTATACTTGAATGTCCCCGAGGCGAGTAATGTTCCTGCTGTTGCCGCTGAGTACCAATTTATTGTCCCCGGATTAGCTGTAGCTTCTATAGTTACTACTCCAGTGCCACATCGACTACCCGGAGTAGTTGTAATAGTAGGAAGTGGATTCACCGTTACAGTAATAGTAAATGTACTTGAACAACCTCCTGAATCTGCCTTAACGGTATAAGTTGCCGTTGCAACTGCAGTTGTTGTATTGGTTAGAATTTGTGAAATACTACTTATTGGTGTTGTACGCTCACTTCCTCCAGAAATAGCTGCGACTGGTGCAATAACTGGTGCTGCCCATGTATAAGTTGTTCCAGTAGGAACAACATCAGGTAAGGTATTAGTAGGGGTTACCGTAAAAGCTGTGCCGCTACAAATAGGTGTTGGTGTTTTATTAGTTATTACTGGTCCGCCTGAAGCACCAACTTTTATCATTACTGCATTTGAAGCCGAATAACATGTTGCTGTATTTTCTCTAACTTGAGAATAATATTGATACCCATCTAATCCTGTTGTCGCAGAAATATTTAATGTACTTGTCGTAGTTCCTGAGTAAACTCCAACATTTGTTAATGCAAACCAAGTCGCAGTGTTTGGTGCCAAAGCATACCATTGATAAGCTAGAGGGTTACCACCTATGAAACCCTCAGTGGCCACAACAGTAAAGCTTATGTTAGTACAAGAAGGAGAAAAAATAGGTTGAGTAGTTATAACTGGAGGATTTCCTGACCCTGGAGCCACTACAGGAGGTATGCCTAAAGTAGGAACACATTGTCCTGCTGCAAGTGAAATTTCTATCCACTCTGAAGCTACATATACTGATCTTGGTGTCAATGGATTACTAATTCTTGTTTTATAATATCCCGGAGTTGTTGAATCAACATCGACATCATCGATAATAGTAGCTCCGTCTTTAGTTCGTAACTGAAGACCATCGCCATCATTAAATCCTCCATTGATTATACCATATAAACCCGCAGGTCCACAATCACCAGCATTAACTTTAATTACTGCTAATGCTCCTGGAGCTAAAATTCCTGTAAGAACAGCATAATCTATTTCGTTACCATCATTTGCATTACTTGTTCTATAAATAGTATAATTCGATAAATCTTTAGAAACTCCTGTTCCATTATAGATACTTATTACTCCACCATTACCCGTTTTTTCATCGTGAACTTCATAAATGATAAGATCACTTCCAAATGAACTACCATCACAACTTGTTTTTTCTTCCTTTATTATTGTAAATGGAGTAGAAACGGGACAATTAGAAGTATTTGTAATTGTCAAATTTCCTGATGTTGCTCCAGAAGGAACTACAACAATTATTTGTGTTGCAGTTGTAGAAACAACTGTTGCTGTCACACCATTGAATTTTGCTGTTGCCCCCGACAAATTTCCTGAACTTGCATTTACAGTTACATTTGTACCAACAGGCCCTGAATTAGGGTAAACATTTGCAATAGTTGGCGGAACACAAGCAACAACACCTTGAACTTTGAAATCATCTACAACCCATCTTTCACTATTTGTATCATTCAATAAGGTAATTCTAAAGCGTAAATTTGGTATTGCCGGTAATCCGGATATGGTAATAGTTGAATATCCATCAGTTGTTCTAATTCCACCACTTGATGGTGAGAAACTATCTGGAGTATTATCCCCATCATATGAAGCTGACGCAATTCCAGAAGCTGTATATGCCCAACGTGCATTTGAAGTTCCTGTTACTTCAACTGTATTGTACCAGTTTACCCCTCCATCTGGGCTCACTTCTACGGTAACTATATCACCACCATCAAGACCATTGCTAGCCGAACCAATAGAAAAAGCGGCCAATCGTAACGTCATACTTATAGAAGTATACAATGATGTATTTATATTGCCAATAGAAGTTAAAGTCGCTGTATTATTTGATACTCCTCTAGAGTTTGTCCCTTCCGAAAAAAAAGGTGAGCTAGCAGGTGAATCCCCAGTAGCTGAATTTCCTGAATAATAAGTTCCACCAACTAAATTAAATAATGAAGATGAATTATTTAAGCCATCAGAAACAATTACAACTTGAGCTTTGCAAACAAAAGACAGTAACAATGCTACTAAGATGTATTTTATTTTAAAAAAAATAGTATTTATATGTGAATCATTCATAGTAAATTATGGCTAACTTAAATGTTTTTAAAAAAAGTAAAGATGAAAATTATATCAAATTTTCATAATGTTACCAAATCATTTGAATAAGTAATTGTGGAATTATTGTTGTCTGTTTATATATACCCAACCCGTTTTAGTTTTTCCGCTTTCAAACTCTATTACATAATAATAGGTTGCATCTGGTAATTCCTGACCACTGTCTGTTTTACCATCCCATTCCTTTTTATAGTTGGCTTTACCATATACTTTCATTCCGTACCTGTTGAAAATTTCTAGCTTACTCACTTGAAAATTTGTTAAATCAAAAAAATCATTCTTTTGGTCATTATTTGGAGAAATTCCTTTTGGTATGTCACAATAAAGGAAAGTTACATTTTCTGTTGTTTCAGAAAGACAGCCTCCGTTGTTAACTATTACCTTGTATGTATCTGCCTGTGTTACAATTAGGGTATTTGAGGTTTCATTTAATAGAGTAGCCCCTTTATACCATTTATAGGTTACATTAGTATCAGATGTTGAAGCTACTAAAGTATAATTTGTATCAACACATCCAGCAGTAATTGTGACTGACGAACTACTAACAGTTACAGTCCTTGTGGCTATTGCTGAGCTTGTACAACCTCCTGTTCCTAATACGGTATAATTTATAGTTGCAGTACCATTTGAAATACCTGTTACAACTCCAAAAGCATCAACAGTTGCAATAGAAGTGTCTAAAGACGACCATAATCCCCCATTTACAGTTGAAGAAAATGTTGTTGTTCCATTGACGCAAACCGTTTGTAATCCATTTAAAATTCCTGCATTTGGAGGAGAAGATACAATAACTGTAGCTGTATTAGTTAATGCAGCACTACACGAACCTAAACTTATTTGACTTAAAACTATGGTTACATCAGAACTCGCTTGATTAACTGAAACTGAAGTATTTCCTGAAGTACCTATATTAACTATTTGAGACACTCCTCCATTTATTGAATACGTAACGGATGCATTTGCTGTTCCTGAAAGAGTAAATACTGCATTACCTCCTGAACAAATTGGAGAAGTGACTGGACTTAGGGAACTTAAAACTGGCAAAACAGCCGTATTCCCAACAGTTATAGATCTTGAAAGTGTACATAATGAAACTAAATCGGTAATAGTAACTGAATAGGTTCCTGGACAAAGCGCCGAAGCAGTAGCTGATGTTTGCGCTAGAATATCATTCCATAAATACGAATAGGAACCTGAACCACTAGGAACAACAGTTGCTGAACCGTTACAAGGAACAGAAGTGCTTTGACAAACCGAATTATCTATCTTAGAGATAGATGCACTTAATGTAGGGTTAACTAGAACAATTGGAGAATTATTAGTATAATTTCCACAATCGGCAGCTACAATAAAATTGGAGTACGTACCTGCATTCAAACCAGAAATAACTATAGAACCACTTGCATTAGAAGTTACACTTGAAGGTCCTACAACAACTCCATCATCTTTGTATGATAAAGTATAATTTGTGTTGGCCAATAAACTAGAAATTGTGATTGTTCCTTCAGTTCCTGAACACGTTGATGGGTTAGTACTTGAATAATTAGGAGTTCCTTGAATAGAAAAAGTTGAAAGGTAATTTGCACCGGAATTATTTAAAATTGTAGTATCATCGCATTGGGAGCTCGAATTATTATCGCCATTCACCGTATAATATACTTCCAAAACATAATTACCAGAAGGAAATTTAGTCATGTCAACAACTAAACCACCATTAACTGTTTGCCATTTCTGGTCTCTAGGACTACAAGAACCTCCTCCAGTAAAAGAACCCGAATTACAATTGCTAAAAAAATCAAGAAGTAATGGAGCAAATGTTCCGGCTGCAATTCCTTGCGGATGAATGTTATAAAACATTGTTGCGCCACAAACATTTCCAATAGTACTTTTAAACGTTTTGATTTCGCCACCTCCAAAAGTCAATGAGCCTGAATTTTGAATAAATGTACCCAAATTAGTAATAAACGAACCTGCCGGAGAACCTGGATTAATTAAATCAGCTCCAGAACCAGTGATATTATAAAATTGACCGTTTGGAACATTGCAATTGGATAACCAGGCTGCTGAAGCAAAAGTCCCAAAACCACAATTATCTACTGTAACAGGAAGTGTTGCAGTCGATGCACATTGACCTGCATTTGGCGTAAAAGTATAATTGGTTGTTCCTAAAGCACCTGTATTAATTGTTGCGTCCCAAATTCCAATTACCGGTGGGACATTGGTAGATGAAGATGGTAATATTGGAGCCGTTGAATTTAAACAAACTGTAGATATCGGATTAAATGTAGGCGTAACTATTGAATTAACATTTAATGTTATTGTACTTGTTTTTGTCGAATTACACGCATTTGTGGCGGTTAATGTTAATGTAATAGTTCCAGTAGTTGTAGGGCTAATAGTGTATGTTGTGTTCAATGAATTTTGAGCGGAAAAAATTCCTCCTTTCGAGCCATCAGACCAAGCCACAGATTGTTGACCTTGTGCCGTTCCTAACAAAGTAATTGTGGCCCCTTGACAAGCTGATATTGGAGAATTTCCAGCATTAACCTCAAAAACTTCTACTGGAGCATTACAACCAATATTTACATAAGTTGCTACACCTAAAGGCGTATAATTTACAGAAGCACCATCACCTGCTTTCTTATTCCCATCTTTATCAATCAATAATGTGCGATTATATTCAACTGAATCACTGCAACTTCCAAAAGACATATCAAGAAATCTCAAGTCTGTTGCTCCTCCTGTGCCATAATTCCCAAAATGTCCGCCTGAAGTAGTATCATTATCTTGAAAAATAATATATATGTCTTCACTTATAGCACCAAAAAAATTAAAAGTAATATCCAATTTATAGCTAGTAACTAAAACTACTATAGAATTAGCTGGGAGCACGCCACCAGTTGGTTGCAATAATTTTCCACATCCTCCTGCTGCTAAAATACCAGCATTTAAAGTTGCCAATTTAGCAGTTGTTAATGAATTTGGAGCAACTCCTTGCCAAGTAAGCGCATTAGTAGGCCAATTGACATCTAAATTACTAACATTCAAAGGAGAATTTCCCACTTTAAAACGAACCATTTCATTGTATCCTTCTTCTGGACCACAAGCATCCACCAAAATACTTTCAATTTGAAAGCATTGAGAAAAGGATTTTTGAGCACTAAAAATATTTAAAACAATAAAAAATGCGAGGCTTAGTTTGATTTTTAATTTCATTAATTTTGAAGATTTTAGAGATGCAATGTATTATTATTTTTAATTTTTATAAGAATTACACCTATTATTTAAATGTTATTTAATTTATTATTTGAAATTGAAACAAAATTAGCCAAATTTTACAACAACCCTAGCGTAAAATGTTAAAAATAGAGTAATTTTAAACTTAAATTAATTTCAACTACAACTTATGACCTTAAATATTGAAACCCCAGCACTACTTTTCTCTGCGACTTCCTTAATTTTATTGGCTTATACCAATCGTTTTTTAACCATTGCAACAATTGTTCGTGGATTAAAAAAGAATTATGAAGAAAAAGAAAGTTCTAAAATTTTACTAGAAATAAAAAATCTAAATTTAAGAATTTCTCTTATTAGATATATGCAAATGTTTGGAGTTTTGAGTTTGTTTTTATCGGTTTTCGCTATGTTAATGCTTTTTATAGACCAACAAGTATTCGGAATTTATTTTTTTGGATTAAGTTTATTTAGTTTACTCGTTTCTTTAGGTGTTTCTTTTTGGGAAATAAGCATTTCAGCAAATGCCCTCCGATTGCATTTAAGTGGATTAGTTGAAGACGATAAGAATTGATTTTTATTATAAATTCGTATTATTAGCAAACTACTTACATGATTTTTCGCAAATTCTCCTGTGAATTTGGTTAGATTATTGTCGCAATATATTTTGTTCAAGGCGAAGTATTATCACATGTAAGGCTTTTTTAGTTAGCACCACTTTTAGGAGCATTTGTAGCGGGTTAAGTATATAAAAACCAATTGCAAGATCACTCAGAAATGTAATTATTAAAATTATATTTATAAAAAAAGAGCTGGTTTATTTTGCCAGCTCTTTTATAAAATTGTTTATTTAATTTATTTCCAACCACCACCTAAACTTCTATAAATAGCAACTGTAGCATTGAGTTGGTCTTTTTTGGTTTCGACCAATTCTAATTTTGATTCTAAAACATCTCTTTGGGTCATTAATACTTCGAAATAATCAACTCGTGCAGACTTGAATAAATCATTAGAAACATCTATTGACTTTGTTAAAGCATTTACTCTTAGAAATTTTAAATTATATTTTTTGTCCAAATTACTAACATTAGCTACTTGGTTGGACACTTCTAAATACGCATTAAGAATGGTTCGCTCATAATTATATAAGGCTTGAATTTGTCTTGCATTTGCACTTAAAAATTCCGCTTTTATAGCATTTCTATTAATCAATGGAGCTGCGATATCTCCAACTAAATTGTATAATAGCGACTCGGGAAACGTTGTTAAGTATGATGATTTAAAAGCGTTAACTCCTATTGAAGCAGCTATATCTAATGAGGGATAAAATTCGGCACGCGCCACTTTTACATCAAGTTTTGCTGCAACAAGTTCTAATTCAGCTTGTTTAATATCTGGACGATTTGCTAATAATTGTGACGGAATTCCTGCTGAAATAATATTTGGTACAGCACTTAAAAAATTAGATTTTTCACGAATAATTTCTTGAGGAAATCGACCCAGTAGAAAATTAATTCTGTTTTCAGTTTCCTTAATGGCTTGCAAAATTTCGAATTCCCTGCTTTTAGAATCATATACTTCTGCCTGAAATCGCTGTACTCCAAGCTCTGTTGCTTTAGCAGCATCTTTTTGAAATTTTACAATTTCTAAAGCATTTGATTGTAATTCGACATTTTGTTTTACTATTTCTAATTGGTTATCTAATGCTAATAATTCGTAATAAGAATTAGCAACTTCGCCAATGAGATTTGTTATTACAAAATTTTTCCCTTCAATAGATGACAGATAGCGACTTACCGCCGCCTTTTTTGAATTCCGCAATTTTTTCCAAATATCTATTTCCCAATTTGCGACTGCTGCAACTCTAAAATCGCCTAATGGATCTGGAAATTCTCTTCCTGGTTTTATTTCAGTAGTTGCATCTCCAGCACCTTGACTGGTATATCTTCCAACTTTTTCAATTCCGCTTCCTGCACTTAATCCAACTGATGGCAACAAAGTTCCTTTTCGTACTCGAATATCGTTTTTGGCGATTTCAATTTCTTGTAAAGTGATTTGTAATTCTTGATTTTTCGATAAAGCAATATCAATTAGATTGATTAAATTCTTATCCTTAAAAAAGGTTTTCCATTTAATAGCTGAAATATTTGTAGTGTCTAGACTAGAATTATAGGAGTCAGGTACTTTAGCAACCTCTTTTACAGGCGCTAAAGCAGGAGCGCAGCTAACTATTGCAATACTTATAGAAATTGCAATGCTGTATTTAAATATCATATTCTTATTCATTGTCATTTAAGTATTCGGTAAATGGATTTTCGTCTTCACGTTTGGCAAACTTATATTTTTCAGAAATTTTTGCGAATATATAGTACAAACCTGGAATTATTAATACTCCACAAACAGTACCAATAAGCATTCCTCCTGCGGCTGCAGTGCCTAAAGTTCTATTGCCTATTTTGCCTGGGTCAGAAGCTATAGCTAGAGGTATCAAACCAGCAATAAAAGCAAAGGATGTCATCAAAATAGGTCTAAAACGCACTTTTGACCCTTCAAGAGCGGCTTCTAAAACTGTAAAACCCTGACTGTGTTTTTGAGCAGCATATTCTACAATTAAAACTGCATTTTTTCCTAATAATCCAATGAGCATTACAAAAGAAACTTGTGCATAAATATTGTTTGCAAGCCCGAATAATTTTAAAAACAAAAAGGCACCAAAAATACCTGCGGGTAATGATAAAATTACTACAAGTGGCAAAATAAAACTCTCATACTGAGCGGCAAGTACCAAGTATACAAAGCCAAGACAAATTAAAAATATATAGATAGCTTCATTACCCCTGGCAACTTCATCAGCAGAAATTCCTGCCCATGCTATTCCAAAACCTCTTGGAAGTGTTTTTTCTGCAACTTCATTTACTACTTCTATCGCAGTTCCGCTACTGTATCCTATTGAAGGTGCGCCGCTAATCTCTGCAGCGTTATACATATTATGTCTAGTGATTTCAGATAAACCGTATACTTTTTTCATTTTCATAAATGCAGAAAACGGAACCATTTCATCTCGATTATTTTTTACATACAGCTTTAATATGTCCTCAGGAAGTGCTCTGTATTCAGGAGAGGCTTGAACAATTACTTTATATTGACGATCGTATTTTATAAAATTAGTTTCATAATTACTACCTACAAGGGTCGATAATGTGTTCATGGCATTCTCGATAGACACTCCTTTTTGTTGAGCCAAATCGTTATCGACATCAAGCATATATTGAGGAAAACTAGCACTGTAAAAGGTAAATACAGAGGTTAATTCTGGTCGCTTTTTTAATGCTGCAACAAATTCCTTACTCACGGTTTCCATTTTTTTATAATCGCCTGAACCTTCTTTGTCAAGTAATCTCAATTCGAAACCACCTGCCGCGCCATAACCAGGAACTGCTGGAGGTTGAAAATATTCGATAGTAGCTCCTGAAATATTTTTTGTTTCTTCTTCTAACTCTTTTATGATTTCTTCAACATTATGATGACGCTCTTTCCAATCTTTCAAGTTAATCAAGCATGTACCGGTATTTGCACCAGTTCCTTCAGTTAAAATTTCATATCCTGCCAATGCAGAAACTGATTTTACTCCTTCTATATTTTCAGCCACTTTTTGAAGTTTTTCTGCTATTTGGTTGGTACGTTCTAGAGATGAGCCTGGCGGTGTTTGAATAATTGCATAAAACATTCCTTGATCTTCAGTTGGAATAAATCCTGTAGGAAGACTATTATTTATAAAATAAATACCAGCACAAAAAAACAATAAAATCCCTATTGAAACGGATCTTCTATTTATGAATAAAGCTAGGATTTTTTGATATTTATCAGAAAGTATGTTAAATTTATTATTAAAACCATCTAACAATTTATTTATTACACTTTTTGGTCGTTCTTTTCCGTGAACATTTTTTAAAAGCAATGCACATAACGCAGGAGTAAGTGTTAATGCCACTATACCTGATAAAATAATTGCAGTAGCCATAGTTATAGAAAACTGTCGGTAAAATATCCCAACTGGACCTGACATAAATGCTACAGGTATAAAAACTGCTGCCATTAAGAAAGTAATAGCAATAATTGCACCTCCAATTTCATTCATTGCTTTTTTTGAAGCTTTTCTTGCTGAAAGATTTTCTTCCTCCATTTTAAAATGAACCGCTTCAATTACAACTATGGCATCATCTACAACAACTCCAATGGAAAGTACTAAAGCAAATAAGGTTATGAGGTTAATGTTAATTCCAAACATTTGCATGAAGGCAAATGTCCCAATGAGTGAAACTGGTACTGCAATTGCTGGAATTAAAGTAGAACGCCAATCTCCTAGAAATAAAAACACAACTAAGCCTACAAGAATAAAAGCTTCTAGTAAAGTATGAAATACTTTGTCTATAGAAGCGTCTAAAAATTTAGACACATCATAACTAATTTCATAATCCATTCCGTTTGGAAATGATTTTTTTAATTCTTCAAGTTTTACTTTAACATCTTTTATAACTTGACTTGCATTGCTTCCATACGATTGTTTTATTGTAATAGCCGCTGATGGTTTTCCGTCTATACTAGAATAAATATCATACATTGCACTTCCAAACTCGACATTTGCAACATCTTTTAATCGAAGCAACTCTCCGTTGGCATTAGATCTCACTACAATGTTTTCATAACCTTCTTTATTGGTATACCTGCCTTTATATTTTAATACATATTCAAAAGCTTGGGATCTTTTTCCAGAGCTCTCCCCTGTTTTACCTGGAGAAGCCTCTAAACTTTGATTGCTTAATGACTCCATGATTTCGTCAGCCGAAATTTTATATGCCAACATTCTATCTGGTTTTAACCAAATTCTCATTGCATATTCACGGTTTCCTAAGATATCCGCTACTCCCACACCATTAACACGCTTTATATCGGAAAGCATATTGATATCGGCGTAATTAAAAAGAAATTTTTGACTGGTATTAGGATCTTTAGAAAACAAATTAACATATAAAAGCATGTTTGGCTCCTCACGAGTAATTTTTAGTCCTTCTCTAACCACTAAAGGGGGCAGTTTGTTAATTACTGATGCTACTCGATTTTGCACATTAATTGCAGCTTGATTTGGGTCGGTTCCTAAGTTAAAAACTACCTGAATAGAAGCTTCTCCATCATTTCCAGCGTCAGAAGTGATGTATTTCATTCCAGGAACACCATTTAATGATCGTTCTAACGGAATTACTACTGCCTTAACCATTAATTCTCCATTTGCTCCAGGATAAGCAGCGGTAATATTTACTTTAGGTGGAGAAATAGAAGGAAATTGGGTAACTGGTAATCCAGTTATTGCTAATAATCCTAAAAAGACGATTACTAGTGATATTACTATCGAAAGTACTGGTCTTTGAATAAATTTTTCAAACATTTTGTATTTTTTATGAGTTTAAATTGCTATTCTGCTTTTAATTTCAAATTAGACAGCACTTGAATTGGTTTTATATAATCATATTTTATTTTATCCCCCTCATTTGCTTTCTGTATTCCATCTAAAATTATTTTATCATTAACAGTTATTCCCGAATTAATAATATATAAATCAGGCAATTCGCCTTTAACATAGATCTCTTTCGATTTAATTGTGTTATTTTTATCAACTACAAAGACATACTTTTTATCTTGAATTTCGTAAGTGGCTTTTTGAGGTATTATTAGTGCTTTTTTTATTGGAACATTCATTACTACTTTTCCAGTCTCACCATTTTTTAATAATTTATCAGGATTTGGAAAGCTTGCTCTAAAGGCAACATTACCCGTTTCGCTGTCAAATTCACTTTCAATTACTTCTACTTTTCCTTTATACTTTAATAACGCATTGTTTGCCAAAAGTAAACTTACACTAGTACTTGCACGCCCGCTTACATTCGATTGATACTCTAGATATTCTGGTTCAGAAACATTAAAATAAGCAAACATTTTCACATTATCTGAAAGTGTGGTTAGCAATTCCCCTTCATCTATAAGACTTCCTAATTTTTTCGGAATTCTATCTATAGTACCAGCGAAAGGTGCTCTAATGTCCGTGAATGATAGATGTATTTTTGCTAAAGTAACTTCTGCTCTTGCTTGATCTAATTTGGCTTTAGCCATGGCTTGCTCACTTTTAGAAATAACATTTTTTTCAACAAGTGCTTTTGCATTTAAAAACTCTATTTCTGCAGCACTTGCTTCTGCCTGGGCTTTTTGCAATTCGGCTTCATAAATTTTAGGCATTATTTTAAATAACAATTGCCCTTGTTTAACATATTGTCCTTCATCAACATAAATATTTTGTAAAAATCCTTTTTCTTGAGCTCTTATTTCAATATCTCTAAGAGATCGTATTTGTGAAACATACTCTTTTACAAATGAAGTATCAATAATTGCAGCATTGGTAACAGTAAATTTAACTGATTCCTCTTTCTCTTCTTTTTTAGTTGTGCAACTTATTAAACACAACAAGGACATTAGACCCATAAAAACAGTTTTTCTGTTCATGTCAAAATGAAATTTAAACGATTAAATAAATAGGAAGTAAAATTTCCTTTGGAGATAATTAAAAAATCAGTAATAATTATGAAGAAATAAACATCAATCTAAGCAATAAAACAAAATAGTTTTAATGTAAATCGATACTAGTTTGTATCATTACTGATAGATTTTAGATCAAATTCTTAATACTCTTAGAGTAATATAAATAGGGGGTAAATTTCCATTAAGGATATATTGAACTATAGAAAGTTTATCCTCATGGTTAGTTGTATAATGAAGTAATTTACTCGAAAAAAAATGTAGTATTATAGGTTTTCTTGCAACTAAACTATTATTTTTTTGTGAATCATGATAGTCTTCATCTGAAGATAATTCCTCTTCAATGTCTAAAAAGGCATAATCTAATAACTTAAAATTATTAGTTTCATTTAATTTTTTTTGAAAACAAGTTGAAATTTCTTTTTGTTGAGAACAGCCTGAGTTATCAAAAGAAAACCCGTAGGATGGGATAATACCTCCTATTAAAATAAAAAATAAAATTAATTTTGCTATTTTCATTGGCATCAAAAGTAACTTAAAATTAAAATTATGGAAAAAAAATTTAGTTAATAAAAGTATAAACTAACGAAAACGTTTTCTTAAGATTTAAAAATTAATTTAATTTTGTACAATGAACTCACTTTTTAAATCAGAGCCTATAAACCTTAAATTACCTGATTCGGAAATCATCTATTTTCCAAATTTCTTTGATACAATAGAAGCAGATTCTATTTTTAAAGAATTAATAGAAACCACATTTTGGCAACAAGACAAGATAACTGTTTACGGAAAAACACATTTACAACCTCGCTTAACGGCCTTGTATGGCAACGAAGGAAAACCGTATTCCTATTCAAACATAAAAATGCAACCTCATAACTGGACCATTTTATTACAAAAAATAAAGTTGTATGTTGAAGAAGCAGCAAACGTAAATTTTACCACCGTACTAATCAATCAGTATCGAAATGGAATTGACAGTAATGGCTGGCATGCCGATGATGAAAAGGAACTTGGGGAAAATCCAGTCATTGCATCGGTTAGCTTTGGAGCCGAACGCGCTTTTCAATTAAAACACAATACAGATAAAAGCCTTAAAAAAAGTATTATACTTGAGCATGGTAGTTTGTTGCTAATGAAAGGAACCACGCAACACTTTTGGAAACATCAAATTCCTAAAACAGCAAAACCAGTTGGTTGTAGAATAAATTTGACATTTCGTGAAATTATTTAATACGTTTAAAGTATATCATGACTAAACAAAATAATTATATTTTAAACTATTTGGTAAATAAATTAATGAAAAATTCATTCAAAAGAAAAAAATAAACATTAGAAATAAAAAATCAATAAAATTTTATACATCTTTAAAAAGTAATTATTATTTTTACTAATATTGAATTAGAAAAAAAACAGTAACCAAACCTGAATTAATTTTCAAGTAATGAAGAAAAGTAAGCGCATAGAATTAAATTGGGAACAATCTGAAAGACTAATTACATTAGCTTTAGAAGAAAGAAATCCATACGAAATCATCAAAAAAGAGTTAGGTATCGACGAAAAGGATGTTCTTGAAATCATGAAGAAAAAATTAACTGCTGATAAATTTGAAATTTGGAAGAAAAAAGCAAACGCTGCTAAGCCTAAACCAAAACAAATTAAAATCGATGATTTTGATGACGATTTAGACGGCAAATATTATATAAAAAATAAATTTGATTAAATTTCAACTCTTGCTTTTACTGCAAGAGTTTTTTTTTAAAAATTATTATCTATCCTAACTGCTTTCTAGAAATAAAATACAATCATTTATAATTTTTATTGTTAAATTTTTTAAAACAAATAGAAGTGTGTAACAATTTTATACTTTTGATGCCTTATTCAGAAAAATAAAATAAAATGTTTATAAAAAACACACTGCTCTCTATCCTATTTACAATTGCGTTTTTTAGTTTTAATGCAAATTCTCAAAACAAATTTATAGAGCAAATTGAAACTACCATAGATATAAATAGTATAAAAGACGACAAAGTTAGTGTTACTATTACTCCTCCAAAATTCAAGACCGAAGAAGTACTATACCGTCTTCCAAAAACTGTTCCCGGAACCTATAGTGAGGATAATTATGGCAAATATATTGATAACTTAAAAGCCTATACTAAAAATGGAGAAGCTGTTTCGGTTGCAAAAATTGACGATAATACTTGGCAAATAAGAAATGCTAAAAAGGTTGTTAAAATTACCTATAAAGTAAATGATACTTTTGATACAGAAACTGGAGATGGTTTTGGTAAAACCGACATCTTTTCTCCAGCCGGATCAAATATAGAAATCGGTAAAAACATTGTGCTAAATACGCATTGTTTTATTGGCTATTTTTCAGATGTGTCTGATGAAATTGATTACAAAGTAACAATCATTCATCCTGCAACATTATGGGGAGCTACCTCTATGAACGATTTGGATTCGAGTGATACCACAGATGTTTTTACAACAAGTCGATATGCCGAATTAGTTGAAAATCCGATCATGTATTCAAAACCGGATTATACGACTTTTAACATCAACGGAATGGATATTCTAATTGCAGTTTATTCGCCAAACGGAATTCATACTGCCGAGAGTTTAACTCCAGAAATGAAAAAAATGATGACAGCACAAAAAAATTTTCTAGGCACATTTAATGCTACAAAAAAATACAGTGTTCTTATTTATTTATCGGATGTTGAAAAAGGAAATGATGCTAAAGGTTTTGGAGCTTTAGAACACCCTACTGCAACAACTGTAGTTATGCCTGAAGCAATGCCTCAAGAAGAGTTATCTGAACAATTAAAAGATGTAGTATCACATGAATTTTTTCATATTGTTACTCCTTTAACTATTCACTCCAAAGAGATTCAATACTTTGATTATAATTCGCCCAAAATGTCTGAACACTTATGGATGTATGAAGGAGTTACCGAATATTTTGCCAATTTATTTCAAATCAATCAAGGTTTAATTACTGAAGAAGAGTTTTACGATAGAATGTCAGGAAAAATTGCCAATGCAAAAGAATTGAACGATACCATGTCTTTTACTAAAATGAGTGCAAACGTACTAAACCAGCCTTATAAGGACCAATACTTAAATGTATACGAAAAAGGCGCTTTGATAGGAATGTGCTTAGACATTATTATTAGAGAAAAAAGCAATGGTCAAAGAGGAATTTTAGATTTGATGCAAAAGTTATCTAATGAATATGGTGCTAATAAACCATTTAACGACAATGAACTTTTTGCAAAAATTACTGAATTTACGTATCCAGAAGTTGGTGAATTTTTTACAACTTACGTTGTTGGCGAAACTCCAATTCCGTATGAAACTTTTTTTGCCAAAGTTGGTGTTACTAAAATAAATGTAAAAGTGCCGGGAAATGTATTTATAAAAGATAAAACACCATATATTACTGTAAATCAAGAAACAAAAGAAATTAGTATTGTTCCAAATTTTGAATTAAACGATTTTTTTAACGAATTAGGTTTAAAAGGCGGAGATATTATTCTAGCTGTGAATGACATTAATTACAATTTAGAAAATATTTATGACATGTTAATTATCAGTGAATCTTGGGAAAATGACGCTTCAATTACAGTGAAAATAAAACGTGATGGTAAAGAACAAATCGTAAAAGGAAAAACCAAACTTACTTTTGAAAATAAGGAGGGCTATGAAGCAACCGATGCTAGTAAAACTAAACTGAAAGAAGCTTGGCTGAAAGGATAACATTAAAATACTTTTATTATCCCCAATTTCTATGAAGACTTTGGGGATTTTTTTATTTATTTGTAAAATTCCAATAAAATATAAACATGAAATATTCTATCATTATTTTACTCTTTTTATTAATAATTTCCTCATGCAACAAAACCGAATCGAAAAGCAATTTGCAAATCACAGGAAACGTAAAAGGATTAAAAAAAGGCACACTTTATATCCAAAAAATAGTCGACACATCACTTGTAGCCATTGATACTATTGAAATCAATGGAAATTCACATTTTACAAGTGATTTATTTATCAAATCTCCTGAAATGTATTATCTATTTTTGGATAGAGGTGTTACCAATTCGTTAGATAATAATTTGTCATTCTTTGCCGAAGCAGGTACTATAGATATTCAGACGAGTTTAGACTATTTTAACTCTGATACTAAAATAACAGGTTCTAAAAATCAGGATAAATACGACGAATTTAAAAAAATCACTTCTCGTTTCAATGATGAAAATTTATCTTTAACAGAACTAAAATTCAATGCTTATAAAAACAAGAACTTTAGAATGGTTGACAGTATAGAAGCGAAACAAAATCAAAACTTAAAAAGAAGGTATTTATTTACCACCAATTTTGCACTCAACAATAAAGACTTTGAAGTTGCTCCTTATGTAGCGTTGACCGAGATTTCAGATATCAATTTAAAATATTTAGATACGATACAAAAATCGATGACTCCAAAAATTGCGCAATCACTTTACGGAAAAAAATTAATTCAATTTTATAAAGAGAGAAAGAAACAAGAGTAAAATCACTCAACAACTTTTGAAATAATCATAGGAAAATTGAAAAAACTTCAAACAGGTATAAACAAAAAGACCGTCCCAAAACTGGAACGGTCTCTTGAGCCGGCGGAGGGACTTCCCGAATTGCTTCGCTCGGGATAAACTTCTCGCCCCATATATTTTAAAAACACGAAAACCGTAAGTGATAAACTTACGGTTTTCTATGAGCCGGCGGAGGGACTCGAACCCACGACCTGCTGATTACAAATCAGCTGCTCTAGCCAACTGAGCTACGCTGGCGTTATTACGGTTGCAAATATAGAAGTGTATTTTATATTTGCAAAATAAAATTACACTTTTTTTATTGACTTTTTTACTGTAATTCGTTGATTTTAGCAACCAATTGATTTGCAGCTTGTTCTAATTCTGCATTTATTTGTTTGAAATGTGCTTTTTTATTTTCTACTTTCTTAGCGTTTACTTTAGTAATTAAAGTGTCAAAAGTAGCTATAGCTTCATCAATCAAAGCATTAGTTGCTTCAGTTGGTTTTCCTGTCGTTGACATTTCAAATAAGTAAACCGCTTCTATAATATCTCCTAAAACGTAGTTAATGTCTTTTTTTAAATTTTTAACGTTTGCCATGGTATTCTTAATTTTTAAATTTCTTAATTCGGGTGCAAAAATACATATAATCTTTCTATAACCTACTACGAAATGTAAATTTCTAAAACAGACCCTTTTCCCACTAATTTAAATTGGTTTACAGCAGCTGGAATTAATACGGTATCGCCTTTTTTATAGTGATAAGAAGTTTCGTTGGCTTCAATTTCAAAATTTCCATCTACACACATATATACCGTAAAGGATTTTCCGTTTTTATTTACAGGAATAACTCCGTTAAGAGGAATAAAATTGGTTGTAAAATAGTTGCAATTCACTATTTCATTAGATATATTCTCAATTGTAGTATATTCTTTTTTAGTTTCTGTTGTATTATAATTGATAGCTTCCAAAGCTAAATCGACATGCAATTCTCTGGTATTTCCTTGAGTATCTACTCTGTCAAAATCATAAATACGATAGGTAATATCAGATGTTTGCTGAATTTCGGCCACCACTAATCCTGCTCCTATGGCGTGAACAGTTCCTGTTTCTAGAAAGAAAACATCTCCAGCTTTTACCTTTACATCATTTAGAATTGATAAAACAGCCTTGTTTTCTAAATTTTTCACATACTCATCAGCATTCGATTTTTCTTTAAAACCAACAATAATTCTAGAATTTTCATCAGCTTGCATGATGTACCACATTTCGGTTTTACCAAAAGAATGATGCCGCTTTTTTGCCAACTCATCATTAGGATGTACCTGAATAGACAAATCTTCTCTAGCATCTAAAAACTTAAAAAGCAAAGGAAATTGTTTGCCGAAACGACTGTAAACTTCTGTTCCGAGAAGTTCATTAGGAAAGTCATTTATAATTTCTGTTAATGATTTACCTGATAAATAACCGTTTGCAATCACACTTATATCGCCTTCAACAGTGGATAACTCCCAACTTTCACCTGTTATATCAGAAGTTATTGGTTTATTTAGTACTGTTTTCAATTTTGTTCCGCCCCATATTCTTTCTTTTAGAATAGGATTAAACTGTAAAGGATATAATTTTGAATTCATTTTTTTACCAATTTTTCCAATACCAAAATGAAGGATTTTGGAATTCTGCTAATTTATACTAACCCGTTGGGTGTAATTAAATTATTTGATTTTTAATATTGTTTATAGGTCTGTCAAATATAAATTTATTGATATACT
>NZ_JBHTIZ010000042.1:0-19449 GCF_042677265.1 Flavobacterium myungsuense | reverse complement strand
GAAGTCCTTGCTTGATTATACCCTCCTGGACCTGTAAGTCTAAACTCATAATTTGTAGCCAAATGAACAGGGTCGCACTGAATAAAAGTGTTCATACTTCCTACTGTTTGGTTACAAAACCAAGGTGATCTTAGCTTAGTGGGCAATGCTGCTGGTTCGTTTGGTGTACGTGCTGTACAGCTAGGTCCGTAAGCTAACCAATTACCACCTATGAAAAGGGCTACTCGGAAACTGTAGTCTTTAGCCCAATTGAATCCACGGTTGGTAGGATGATCAAAAGTAAAAGCTGCTGGATTAAAAGTATGATTACCACTAGTAACAACTCTAACATTTGTCTCATCTGTTACCTCGAAACGATATTGCGTAGCTCCAGAAACAGGGTTACATTGAACAATTTCATTTAGAAAACGAAACGTTTTTCCACAAAAATTATCTCTTATTGTAGTACATTGTCCAATTATAACAGTTAAAACAGGCAATGTTATATCTGTTGAACATCCAGTATTTAAATCTTCAACTTTAGTTAATGCATATACCACTGTTCTAACAGAATTAGTTGGTACATTAATAGTTGCAATACTATTACCTGGTAGCGAGGTTATTGTTTGCTGAACACCATCTATTGTATAATAGAATTTATATTGTTGAATGCCAGTTCCATTAAATCCGGTAAAAGTTACTCTAGTTTGTTCGTTTAAACAACTTGAGTCTGGAACAAACATTGTTGCAGTTGGCAATGTGTTTACAACCAAATTGCCAGGTATATAAAGAATATCATAATTATCAATACCGTTACCTATTGCATTAGAAGCAACAATTGGATAATTACCTACAATTGCTGACGTATCAGAACCAACACTAGTTAAAGTAACACTAGTAACATCTCCTGGAACAATATAATCTCTTGTGAACTCAGTACCAGTAAAATTATAAGTAGATTCTGCGCATTTAGAAATATTATTTGCAGTTATAGTCAAGGTTCTTGCCGTAATTTCTGCTGTCATTGTAGGTTGAATTACTGTATAGTTATTAGCGTCTATTCCGTCTAAATTAAAGTTTGCACATGTTACCGTTTTTCCTACACCAACATCTCTAGTATCAAAAATTGCTGTAGCACCAGTAGTATTTAATGTAACTGTTTCTCCAAGTAAAATTGTCCCATTTAGAACTGCTGCAGCTGTATTTATTGTTGCAATTCTATTTCCATCGTAAACTCTATTACTTGCTGTAACACCAGTAACTGTTAATGGGATTCTAGTGATACTTCTTGCAGGAGTAAGTACTGAAGGCTGTATAAATGTATAATTTCCAATGTCTGATCCTGATATAGAACTATTAGAAGTAATCGTATAAGGACCTCCAGCATCTTTAGAACTATAATTGGCTACAAAGTTTAATACTACATCTTCTCCAGAAACAAGACCAGATAAACCTTCCCCAATTAAAGTTGCTGTGTCTGTCCCATCATACATTTTATTTTGTGTTGTTCCAATGATAGTGAGTGTTTTAGGATTTATACTTGCATCAGCCAAAGGAGACTGTATCAAGTTATAATTAATAGCTGCTGCACCACCAATACTAAAATTAGGTGTTATAGCATAAGGACCTCCAACATTTTTTGTTGGATAAAAACCCGCTTGAGTCAATGATATTAAATCCCCAGGAACAATTCCTACTAAACTACCTCCAATTACCACAGCATTTGTATTGCCGTTATAATCCTTGTCAATTGTAGTTGCACCATCAATAGTAAGTGTTACTTTAGAAATACTTCTTGGAGTTAATGTAGAAGGTTGCACTAAAGTATAGTTCGCAATATCTGAACCAATTAATGTACTTGTAGAAGTCATTATATATGGTCCTCCGGCATTGGCACTTGCATAACGACCACTTAATACTAAAGACACATCTTCTCCTAAAAGTACGCCATTCAATACTCCATCAGTTAAGAGTGCTGCATTTGTTCTATCATATTCTTTATCTACTGTTGTTGTTCCAGTAATTGTTAAAGGTAATTTGGTAATGCTTCTTGAAGTTAATGTTGGTTGAATCAAAGTATAATTTGCTAAATCAGTTGCTATATTTCCTGAAGCTATTGTACTTGTAGAAGTTACTAAATATGGACCTCCCGCATCTTTAACTGTAACTCCTGGTGAAGAGTAAAAGTTTACAATTAAATCCAACATTACACTTTCTCCTGCAACTACTCCAACTAAACTTCCTCCACTAAGTAATATAGCTTCACTTGTACCATCATATACTTTATTTTGGCTTATGCCTGATATAGTCAGTGATTTTGGAGTAATACTAGCATCGGCTAAAACAGGTTGTGTCAAGATATAATTAGCTGCAGGAGAACCACTAATACTAAAGTTTGGTGTAATAGAATACGGGCCTCCAGCATCTTTAGTAGGGAATATACCTGACTGTGTTAATGACACTCCATCACCAGAAATAACACCTACTAAAATACCTCCTGTAACAATTGCATTTGTGTTACCGTTGTATGCTTTATCTGCTGAATTAGCTCCAATCACTGTCAATGTTACCTTATTAATACTTCTAGGTGTTAGTGTAGGTTGAGTTAAAGTATAATTGGCAATATCTGCACCTACAATTGTACTCGTAGAAGTAATTACATAAGGCCCTCCAGCATTTGCAGAAGCGTAACGACCTGACAATAATAAAGTTACATCTTCCCCTGAAATTACTCCATTTAATATACCATCAGATAAAACTGCCGTATTAGTTCGATCGTAGTCCTTATCTTCTGTTGTTGTACCAGTTATTGTCAAAACTGCTTTTGAAATTGTTCTTGAACTTAGTGTAGGTTGTATTAATAAATAATTACCCGCATCTACTCCAGAAATAGAACTTGTAGAAGTTATAGCCCAAGTACCAAAATCTTTTGAAGCAAAAACTGCCGATTTGTTTAAAGTAACATCATTTGGCGAAATCACTCCTGTTAAAGCCCAGCTACCAGAAGTTGTAGCAGCAACATTTGTTCCATCATACACTTTGTTTATAGTGGTAGGTGAAGCAATTGTAAGTGTTTTTGCATTGATAACTCCTGTATTATTTTCAACAAAAGTAACAGCATAGTTATTTCCACTATTACCATCATTGACATTTCCTGAAGGAGTTAATGTTTTGTTTGTTCCAGCATTCTTGTTGTCATAAGTCTGAATAAAACCAAATGTATCGGTTCCTTGTAAAACTCCAGATGTAATAGTAGGTAGAGCTGCAGAAGTTGCAAAATTATCAAATGTTTTTGTATTTGTATTAGCAGTAACCACAATAGGTCTAACCGTAATATCTCCCATTAATCCTGGTATTTGATTGGTAGGTAAAGTATATCCTGATGCATTAGCTCCGGACAAAGTTAAACCGGAAACAGTTACTGCTTTACCAGTTCCTATATGTTTAGTATCAAAAGTATAAACAGCTGTACCGCTTAAAGTTACTACATCACCTGAAGAAATACTACCACTTAAAGTAGGTGTTCCTATAGCAGTAGCAATAGCATTACCATTGTATATCTTAGTATTAATAGCTGTAATACCTGTAATTGATAAAGGAATATTGATTACACCTAACGAAACGTCATTTGAAAGAGTTGCAGCGGCAAAAGCAGTTGCATTTGTATAATTTGGCGCACTATAATTTGTATCATTGGCCGTAATTGTTACATTGTCTCGTCTTAATATAACTACAGATGAACCTGAAGGTGCTGTATTACCACTATCATTTAAGCCTACTCTATACCCTACTCCTGTTGCTGACTGGGTTACATTCCAATAGCGACTGCCAAAGGTTGCCAAACTTGCCGAACTCGTAAATGGGGTACCCGTTTCAAACTGTTCAATGGTTACCGTCCTAGTTCCTGGAGCTGCAGCATAGTTAAACACCACTGGACTATAAACACCACCTTTTCCTACTGGGAAAGTGGCTGGAGTTGTATTCGTGAAAGTTCTATTTAGCTTACCATTTACATAACTACTTACAGAAGCATTAATAATACTTCCTCCGGAAGCAACTGTCATAGTATTCGTCCCTGTAGTTAGTAAACCATCTGTTAAATCTAAAGTAGTTGCGGTTGTATTGCCGCTTAACGTAACTCCTGTATTACTGTTATTGATTTTTAAAGTTCTATAGGTTGTACCCAAAGCTGTTTGAGGTACTGAACCCAAATATTCAACAACTGCACTTGTACCATTTAAGTTGACAGTATTTGTTCCTGTTGATGATAAATTAAAAGGAACACCTCCAGCTAATTTAAGAAGTCCTGATTGTGAACCTGTAATCATAGAGAATGTCGACAAATTACCACCATCTTCGTTATTAGTATCAATTTCTCCATTTATAGTAAGAGTTCCACTAGCTAAGTTAAACACGCCATTGTTTCTTCTACTACCATTGCCATAATAACTGTTTATATTTAAGTCAGTACCAATATTAAAAATGGCTAAGGATGAATTTAATGTTGTTAAAACAGTACTATTTTGATTTGGATTAGGGTCAACTCCAACATTAACTGTATCAGAAGCATTTAAAGTTCCTGTACCTGTTATAGAAACATTTACTGCATTGTTTGCATTACTATTTATAAATAAATCATCTGTAACAGTTAATACTCTAGGACTAGAAACAGAAAGTGTTCCACCTGTTGTAGTAAAAGTCAAATCATCCCCAACAGTTGCATTTGTATTCACAGATAATGTACCTCCTGTTTTTCCTATAGTTACATCATCGAAAGTTGTTACAGTATTTCCTGCAATGGCTTGTGCTCCTGTACCATTAAAATTAACTGTTGAACTTGTTGCGTTAAATACACCATTGTTTGTCCAATTTCCAGCAACATTAATGGTTCTACCAGTAGCAACAGTAGTTGTCGTACCCGTAGTATTAGAAATGGTTAAATTACCATAATTTACTGGTATGTTACTGTTTGTTGTTCCTCCAACTCTACTATTAGAAATACTTGTTAGTATGTTTTGAGCAACAGTTCCATTATAATTTATTGTTGATGTGCTACCAAGAGCAAAATTTACATGATCAAAATCTAATCCAATTTCGCTACTAATAGTTATAGGATTTACTCCACCAGCTAAATTTAAAGTTCCTCCATTGTCTATATCAAAAGTAATAATTCTACTTCCTCCGCCACCGTTTCCTGTTTGAATCATTGCTATTTTATTCACTGATAAAACGCAAGGAGGATTTATAAAAAAGCGTGGCTCATTAGCATCCCCTCCACCTTCATCGTTATTGTAAATTGTAAAATCTCCTGCAACATTCATTGCAGGAATGTTTAATACAAGCGTATTCTCAGAATTAGCAGTCGAATTAAGTACAGAAGCGAGTCCCATATTTAAAGAACCAGCATTTAAGGTCCCTGCACCTCCAATAATTGCGTCTGTAAATCTATTGTCATTATAACTATCTAAAGTAACCGCACCAGTAACGGTTAATGTTACTCCAGTATTTACTGATAATGTAGAACCTGTTCCTATAAAATTAATTGAAGCACAAGTATCATTTGCAGTAACAGTTATATCGTGATTGGTGTTAATTCTTACTAAATCAAATAGATAAGGCTTACCAGCTGGAGACCATGTACTAGAAGTACTCCAAGGACCATCTGCAATTGAAGTCTTAGTACCCGCTGTAACAATTACTGAAGAGCTAGTATTAGCAGTCTTGGTTCCGTCAGAACTATTAGTCGCCGTAATGGTATAAGAACCCGGAGTTCTTAAGGTAATACTAAAACTTTGCGTTCCAGAAGCTAAATTGGCATTTGAAGGCAAAATAGCGGTTCCATCTGTAGTGGAAATAGCTATAGTATTTCCTGGAGCCGAAGATACCACATTCCAAAAAGCATCTACTGCATTTACAGTAACTGTAAACGGCGTTGCTGTATTTTGAGCGATAGGTGTTCCTATTTTTCCGTTTGGTGTTCCAGGTGCGGCAGTTTCGCCTGGCAATAATAATTGCATTTTTACAAATGAACCAGCAGTTATTACTCCTGTTGCGCTTCCGTTGGCCAAACTATAATTTGTTGCTAAACCACCGTTTAATCCATTTGCTAATGTATAAGTTACTACAACTCCTGAATAAGAACCTACGTTGGTACTATTATAGTTAGCTGCTATACCAGTAGCTATTACTGTTTGTGTTCCTATAAAACCCGAAAGCACACCCTCGGTAACTGCTCCTGCAGTTGTTGTCCCATCATAAGCTTTAGAGGCAATAGTTGGTACTCCAATAGTTAAGGCCTTAGCTGTTATTACACCCGTAGCTGAACCATTAGCCAAACTATAATTTGTTGCTAAACCTCCATTTGTTCCATTTGCTAAAGTATAAGTAATAACTGTTCCTGGATAAGAGCCTACGTTGGCGCTACTATAATTAGCTGAAGTCGCCGTAGCCGTAACGGTTTGTGTTCCTATAAAACCTGAAAGTGTACCCAAAGTAACTGCTCCTGCGGTTGTTGTTGCGTCATAAACTTTAGAAGCTATGGTAGGGGTTCCAATGGTTAATACTTTAGCTGTTATTGCACCTGTAGCTGAACCGTTAGCCAAACTATAATTTGTTGCTAAACCTCCGTTTGTTCCATTTGCTAAAGTATAAGTAATAACTGTTCCTGGATAAGGGCCTACATTTGCGCTACTATAATTAGCTGCAGTCGCCGTTGCAGTAACGGTTTGTGATCCTATAAAACCTGAAAGTGTACCCAAAGTAACTGCTCCTGTGGTGGTTGTTGCGTCATAAGCTTTTGAAACTATGGTTGGAGTTCCAATGGTTAATACTTTAGCTGTTATTGTCCCTGTAGCCGAACCATTAGCCAAACTATAATTACTTGCTAATCCTCCATTAAGACCGTTCGCAAGTGTATACGTAACGACTGTTCCTGGATAAGAGCCTACGTTTGCACTGCTGTAATTGGCTGCCGTTGCTGTAGCTGTAACTGTTTCCGTTCCTATAAAACCTGAAAGTGCACCCAAAGTAACTGCTCCAGCGTTTGTTGTTGCGTCATAAGCTTTAGAAGCAATAGTAGGAGTTCCAATGGTTAGGGTTTTAGATTCAACTATGATATTTCCTAAAGTGTAAGTAATAGCGTAATTACTAGCAGTAAAAGTACCACCAGTTGCAGATGAAGGAGTTATTGTTGAATAAGTTCCAACAGCAGTTGTAGCCGCTGTGCCTGTTCCATAAGTTAAAGTTACACTTCCTACAGTTTCTGAATTTTGAATGCCTGAAATTGTAAAAGTAGTTTGACCAGCACCTGGGGAACTAATTGCAGTTCCATAGGCTTTATTTACATTGTTTGCTGTAATAGTTAGTGGGGCAGCAGAAACAGTAAAAGAGCTGCTGGTAACTGATGTTAAACCCGTAGCACTTGCCGTTATTGTTTTCGCACCTATTGTTGTTGTTTCAAGGTTAGAAAAGGTAACAGTTCCGTTGCCACCTGCAGTTCCAATATTTAAAGAGGTTGTACCTGAAAATGAACCTGTTCCTGAAGCAATAGCCATAGTAACATTTAAGGTTGCTAAATTTCCTGAAGTTCTTGATGTAGGGTTATTATATTGATCCTGAAGAATAACGACTGGATTTAATGAAGAACCATAAGTTATACCAGAAGGTTGAGTCGAGAACGCTAATTTAGTTGCATTTCCAGCTACTTCAGTAAGGGTTCCAAAATTGGTGGAACTATTAGTAACTCCACTCATAGTTTAAGTACCTGTTTTGGTCATGTTACCTGAGGCTAAAGGCGAACCCGCAGTTGGTCTAACACGAATATTTTGCCAAGTTAAACTACAAGTAACTCCATTACTTGAAGCTGCTGTTACAGTAAATGTAATTTGAGTAGTAGTCCTACTTGTTATTGCAATTGATGTTCCCGAAGCAGCATCATTGATGTTTCTATTATCAGCTCCGACTCCGGAAATTCTGTTCATTCGAACGGTTGGCGCAGTTCCTCCTGTATCAAATATGAAACCTGTTGGAGCATTAATGATAATGGTTCCTATACCCACATTACCACTCGAACCCTCAGAATATATTGGTCCGGTAAGTGAGGTAAAAGTTCCAGAACCAAAAGTATCGGCAGATATAGCCAAGCCTCCTGTTGCTGTAGTTATGGCTTGCCCAAAAGCATTTCCCACAAAAAACAAACTCAACAGCACTACTGCCATCGAGAAAGAGTTGTTTAAAGGCTTCTCCTTTAAATTGATTTTCGAAAAGCCTACATCATTAATAGGAATTAATGAAAGCTCATTTTTACTATTAAAAAATCCAGTAATCATTTGCTCTACAGTGAAGAGCTTAGTTTTTAAAATGGTAAATAAAGCATTTACAATTTTAGTTTGTAATGGTGTTTCCATACTATTTAATTTAAACATTTTTAAAAAAATTGAGCACTTTATAAAGTAACTCCTACTTTTTCAGGTTATTAGGTTTTGTTTTGTGGGATTTGGGAATTATGTAGCAAAGTAAAGAGCAGTTTAAAAAAATTAAAAATAATTCTGTTATATAACCTAGAAACTCGTTTAATGACACATTTAGATTCATTCATCTATAAATATGCGTATTTCATCTATACATACATGTATTTCATCGATATAACATTTTAACGAATCACTATAAAATTATTGCATCTGTAAGAATAAACATATTTTAACAGTTTATTGATTGGAACAACGCACTTACATTGCGAATTTTTTAATAAGAGATCGATTTAGGAGTCAGTTTAGAGGAAGTCAATTATTAAAAATAAATAAACAAGTGTTTAAATAAAATGTATTGAAAGACGCAAAAGGGTAAAGATTAAAAGATTATTTAAAGATAATAGCAAAATAATCTATTGAAATCTGTTACGTCATTGGTGAAAATATAAATTAGGGTAATTAGTGGACAGGCCTAAAAATAATTAAGCTTTAAATTGTTCGTAATAAACCTTAACTATCTAAATGGTTTAAATGTTTATAAACTATTTTAAATGTTTTTAATGCTGAAGAAATTCAATATCTATTGTTCCTATTTCAAAAAAAAGCCTTACAAATTGTAAAGCTTTTTTGAATACCTAATTTATTTCTATTTCTTATAAACTATAAATAAACGATTCTAATGGTGAAATACTAATTTGTACTGTACCCTCACCATTTAACACTTGAAGTTTTGTGGTGCTTTTTCCGTATAATTGATCTTTAATTGAATATATACCATCTTTTACTTTCCATGATTTAATAACATCAGCAGGGATTTTTAAATCAAAATGACTAGTGTGTTCTGAGGAGAAATTAGTAATTACAATGAGTTTTTGTGTATCAGACCAACGCACATAAGAATACACTTCAGGGTAATACCCTTCAGTAGCATAACGGTTCAAACCATGAATTTCTTGGTATTTGCCCATTAATGCCGGACTATTTATAGTAAAATTCAATAATCGCTTGTAAAAATCACGCAAGTCTTTTTCGGATTGCGATAATTGCCCGCCATCAAATTTTCCTCCATTCATCCAGCGTTGGTGATTGGGAACACCAACATAATCAAAAATAGAAGTTCTAGAATGAGAGCCAAAACCGCCATTTTCGTTTCCTGCTTCGCCTACTTCTTGTCCGAAGTAAATCATTGTAGGCGAAGAGCTTATCGTTGCCGAAAGCACCATTAATGGTTTTCCTTTTTCAGGAGAACCTGCAAATTCGGGGCTTGCTAAACGTTGTTCGTCATGATTGTCAAGAAAATGCAACATGTGGTGCTCAATATCAGCCATGCTATTTTGAATGTCAGTAATGGGATCGGTGTTGCTTTTTCTTTGAATGATTTCTTTCAATTTATCATACAAAGCCACTTTATCATACAAATAATCCATTTTCCCTAAACGAATGTAGTTTCTATATTCATTGGGATTGTATACTTCAGCGATTAAAAAAGCATTTGGGTTTTTCATTTTTACAGCCGAATTCATGTAGCTCCAAAATTCATAAGGTACCATTTCGGCCATGTCATAACGAAAGCCATCTACACCTTTAGCAGTCCAATATAGAGCGATGTCTCTAAATTTTTTCCATGAACTTGGCACATCTTTATCTTTCCAGAAAGCAAAATGTTCTTTGTTTGATTTTTTGTCGTAACTTGCTGGAAGCTCTGGAAAATCTTTTGAACCATCGGGACGAATGCCATAATTTATTTTTACGGTTTCATACCAATCGTTTATATCTGGCTTAGCCAAACGCGAACCGTTACCTGTCCATTTTGCTGGATTTTCGTTAAATTTTCCGTCAATTAGTGGATTTACTTCTCCGTTTAAAGGTTTGTAAGTATCAGATGTTGGCACCTGAAAAGCCTGACCAGGAATGTAATAGAAATTGTTATTTCTGTCGTATTCTACCGAAGTATTGTCATCGGCTCCAAAATCTCGAACACCTTTCGGATTTGATTTGCCTTCGTATTTGCGCGCAATATGATTCGGAACAATATCGATAATGACTTTTAATCCGTTTTTGTGGGTACGAGCTATTAAAGCTTCAAATTCTTCGAGTCGTTTTGAAGGATTTACCGCTAAGTCAGGATTAACATTGTAATAATCTTTTACTGCATACGGCGACCCTGCACGACCTTTTACTACTTCAGGATCATCATTTGAAATTCCAATCGCAGTATAATCATTTACCAATGCATGGTGAGGAACTCCTGTATACCAAATATGTGTAACTCCTAATTTTTTTATTTCAGTTAACGCTTTATCTGTAAAATCATTAAACTTTCCTACTCCGTTTTCTGCAATGGTTCCCCAAGGTTTATTTGTAGTGTTTTTATTACCAAACAATCTTGTAAAAACCTGATAAACAACTGTTTTTTTTTCTACAACTACTTCTTTTTTATTGGTAACCATACTTTTTTTTGTTTTATTTTGAGCATTCGCTGATAGCGTAAAACCTATTAATGCAATTAGAAATACTTTTTTCATGTTGTCTTTAATTTTAGAAAGTCTACTTCACAAATATAAAAAAATACCATTAGTTTGTATCTACTAATAAATTATTCTTAATAACGATATTCCTTATTGGCTTTTTCATAAATTTGGCAAAAAATTAATCCTTTTGAAAAACATTCTATTCTTTCTATTATTCAATTTATTATCGTTAGGATTCCAGTCGCTTTTAGCGCAAACTCCAAACAAAATTGTAATTGAATACTCTGATTTTGCTGATGTAAATCAAACCGAGATACCCGATGCTTTATTACTATCAGGAAATGTGCGTATCAATCATGACGGAGCAATTTTGACCTGTAATAAAGCCTATTATTTTCAGAAAGAAAACTACGTAAAAGCTTTTGGAAATGTACAAATTGTGCAAGGTGATACCTTATTTATGAATAGTAAATATGCTGAATATAGCGGCAATGTTAAACAAGCTTATGCGACAGGAAATGTGGTTATGCGATCGCCTGAGATGACTTTAGCAACAGATACATTAAACTTTGACAGAACAAAACAGCAAGCTTACTATAACACAAACGGAACGATTACCAATAAAGAAAATGTTTTAAAAAGTAAATCAGGACGGTATTATGCTGTTGAAAAAAAGTTTCAATTTCTAACCGCAGTAACTATTAAAAATCCGAAATACGTAGTAAAATCAAACCATTTAGATTATTACAACAGTTCAGGTCAATCGTATTTGTTTGGTCCATCAACCATAACGAGCGACCAAAATTTTATTTACACCGAGAAAGGGTTTTATGATAGTAAGAAAAATATTGGCCATTTTCTTCGTAAATCCTATATTAAATACAAAGACCGATTGATAGAAGGAGACAGTTTGTATTATAATAGAACTAAAGATTTTGCATCGGCTACCAATAATGTAAAAATTACCGACACCATTAATAAAGGCATCATAAAAGGACATTATGCCGAAATTTACAAACAAAAAGATTCGATGTTTGTAACCAAAAGAGCTGTAGCTATTAATTTAGTTGATAAAGATTCTGTTTATATTCATGGCAAAAGGCTTTTGATTACAGGCAAACCTGAAAATAGGATTATAAGAGCTTATACTAATGCTCGATTTTTTAAAACCGATATGAGTGGTAAATGTGATTCGATACATTCCAATCAAAAAACAAAACTAACGCAACTCATTGGCAAACCTATTCTTTGGAATTTTGACAACCAAATGACAGGCGATGTTATGCACTTAATAGGCAACGATACTACTCAAAAACTAGATTCGCTCAAAGTTTTGAACAATGCTTTTCTGGTCTCAAAAGATACATTAGGAACAGGATTTAATCAAGTAAAAGGACTAAATCTATACGGAAAATTCAAAGACAATAAGCTCTACGAAGTGGATATTGTAAAAAATACCGAAGTGATATATTTCCTTAGAAACGATGCTCATGAACTTATAGGGATTAATAAAAATGTGAGCAGTAAAATCAATTTGACTTTGGATGGCAATACAATAGATACTATGACATTCTTTACCAATGTAGACGGCGATATTTATCCTGAAAAAGACTTACCCGAAAATGCAAGGAAACTTAGGGGGTTTATTTATAGGGGTGATGAACGTATTAAAACCAAAGACGATATATTCTCGATAGAAGATAACGAATATGATGCAAAAATTCAAGCTGCAAGGAAAATTGAAATTGCTAAAGATAATATTCCAGAAGGATTAAATACAGAAATGTTAGAATTTCCTGTTTCTGGAAATTTAACAAATGATGAGATTTTTAAAAACTTTAATAATCGAATTGTTGTAGACAAAAAAGGACAAAAATTATTAGTGAAAGATGGTAAATTTAAGTTTCAATTAACATTAAATTCTTTTACAAACTATAAATCTAATCATTCTGAGTATGCTAAAGAAATTTTTATTAATCAAGAATTATGGGATTGGAAAACTATGGTAAATGGTCCTTATGATGGTGGAAATTTTGATGAGGAACTAGAAGTTGATAATAAAATTGTAAAAGGAAAAAATAAACCTAATTCAATTTATAATGATATATTTTCCAAATACAATAACAGAATTATTGTAGACAAAAAAGGGCAACATTTATTAATTCAAAACGGAAAATTTAAATTCCCTTTAAAACCAAATTCTTTTAAAAATTATATAGCAAAGCATCCTGAATATGCTAAAGTAATTACTATTAACAAGATACTTTGGGATCAAAAAACTATGGTTAATGGCAGTTATGATGGAGGAAATTTTGACGAATCAGAACCATTAAAAAAAGACAAAACCGATTCAATTTATAAAGATATATTTTCTAAATACAATAATCGAATCGTTGTAGATAAAAAAGGGCAAAAATTATTAGTAAAAGATGGAAAATTTAAATTTCCACTAAACTTAAATTCATTTAAAAATTATCAAAAAAGATATCCTAAATACGCAAAAGAAATTATTATCAATCATGTCCTTTGGGATTGGAAAACAATGGTAAATGGCAATTATGATGGTGGTAATTTTGATGAAAAATAAAAAATGAATCCCGACTTCCTTAAATACCAAGCACAAACGTCTCCCTATCCTTTAGGAATGGAAATTTCGCATGCTTTGGGTTCATATATTTATGATACCAACAACAAAAAATATTTAGATTTTGTTGCAGGAGTATCGGCATGTGCACTTGGTCATCAAAACAAAAGAGTAAACGATGCCATCAAAAACCAATTGGACAAATATTCGCATGTGATGGTTTATGGCGAATATTCACAAAGTCCTGCGGTTCAATATTGTAAATTACTAGCCTCACTCCTACCCAAACCCTTAGAAAAAACCTATTTAGTAAACTCTGGAACCGAAGCAACCGAGGGTGCACTAAAATTGGCAAGACGTGTAACCGGAAGAAGTCAATTAATATCATGTCATAATGCCTATCACGGCAATACGATGGGATCGTTGAGTGTTATGGGATTTGAAGAGCGCAAGCAAATTTTTCGCCCACTAATTCCAGATGTAGATTTTATAACTTTTAATAACGAAGCTGACATTCAAAAAATAACCACTAAAACTGCAGGAATTATCCTCGAAAGCATTCAAGGTGGTGCAGGATTTATTCAACCTGAAAATGATTTTTTAGTAAAAATAAGAAATCGTTGCGACGAAGTGGGTGCTTTATTGCTTATTGACGAAATACAACCTGGGTTTGGAAGAACTGGAAAATTATTCGGATTTCAAAACTATAATGTAGTTCCCGATGTGGTTATTTTAGGAAAAGGTATGGGTGGCGGAATGCCTGTAGGCGCTTTTGTTGCATCAGTAGCGCACATGGATTTACTAAGCCATAACCCTAAACTAGGACATATTACCACTTTTGGCGGACACCCTGTCATAGCGGCTGCTTGTTTAGCGACATTACAGGAAATTACCGAAACTAACTTAATGCAAGAAGCTTTAGAAAAAGAAAAACTATTCCGTTCTCTTTTGGTACATCCTTTGATAGAAGAAATAAGAGGAAAAGGATTAATGTTGGCCGCATTGACTAAAAATGCCGAGATAACAAATCAAGTCATTTTTAAATGTCAAGACAAAGGATTAATTTTATTTTGGTTGCTTTTTGAAGGTTGCGCAATTAGAATTACACCGCCATTAACCATTTCTGATGATGAAATTCGTGAAGGTTGTGCCATAATTCTAGAAGCAATGAATGAAATTTCAAATTGATATTGTCATTGCAATTGCCATTAAAAAACTGTTAATTAAATTGTTCAAAACAATTCTAAGTTTTCCTCACATCAAGAAGTACGTTGCCTAATTTTATTTAGGATAATTTTAAAGAAAAAGCTATGCAATTAAGCGACGAAGACGAAGAAGACTATAACTTATCCTTATCAAAATTTGAATCGATGTTGAAAACCAACAAAGTCCTCTTTTTTGATTCTGAGGAATTTGAAGATATTATTCTTCATTACCTCGATATGGGTAAAGCTTCTTTAGCAAAAAAAGCATTAAAATTAGCGTTAGAACAACATCCCAAATCAACTGGTTTAAAACTAGTACAAGTAGAAATGTTGGTTTATGATGACAAACTCGATCAAGCCGAAAAATTACTCAATGAGTTATTTGCAATCGAACCCAATAATGAAGAAATCTATATTCAAAAAGCCAATATCTATTCCAAAAGAGACAATCACGAAAAAGCAGTAGAATTGTTAAAAACGGCTTTGAAATATACTGATGATTTTGCAGATGTTTACAATTTAATTGGAATGGAATATCTTTTTATGGACAATCTCGAAATGGCTAAAGAAAGCTTTATTAAATGTTTAGAAGAAGATGTAGAAGACCAAACAGCTTTGTACAATGTGGTATATTGCTTTGAATTTTTAGACCAAAACGAATTAGCTATCGAATATTTGAAAAAGTATATTGATAAAAATCCGTACAGTGAAATAGCATGGCATCAAGTGGGGCGTTTGAATTATGGTTTAAAAAAATACAATGAAGCTTTAATTGCTTTTGATTATGCAACTCTTATTGATGAAGAATTTCTAGGCGCTTTTATGGAAAAAGCAAAAGCTTTAGAAAGACTCAAAAAATACAAAGAAGCTATAGAAAGTTATAACCGAACGATAGAATTAGACGACCCAACATCGTACGCCCTTCTTAGAATTGGAAAATGTCATGAAAAGTTAGGGAATAAAGTTTTAGCTTTAAAATTTTTCAACAAAACGGTTCATGAAGACCCTCTACTAGATAAAGGTTGGATTGCGATTACCGATTTTTATGTTCGTCAAAAAAACTTTCAAAAAGCCTTACACTATGTAAATAAAGCGTTGAGCATTGATAACGAAAATCGATTTTATTGGAAACGTTACGCTACCATCAACAAAGAAATGAACCTTTTTGAAGAGGCAGAATTCGGCTATAGAAAAGCAGTAGAACACGGAGATTACCAATTAGATACTTGGTTGTTTTGGGTTGACATATTACAATTTCAAGGTGAATTTGAAAGTGCCATTCAAACTTTATTACAAGCATCCGAATATTTTCCTGAAGAATATGAAGTGGAATATCGTTTGGCGGGATTGTATTTTATGTTACTTGACGATAAAAAAGGAAAATTTCATTTAAGCAACGGTTTACGTTTAAATTATAAAAATAATACTATTATAAAAGAATTATTTCCGGTCGTTTGGGATAGAAAAATGGTGCAAAATGCCATAAATAAAAATAAAAAATAATATAACTTAATGTCGCGCAAACAATTCGGATTAGTCGGAAAAAACATCAGTTATTCCTTTTCAAAAAAATATTTTACAGAACGCTTTCAAAAAGACAATACTTTAGATTTTACTTACGAAAATTTTGACATTCAAGACATTGCTGATTTTCCAAAAATCATCAAAAACAATCCCAATTTAATTGGATTAAATGTCACTATACCTTACAAAGAAACCGTAATTCCTTTTCTAAATGGATTATCCGAAACAGCAGAAAAAATTGGTGCAGTAAACGTAATTAAAATTACAAAAGAAGGCGAATTAATTGGTCACAACTCAGATAATTATGGTTTTAAAAAAGCATTAGAACCTTTATTGCAACCCCATCATAAAAAAGCATTAATTCTAGGAACTGGTGGTGCCTCTAAAGCGGTTGCCTTTGCCTTAGAAGAATTGGGGATTTCATCTACATTTGTTTCTAGAAAAGCATCTGAAAGAGGTATTAATTATGAACAAATAAATGCTTCAACCTTTGATGATTATCATATTATAATAAATAGTACACCTTTAGGAACAAGTCCAATTACAGATGTTTTTCCTGCAATTCCTTTTGAATATTTTACTACAAAACATATCGCTTTTGATTTGATTTATAATCCAGCAGAAACCCAATTTCTTAAAAAAGCGAAAGCAAATGGTGCCATAATTAAAAACGGCTTAGAAATGCTTGTCAATCAGGCAGAAAAAGCTTGGGAAATTTGGAATGAATTTTAAAATATTCCTACTTTAATTTATTACAAATTCTTAACATCATTTGATTATTTCTAGTTTAGGAATATAAAAACAACTTTAAATCCTTGTAGTAATATGCTCTAAATGTTTTTAATTAAAGGTTTTACTTTGAATTTTAGTACATCTTTACTACCTTTCGCCTTCAAAAAAATAAAAACCTTATACATTTTATAAAATGTTAGAAGAAAAGACTGATAACCTGCTTGAGGCAGACGGAAACGAGAATAGTACTTCACCAGCTGTAGTGCAAACTGAAAATCAAGAAAGCGAAATTGTTCTTGCAATATCGGAATCAATACCAGATACCGAAGTGGAAGCTCCTTTAGTAGCAGAAGATGAACAAGAGTCAGTTACAGAAATAGAAGATTTACTAGGAGAAGAAATTACTACTGAACCAATTACAGTTACATCTGAATCTGAAATAAATACTGCAACTGAGCAAAGTAACGACCATGTTATTTCTGCTATTGCGAATGTAAATGCTGCCGAAAGCGAAGATGAAACCGTTCGTCATGAAATTCCGATGCAAGATTACGAAACATTATCAATGGAGGATCAAATAGCTGAACTTGAAATCCTTGTTGGTAACGAAAAAGTCATGGCGGTTAAAGATCATGTTGAAGAAATTAAAAAAGCATTCTTAGCGAAGTACCATCATTTTATAGAAGAGAAGAAAGACGAGTTTCATGCTGAAAATCCTGATACTTCGGAAGATTTTCACTATCATTTTCCATTAAAAGTAAAATTTGATCAACTGTATACGCAATACAGAGATAGAAAAAATACCCATTTTAAAAGCCTTCAAAACAATCTAAAATCGAATTTAGAAATTCGTTTAGCCATTGTAGAAGAATTAAGAAACCTCATCAATCCTCAAGAAAACATCAAGGATACCTTGAAGCATTTTAATGAATTGAGAGATCGATGGAAAAATGCTGGTCCAATTCCTAAAGATAAATACAATCATGTATGGAATAATTACCATTTTCATGTTGAAAATTTTTATGATTATTTACACTTAGATAGAGAAGCTCGTGATATTGATTTTAAACACAATTTAGACCAAAAACTAAAAATTATTGCTCGAGTTGAAGAGTTGGTAAACGAAGCTGATATTAACAAAGCCTTCAGAGAATTACAGGATTTACACAAAATTTGGAAGGAAGATATTGGTCCTGTTTCTAGAGATCACAGGGAGGAAGTTTGGAATAAATTTAGTGATTTGACTAAACAAATGCACGACAAGAGAGAAGAACTATTTGAAAAATTAAGAGGCACTGAGCTCGAAAACTTAGCCACTAAAAAAGATATTATTGCTAAAATTGAGGCCTTTGCTCAAGAAAAAGTAAATTCTCATGCAGCTTGGATAGGTCAGGTAGAAAAAGTAGAAGGGTTGAGAAATGAGTTCTTTATTGCAGGAAAAGTCCCTAGTGAAGTAAATGAAGCTACTTGGGCTAGTTTTAAAAACGCAGTAAGAAGTTTTAATGTTTTAAAAAATTCTTTTTACAAAGACATTAAGAAAGATCAGAACGATAACCTAACAAAAAAACAATTGTTAGTTGCAAAAGCCAAAGAGCTTCAAGACAGTTCAGACTTTGAGACCACAACTCCAATCATGAAACAAATTCAGGAGGATTGGAAACAAATTGGCCATGTTCCTAGAAAATATTCTGATAAATTATGGACTGAGTTTAGAGCAGCTTGTAATGGTTATTTCGAAAAATTAAAAGAACAAAAATCAGAGGAAAATGCAGTTGAAGTTGAGGCATTTGAAAAAAAGAAAAACTATCTTGAAACTATTAAATCTTTCGAATTAATTGGAGATCACAAAACCGATTTAGAAGCCATTAAGTTACATATAGAAACTTGGAAAGGTTTTGGTAGAGTCCCTTTTCAAAGAAGACATATAGAAGGAAAATTCAATAAAATTTTAGATGTCTTGTTCGAAAAATTAAGTTTGAGTAAGAAAGATACTGATATGATGCGTTTTACCAATAGAATGGATCATCTTGCTGAAAATAATGATACTAGAAAATTAGACAATGAGAAGATTTTTTTAATGCGAAAAATTGAGGAAGTTCAGAATGAAATTTTTCAACTAGAAAACAACATCCAGTTTTTTACTAATACTAGAAATGCAAAAAAAGAAAATTCTATAGTTTTAGAAGTTCGTAAAAACATCGCTATTCATAAAGAAAGCCTTGAAGTATGGAAAGAAAAACTAAAACAATTAAGAAATTTAAAACAAGAATAATTTTTTATTACTTCATCAAAAGCCTTAAGCTAATTTTAGTTTGAGGCTTTTTTGTTAAATAATAGTACAATATACTTGAACATAACTTTCAAAATATTTTAAAAGGCTTGTGAAACCAACCTGAAAAAACTTGGTAGTGTAATAAAAAGTGTGTAAAATTGTTTGTTAATATTATCAATTCAATCAAATAAAGAAGAAGTTTAGTGAAGCGTAG
>NZ_JBHTIZ010000041.1:0-9038 GCF_042677265.1 Flavobacterium myungsuense | reverse complement strand
TTCAGTATATCAATAAATTCATTTTTGACAGACCTATAAACAATATTAAAAATCAAATAATTTAATTACACCCAACGGGTTTTATACCTTAAAATTTTATATAAAAAATCCTGTAATGTTGAGTTACAGGATTTTTAGATTATAATAAGGTTACAACTATTTAATCATTTCGAAACTTCTTTTTACAAAAGCAGTTAAAGCTTCGCCTTTTAATAAATTTTGAGACAATTTAGCTAAATCTAATGCTTGTTTTACTAAATGCTCTTGATGTGATTTGTCCTCCGTATTTAAAATATTGGTGGCCAATTCAGAGTTGGTGTTTACCACTAAATTATACATTTCTGGCATATTTCCCATTCCGAACATTCCGCCACCACCTGATTGACTCATTTCTTTCATACGACGCAAAAATTCAGGTTGCGTTATAATAAATGGAGAAGCGTTGCTATCTAAAGCTTCTAGTTGAACCGAATAGGTTTGTTTAGGAACGATAGTTTCAAGTACTGTTTTTAAGCTTTCTTTTTCTTCATCTGATAATTTAGAAATAGCATTTTCTTCTTTCTTAATTAAATTGTCAATATGATCTGAATCTACACGAACAAAAGTCACCTCTTTATTATCGCTTTCTAGTTTCTGAATTAAATGCGAAATAATAGGCGAGTCTAACAATAACACTTCATAGCCTTTATCTTTTGCAATCTCTATATATGAATGTTGTGCTTCTTTATTTCCAGCATATAAAACAACTAATTTTCCGTCTTTATCGGTTTGTTTCTCTTTCAGATTTTCTTTTAATTCTTCTAGAGTATAAAATTTATCATCAACAGTAGGATACAAAACAAAGGCTCCCGCTTTTTCATAAAACTTGTCTTCAGATAACATTCCGTATTCTAAAACAATTTTAATATCGTTCCATTTTTTCTCAAAATCTTCACGGTTTTCATTGAATAATGATTTCAATTTATCAGCTACTTTACGAGTAATGTAGTTTGATATTTTCTTTACAGCACCATCAGCTTGTAAACTAGAACGAGAAACATTCAAGGGAATATCTGGAGAATCTATAGCTCCTTTTAGCATCGTTAAAAATTCTGGAACGATACCTTCAACATTATCAGTTACATAAACCTGATTTTGGTAGAGTTGAATTTTATCTTTTTGTATTTGAATATCAGAACCTAACTTAGGGAAGTATAATATTCCGGTTAAGTTAAACGGATAATCAACATTCAAATGAATATTGAATAGCGGTTCTTCAAATTGCATAGGATATAATTCGTGGTAGAAATTCTTGTAATCCTCATCAGTTAACTCTGTTGGCTGTTTAGTCCAAGCAGGGTTGGTATTGTTAATGAAATTGTCTACCTCAATGGTCTCTGCTTTTGCATCTTCTGGAGCATCATCAGCTAAAGGAAGGGTTTCTTTTTTTGTTCCAAATTTAATCGGAATAGGCATAAACTTATTATACTTATTCAGTAATTCTTTGATTTTGAATTCTTCTAAAAATTCTAAAGAATCTTCAGCAATATGCAAAATAATTTCTGTACCACGAGTCGTTTTGTCAGCTGGTTCTAACGAAAATTCAGGGCTTCCGTCACAAGTCCAGTGTGCTGCTGGTTCGTCTTTGTAAGATTTAGTAATAATTTCTACTTTTGAAGCCACCATAAAGGCAGAATAGAAACCTAGACCAAAATGTCCAATAATTCCTGAATCTTTAGCCGTGTCTTTGTATTTTTCTAAAAACTCTTCGGCACCTGAAAAAGCCAATTGATTGATGTATTTTTCTACTTCATCAGAGGTCATTCCAATTCCTTGATCAATGATGTGTAGTTTTTTGCCTTCTTTGTCAATCTTAACTTCTAAAATAGGATTGCCATATTCTACATTAGTCTCTCCAATACTGGTTAAGTGTTTTAATTTTAGTGTAGCATCTGTTCCGTTAGAAATCAACTCACGTAAAAATATTTCGTGATCGCTGTATAAAAATTTCTTGATTAAGGGAAAGATGTTTTCTACCGAAACATTAATTTTTCCTGTTGTCATATTTGTAAATTTTTTAAGTTATTTTTTTTATAGTAGTCAAATAAGATACCAAACACTAATAAGTGACAAATTGTCGTAACCATTTATTTTCATAAAAAATATATAACATGAAAGGAGATAAATGCAAATGCGTTGTACATTTGTACTAATTAAATTTTAAATTTATAGTTATGAAAAAAATGATTTTAGTATTGTCCATTTCATTATTCATGATTGGATGTAAATCGAAGTCAGTTACCAATTCTAAGGTAGATAATAAAACTGAAAGAGTTATTAAAGGAAATTGGTCAATTGCTAATGTAAGTTACCCAGGTTCAGAGTTTATTAAAGTTAATTCTTTTGATATTGCTGACTCTAAATGTTTTGTAGGAAGCACATGGAAATTTATATCCAACAATAATAAAGGAACTATGGCCTTGACAAATGCTTCTTGCACCAGTTTCGCTTCTGATATCACTTGGTTTATAAATAAAGAAGGTCAGTTTGTAATGAAAGTATTATCAGCTGGAGATAAAGCTAAAAGAGTAAGAGACGGATATGTCTTGAATGTTGCCAATGTTACTGAAACCTCATTTCAACTCGTTGATAAGATTAACGTAGGAGGAAAAATGACCGATGTGATTTATCAATTTCAAAAAAACTAAATAAAATATAAAGATGAAAAAAATTACAATACTTTCAGGAATAGTATTAGTGACATTGAGCACTATATTTACAAGTTGTGAAGCAGTTAAAAATACCAATAAAACACAAAGAGGAGCAGGGATTGGTGCTGTAGGCGGCGCAATTATAGGCGGAATACTTGGAAATAATGTTGGAAAAGGGGGTAACGGAGCTCTTGGGGCTGTACTAGGAGGAGTTATTGGAGGAGCAGCGGGTGGCATCATTGGTAATAAAATGGACAAGCAAGCTAGAGAAATAGATACAGCAATTCCTGGAGCGCAGGTAGAGCGAGTTGGTGAGGGGATTAAATTGGTTTTAAATGAAAATGCAGTTCGTTTTGATACCAATAAATCAACTTTAACTGTTACAGCTAAAGCTAATTTAGATAAATTGGTTAAAGTATTTAATGAATATCCAGATACTAATATTGTTATTTACGGGTATACTGATAGCACTGGCTCTGCTGCACATAATTTAAAATTATCAGAACAAAGAGCTACTTCGGTTAGAAATTATTTATCAAGTAAAGGTTTATTGGCAAGTAGATTTAATATTACTGGCTTAGGAATTGCAGATCCAATTGCTCCAAATGATACTCCAGAAGGAAGAAGCCAAAATCGTCGCGTTGAGTTTGCTATTACTGCTAATGAAAAAATGGTTCACGACGCTGAAGAAGGCAAATAATTTTACTTTTTATAAAGCTAAAAGCTGTTTCGTTTAGAAACAGCTTTTTTTTGCTTAAAATTTAACACAATATTTTGTTTAACAATTATTAGTATGTATTAAACAAAATGTATCTTTACACAAGTTTTAAAATACAATACTATGGCAACTACAAAAAAAGCTTCTTCCAAAAAAAATGCAATAGATGACAATCATATCATTACGATGTATATGAACTCAGTTTTAGAAAATAATCATAGACCAAAAAACGTATATCTCTTTTGTAAAGAAAACGCAATTGAAGAATCAGATTTTTATTCTTTTTTTGGATCCTTTAGTGCTGTAAAGCAAGCCATTTGGGCTAAATTTTTCGAAAATGCCATTGCTTCCATCGAAAAGGACGAGAATTATAGTGCCTATACCGATAAGAATAAATTGTTGACTTTGTTTTTTACGCTATTCGAAATCATGACACTAAATAGGAGCTATGTGCTGTTCTCGCTACAAGAGAATAACGATGGATTGAAAAACTTAAAAGATTTGAAACAATTTAGAAGTTTATTTAAAACGTTCGTGGTTGAAATTATCGAAGATAATACGAACGAAAGCTTTGTTAAGCTAGAAAAAATTACCAAACCAGTTTTTTCTGAAGGAGCTTGGATTCAGTTTTTATTTATTTTAAAATTTTGGATAGACGATACTTCTAAAAGTTTTGAAAAAACAGACATTGTTATCGAAAAATCTGTAAATACAGTAGTAGATTTATTAAACACAAAACCGTTAGAGAGCTTATTTGATTTGGGTAAATTTCTGTGGAAAGAACGTAAAATGTAATTTATTACGAGCACTATAAAATGAAAACATTAGATAAAATTCCAATAGGAAAAATAGAACGTGCCAGCCAACTCGTAAAAACGGGATTTAAAGTTGGAGGAAACTATATGGCCTATTATGGCGAGAAAATTGTTAATCCGTCCTTAACCAAAGATAAATTGAATGAAAACAATGCCGAAGACATTTATGATGGTTTGCAAAACTTAAAAGGAAGTGCTCTTAAAGTGGCTCAAATGCTTAGTATGGACAAAAGCATTATGCCACAGGCTTATGTAGACAAGTTTTCCTTATCACAATTTTCAGTACCTCCTTTATCGGCGCCATTGGTTAGAAAAACGTTCAAGAAATATTTAGGAAAGTTTCCAGAAGAAATTTACGATTCTTTTACTCCAAATTCTATAAATGCGGCTAGTATTGGTCAGGTACATGTTGCTACAAAAAACGGAAAGAAATTAGCTGTAAAAATTCAATATCCTGGAGTTGCTGATAGTATTAGTTCAGATTTGGCTTTAGTGAAACCCTTTGCAACTAGAATGTTCAATCTGAAAGGGAAAGATTCTGAAAAATATTTCATAGAAGTTGAAAATAAATTGCTTGAAGAGACCAACTATATTTTAGAGCTAAAGCAAAGTATAGAAATGGCAAATGCTTGCAAAGACATTGCTAATTTAAGATTTCCCAACTATTACCCAGAGTTGTCTTCCGAAAAAATTTTAACAATGGATTGGATGGAAGGGGAGCACCTCTCTGAATTTGTAGCTAAAAATACTGATAAAACAAAAGGAGATAAATTAGGGCAAGCTTTATGGGACTTTTATATGTTTCAAATGCATGAATTACGGCAAGTGCATGCTGACCCGCATCCTGGTAACTTTTTAATAGATAATGAGGCAAACTTAATGCCAATCGATTTTGGTTGTATCAAGAAAGTTCCTGACGAGTTTTATTTTCCTTATTTTGAGTTGGCAGACCCAAAAGTAATTAATAATCCTTTGTTATTTAATGAAAAATTATATGAATTAGAGATATTGCGCTCAGACGATTCTCCATCTGAGATAGACTATTTTACAGGAATTTTTCATCGACTGTTAAGTTTGTTTACTAAACCTTTTCATAGTGATTATTTCGATTTCTCTGATGAAGATTTTTTTGCTGAAATAGCCGTTATGGGAGAAGATTTTACTAAGGACACCCAATTACGAAAAATGAATGGCAATAGGGGCTCTAAGCATTTTTTGTATATTAATAGAACCTTTTTTGGATTATACAATTTAATGCACGATTTAAAAGCAAGAGTAACTACCCAAAATTATAGGATTTATCAAGCGAAAAGCTAGAAGATTGTTTGTTGTTTTAGGTTGGTAAGAGTGGTTTTTCCTTTTTTTGGAAATTAATCACTCTTACTTTTTTCTAATTTCTCTAAGCGTTTTAATATCGCAGCATTGGCTTTTACAAGCTCAGCATTAGTTTTTTGAAGCTGTTCTATAAGTTCTTGTTGTTCTTGCATCCCGCTAATCATTACAGGAAGTAAGTTTCCGTATCGAGCTTCATATCTTTCAGGATTTTCATCATCTACTAAATCTAGATTATCTCCAATAGAAGAATTTTTTTGTAATTCTAATAAATCTTGTGCTATAAAGCCCGAAGCTTTAACACCTACTTTTAATTTATCTCTAGTATTCCAGGTGTAAGTTACCGGTTTTAATTTTTTTATAAAATCAATCCCTTCTGATAATTTTTTAATATTAGCTTTATCTCTTCTGTCAGATAAAGCTGTAATTGCTGGTGCAGAACATCTGAAAGTTGCAATAGCTCCATTCCCTAAAGTTACGCTGTTATCTGTTGTCGCTAATGAAGCTTGTGCACTAGTTCCTATAACAATATTGTTTGTTCCAGTAGTAATGGCACTTCCTGCGTTATCTCCTATACCTACGTTACCTGAACCAGATGAATCCCTAAGTGAATTATTACCTACAGCAACATTATTAGATGAAGTAAAATTAAGTCTAGCACCCTGTCCTATGGCAACATTTCCAGTACCACTGACCATTCCTTGCAAAGCATTCCAGCCTATTGCTGTATTGTTACTCGCCGAAGAAGCATTAATCATCGCTTGGTATCCAATTGCAACGTTTTGTGATTGTACGTTAGCGTTACCTTGCATCGCTCTCGTACCAATTGCTACATTATTCCCTGAAGCTCCATTACTACTATTTCCAGCAGCGTTGTTGCCAATATATACATTATCAGCTCCAGCATTAAGACGACCAGCTGTAATACCAACAGCTACTAGGTTACCTCCAGTATTACTTCTTCCAGCTTGATGACCAATTAGTGTGGCATTTCCTGCTGTATTACTCCATCCCGCTTCATAACCTATTGCAACAGTGTTATTACCACCAACGTAATTTAATAAAGCGTTATAACCTACTGCAACGTTTGCAGAACCACCAACGTTTGCACCTAAAGCATCAGCTCCTACTGCTATATTTTGCGATCCGGTAGTATTTGTATCTAAAGCACGAATACCTAAAGCTATATTATTATTTCCTGTTGAGTTTGTTGTTAAAGCATTGTAACCCAAAGCTGTATTATCAGCTGCCGTGCTAACCGCTAAGGCTCCAGAACCTACGGCAACATTATTTGCACCAGCAATAGCGCCTAAAGCATTAAAACCTACTGCAGTATTATCAGAGGTAATAAGATTATCTCCCGAAGCGTATCCTACTGCCGTATTTGAAGTACCAGTAGTATTTGCCGCTAATGCATTGTCACCCACTGCTGTATTGTTTGCTCCAGTATTCAAAAGAAGAGCATTTTGACCCACAGCAGTAAGACCAGTCGAAGCTGTATTAAAAGCTAAAGCTCCATATCCAATGCCAGTATTACCCGATCCTGTATTTGAAGCCAAAGCAGCTGCTCCAACAGCTGTACTATTTATCCCTGTTGAATTTGCCCCTAAAGCATTTAATCCTATACCTACATTGTAATTTCCTGTACTAGCATCCAAAGCATTATATCCAACAGCAACACTACCTGTTCCTGTATTTGCAGCCAAAGCACCAGAACCCACAGCCGTATTCTCCGCACCAGCAGCTGCAAACAATGCATTATAGCCTATCGCGGTGTTATTAGATGACTGATTGCTATAAGCAGCCAAATGACCAACACTGGTATTATTAATTCCAGCTGTGTTTAAGGAACTAGCTTGATAACCAAGAGATGTATTACTTGTACCAGTTGTATTTGCCCCCGATGCCTGAAAACCAATTCCTGTGTTATTGTTTGCAATGTTCGCTTTCAAAGCTTCGAAGCCTACCGCTGTAACACGTTCAAAAGTCCCAACTGCGTTTAAAGCACTCCAGCCAATAGCTGTATTTGCAGGACCTGTTGTTTTTTGTTGTAGCGCATTAAAACCAACTGCCGTGTTTTGTATTCCAGTTGTATTGGCTGCTAGTGCTCCATTGCCCACAGCTACATTATCGGTGCCTGTTGTATTAGCATTTAAAGCACTAACACCAAAAGAAGTGCTTGTAGCTCCAATTTTTCCTGCGGCTAAATTATTTCTTCTAAAAGCAACATCAACGCTATTAGTTGTCCCTAAAAAATTCGTACCATCAACTATATCAGAATTTCCTGTTATAAGCCAAGAATTTGTTGCTCCACCCGCTAGTCTAACCCAAGGGCCAGTGTTGGTACTTAAGTAATAAAAACCAGGAGTTACATCGCCAGCCGTATTTGTGTTATACACTATTTCAGATTCAGTACCTGTAAGAACAGGTGATACTGTGGTTGTTGCTGTTAGTGCCACTCTAGGAATTAATAGCCCATCAGTTCCTGAAAATACATCTAAAGCAGCAAAAGGATTTGTAGTGCCTATTCCAACTTGTGCATTCGTTTTAGTTACTGTAAATACAACTAATAAAGTCAATAATAGAGATTTTAAGGTTTTCATTTTTTTTCATTTTAATTACCATCAATCAGTTGGGGAGTTGTCAATTTAATTGTTTGGTATTGATTCTTTTTTTTATATTAAATAAATGAAATTTATTAAAGATTTAATGAAGTGGTATTAATTCAGAAATTATTAAAGGTAATTTTCACTAATCCAAATTCATAATACGCACCCATACAAAATTAGTTACATATCTCCAATTTCAAAGCTATTTTACATATACAAAAACTATACAAAAGCCAATTACAACGTTGTAATTTAGTAAAACCCTTATAAATTCAATGGTTTTGACTTATAATACTTTTTTGAAGACTGCTATTATTATGTTGTTTTATAAAGAATGTTGAGGTAATGTTGTATAAATAATTTTATTTATTATCCCAATAGGGTAAATATCTTAATTATTAATTATTTAAGTGATTTAATTACAGTATTATAATAAAACTATAACTATGAATTATAAAAATGTATTTACAAAGTTCTTATTGTTTTATTTCATTATCTTATAATCTACTTTGGTAATTTATGTAATGGGTTAAAGTAAAAAAAAACGCCTCAATTTTCATGAGGCGTTTCAAATTTTAAGTTATTTAAAACTTATCTTTTAACCATTCGTAATGATTTCACTTTTTCTCCTTGAGATACAACTACATTGTATATACCTGCTGGATAATTGCGACCTACTTCTTGAACACTTAGTTCTGATGAGGTAGCTTTACGAACTTCTAATTGACGTCCTATCATATCATACACTTTCATCTCTACTTGAGCGTCACTAGAACTCTCAATGTCTAAATTAAAGTGCGTTGCAAAAGGATTAGGAAATGCTTTAACGTTAAAGATACTAGAAGTATTTGTGTCTGACATTCTAAAACTTGGA
>NZ_JBHTIZ010000040.1:0-6062 GCF_042677265.1 Flavobacterium myungsuense | reverse complement strand
TCGCACTGAATGTTAGTGTTCATGCTTGCTACTGTTTGGTTACAAAACCAAGGTGATCTTAACTTAGTAGGCAATGCTGCTGGTTCGTTTGGTGTACGAACAATACATGTAGCTGGTCCGTAAGATTCCCAAACATTATTTCTAAAAATTGCAGCACGAATATTATAGTTTTTAGCCCAATTGAATCCGCGGTTGGTAGGATGATCAAAAGTAAAAGCCGCTGGATTAAAAGTATTGTTACCACTAGTAACAACTCTAACAACATTTGCCTCATCTGTTACCTCGAAACGATATTGTGCAGCTCCTGCAATTGGTTGACATTGAATAATTTCGTTAAGGAAACGAAGTGTTCTTCCACATTGTATAACTTGAGGAGTTGCCGCTCTATAAAAATAGATATTATCTACATAAGAAGTGTTTGGGTTAGCTCCAAGAGGATTGAAAAAATCAAAAAAGGAAACGTTTGTCAAATTTAATGATTGCGGCGCATAAGCCGACAAAAGAATATCAACGCTTGTCCATCCATTTATAGGAGTACCTACTACTACTGCTTTGTCATTCAATCTAAACTGCCATGAAGCTTGATTTAAGGCGTAAACATCTATATGCAAAGTAGTCATTTCTGAAACATTAGTAGCAGTAAACGGAAGTCTATATGTTGGTGAACCAGTAAGTAATCTGGTATTGTTACCAGAAATAGAAACGTCAGTTCCAACTCCACCCCATGATGCAGATGAAGAAGTTGTATAAGAGTTACTATACAGAGATATTACATCCCAAGCATTTCTTGCTGGTGGTGTAGGTGCTGCCGGAGGTGTTACTGATAAAACAGCAGTTCTTGTAGCAGTACCATAAGCACCATTGGTTGCTTGCGTTGCTGTAATAGTAGAATTTCCTGCTCCTATAACCGTAACAGTATTTCCACTGATAGTTGCTACAGCAGTATTACTACTTGTGTAAGTAAAAGCACCAGCACTGTTAGAAGTTGGATTAGATAATACAAACGGCGCAGCTCCCAATAATTTAGCAGGAACTGTGAATGTTCCTAAAGTTGGTGGTTCTGCACTAGCAGGTCTGTAAAAATAAACATTTGTAATGAATAAATTTGCGTTTCCGTTAGTCACAGGAACAATCCATTTTAAATTAGCTAAATTAGTAGCAGTATAAGTACTTAAAGCGATATCATACGAATTCCAAGCGCCTCTAATTTTACTAAAAGGAACTTCAATTTCGTTATTACTACCATTTGTAGCTTCTAGTTTTACTTTGAATGAAGTAAAATCTGGAGACCAAACATCAATATGTAAATGGGTCATGCCCGAAACGTCTAGGTTGTTAGCACCATTTGGAGCAATACCAGAAAACGTATGTGTAGCATATTTTTTAACAACACTATTATCAGCTAAAGTTTGATCGGTAATTACTGCAGCTGAATTAAAGTTACTAAAAACAACACCTGCCTGATTGGTATAGGCAGTGCTATATTGAGATAGTACATCCCAAGCATTCCTTGCTGGTGGCGTTGTTGGTCTAGCTACAGGAGTAGTAGGGCCAGTTACAGTAAAAGTTGCAGTTGTTGTACCTACACCATAACTACCTTCAGCAGCTTGTGATGCAGTAATGGTACTAGTACCCATACCTACTATAGTAATAGTGCTTCCGCTGATAGTTGCTACACTTTGATTGCTACTGGTGTAAGTAATAGCTCCAGCACTATTTGTAGTTGGCGGAGTTATGGCAAAAGCAGCATCACCTACATCTTTTGTAGCAACTGTAAATGCTCCAAATGTTGGAGGAACGGTTGTCGCTGCTCTATAGAAATAGATGTCATCCATGTAAACTACTTTAACAGGGGCAGCAGCTCCAGTTGGATTATTTAAATCAAAAAAGCTAATGTTTGCTAAATTTAATCCAGTATATACTGATAACGGAATGTTAAACTCAACCCAGCCATTTAAAGCGATGCTCGACTCAACTCTTCTATTACCTTGTATTTCAAACCACAATTGATTTTGATTGATCGTATAAACAGATAAATGCAATGTTGTCATTCCAGCTGTTGTTAAATTAACAGGTGTAAATGCCAATCTAGCCAATGTAAATCCATCAAAGAATCGTGTGTTATTTCCTGAAATTGAAACATTCGTTCCGTTTTGCCATCCAGCACCAGCTGTTGCTGTGTAATTATCACTATATAGTGAAACTACATCCCAAGCATTTCTTGCTGGTTGCGCAGGTGCTGCAGGAGGTGTTACTGTTAAAACAGCAGTTTTTGAACCTGCACCATAACTTCCATCAGCAGCTTGCGTTGCTGTTATCGTAGCAGATCCAGCACCTACAACCGTAACAGTACTTCCACTAACAGTTGCTACAGCACTATTATTACTTGAATACGTAAAAGCACCAGCACTATTAGAAGTAGGAGCAGTCAAAGTAAATGCAGCATCACCCAATAATTTTCCAGGAACTGTAAATGTACCTATAGTTGGTGGTTCTGCAGTTGCTGCTCTGTAAAAGTACATGTTATCCATGTAAACTGTTTTTCCGCCAGAACCAACAATTTTAAATTCTTTTAAAGCTGTTGTTGTAAAACCAGATTGGCTTGTCCATGCAGTTAAAGGAATGTCATAACTAACCCATTGTCCTAGCGTTAATGCACCATAAGGTGCAGCTAGCGCCACAGATCTTTCGCCTGTAGTGTTGCTAATTTGGAAGAACTGTAATGAAGTTTCATTAAATGTCCATACATCTACGTGAAAGTGTGTCATAGCTGAAACATCAGCGTTACTGCCAAAAACAATTCCTTGATAATTTAAATTCGAAGCACGCCAAACATTGTCTGATCCCGCTGTAACAACAGCGCCAGTACCAGCTTGACCCCAACCAGGGTTGTAATTTCTTGTTCCCGGAATTACGGTGTAAGATGCATCACTGAATACGCTTTGTACATCCCAAGCATTTCTTGCCGGAGGAGCTGTTGGTCCTGCAAGAGGAACATTAGAGCCTACAGTTAAAGTTGCCGTTGCAGTACCTGAAGTAAAACAACCATTAGCTGCCTGATTAACAGTAATAGTAGAAGTACCTGCTCCTACAAGAGTTACCGTACTGCCACTAATTGTTGCTACACCTAGATTACTACTAGTATAAGTAAACGCACCTGGACTAGCAGAAGTTGGAGCTGTTAATGAAAATGCTGCATCACCAGTAACTTTTCCAATATTGTTGAAATTTGTTATTGTTGGTGTACCGCCTGAATAAAAGTATACGTTATCTATATAAATTTGACGTGCAGTACCACCGCTTTGTTCAAATTTTATTCCGTTGATGTTAGTGAAACCAGTTCCATAAGCTGTTAATGGAATATCAAAAGAATTCCATCCTGTTACTAATGGACCAATTGAATAGTTTCTGTCAGATGGAGCCAACAAATTCAATATCATTGTAGTCATCGGTGTGTTAACATAAATATCTACGTGTAACGTTGACATTGTAGATACGCTGAAATTAGCACCGCTTGTTACCAAACCAAAAAAACCTAAATTATTAACTTGGATACAAGTATTTGTGCCATTCGCAAAACTAAAGTTTGAGCTAGTTGAACCTGTTGACCAACTTGCTTGCGATGTAGCAACTACATTAGCATAGGTTGTAGGTGTACCCGTATACATAGAAACTACACATCCTGGATCTCTTACTGGAGGAATAGGAGAAGCTCCTGGAGCAGGGAAATTTACTACCAAAGAAGCTGAAGCAGTTCCAGCACCATAAACGCCTGTTACAGCAGCTTGAGTTGCAGTAATGGTAGCAGTACCACCACCAACTATTGTTACGGTGTTGCCACTAATAGTTACAATACCAGCTGGACTTGCACTATAAGACCATGCGCCACTGCTGTTAGAAGTTGGATTAGTTAATGTAAAGTCAGCATCCCCAACTGTTTTCGGGCTTGCTACTGTAAACGCACCAATTGTTGGTGGCTGATCAGTTGCTGCTCTGTAAAAGTAAATATTATCTAAATAAACTTGTTTTACAGGCGCAGCAGCTCCCGTAGGATTGTTTAAATCAAAGAAACTTACATTTCCTAAATTTAAACCAACGTAGTCGGTTAGAGGAATATCAAAACTTACCCAATTATTCAAAGCAATGCTCGACTGTACTTTTCTATTACCATTGATTTCTAACCAAAGTTGATTTTGATTTTTAGTATAAACATCGATATGCAATGTTGTCATTCCGGTTACACTTCGCGCTGCAAAAGCTAATCTAGCTAAGGTAAAACCATCAAAAAACCGTACATTATTACCAACTGCTGTCAAAACATCAGCTCCGGCTTGCCAAGTTGCTCCACTTGTAGGAGTATAAGAATCGCTATATAACGAAACCACATCCCAAGCATTTCTCGCAGGTGGTGTTGTAGCTGAAGGCGGAGGAGGGAGTGTTACTGTTAACGTAGCAGTAGTTGAACCCGCATTATAACTAGCATTTGCAACTTGACTTGCAGTAATAAGAGTAGTACCAGCACCTACAATAGTAACAAGTCCTGTGTTAGCATCAATAGTTGCTACACCAGGTGTCCCACTCGTGTAGGTAATTGCAACAGGACTATCAGAAGTAGCAGTTGCCGAAAACGCAGCATCTCCTACTACTTTAGGCCCAACTGTATATGTACCAAATGTAGGATTAATTTTACATGGGCTACAAGTTGCACCTCCACAGTCTATACCTGTTTCATCACCATCTTGGATAAAATTGGTACACTGCGTAGCAGTTCCTGCTACTAATGTAATATCATCAAAAGTTACACCAGCTGTACTACCACTACTTGTTGTTCCAGCCATATGGAATTGCATCTCAATATTAGCACCACCTCCTGCACCAGCAGTGAAAGTACGCGTATAGACTGTCATAGTAGTTGTAATGGGAATAGAAATAGCGTTAAGTACTCCCCAAGATCCTCCATTTGCCTGAAGTTGAAATAAAATGTTTCTGTTAGCTGTTGCTCTAGCTCTAAAAGTAACAGTGTAGGTTTGTCCGCTTGTTATTGTCAAGAAACTACCTCCATTTGTATTTGAGCGTTTAAGTTCTGTATCCCAATTATTCCCAGCCCCACTGGTAGAAGAGAAAACCAGTTCGCCACCCACACGTGACCCTGTGCCAGTAAAAGTCCATCCAGTAGTGTTACTGTCAAAATATGAATTCGGTATCATATTTTGCGATTGTCCTAATGAAATAGTCATTAAGAAGAGTAATAAAAATAGTTTTTTCATAATAAATTTTTTTTGGTGAATGATTAATATATCGTTGTAGTGAAATTAGTAAAGTGTAATTAAAAAAAAAGGTTTTGCACATATACAATAACTATACAATGTTTTTTTTTTATTATAAAATTTCTTAAGTATCTGTAAATTCAATCGTTTTTGAAGCTTTTGACACCTCAGAAACAACCTGTTTTTTTTTAATAAATAATGTGATGTTATGTAAATGTTGTGCTAATGTATAGTTTTTGGTTCCTAATTATGTTGCTACTTTAGATTAAATTTTGTAATTATTGTAAAAAAAACGTCTTCAAAATAGTGTTTACTGATTTATGTATGCCAAAAAAAACACTTTTCATAATTTTTTATTTGTAAAAATAAGAAAATCAGTATGCATGTCTTTTTTTTAACGCGTTTTTTTATTTTTAAAGTCAGTTTTCAAAAAAATGATTTAAGAATAAAATATCAATTAACTTGAGAAAAAAAGTTGTAAAAAAAAACCTCTTCATTACTGAAGAGGTTTCTTTAAGAAAATTAATTCTAAAATTATCTTTTAATCATTCGAATTGATTTCACATTTTTACCTTGAGATACAACTAAATTGTAAATACCTGTTGGATAATTGCGTCCTATTTGTTGAACGCTCAATTCTGAAACTGAAGATTTGCGAACTTCTAGTTGACGTCCAATCATATCATACACTTTCATCTCAACTTGATCGTCGCTTGAACTCTCGATGTCTAAACTAAAGTGCGTTGCAAAAGGATTAGGGAATGCTTTTACGTTAAAGATGCTAGAAGTATTTGT
>NZ_JBHTIZ010000039.1:0-5128 GCF_042677265.1 Flavobacterium myungsuense | reverse complement strand
ACCATAACTGTAAATCCAAAAATAACTCCAATATTTGCTGCAATTCCAGCAATTTGCTCTGGAGATACTCTTTTTACATTACCTCTGTCTTCAAACAATAGTATTACTGGAACTTGGTTGTCTGCTTTTGATAATACTAAATCCGACACTTATTCTTTTACTCCAACTGCTGGACAATGTTCAAATAATGGAACTCTAACTATAACTGTAAATCCTAAAGTAACTCCAACTTTTGATACAACTCCTGCCATTTGCTCTGGAGATACACTTTTTTCATTGCCTTCATCATCAAACAATAATATTACAGGAACTTGGTTGCCTGCATATGATAATACTAAATCAGATACTTATACTTTTACGCCAACTGCTGGACAATGCTCTAATAACGGAACTCTAACTATAACCGTAAATCCAAACGTAAGCCCTACGTTTACTGCAGTACCCGATATATGTATTGGAGCGACTTTATTACCATTGCCGTTATCTTCTTTAGAAGCAATAACAGGTACTTGGAACCCGCCTTTAGATAATACTAAAACAACTACCTATACATTTACTCCAACTGCTGGATTGTGCGCTATTAGCACTACTTTAGATATTACCATAAATACAAGCGCAACCATTATTCCACAATTCGATACAGTTAATCCTATATGTGTTGGAGGAGTACTTTCTGATTTGCCTTTAACCTCTTTAAATGCTATAAATGGAACTTGGTCTCCACCATTAAATACTACCGCTACCACTACTTATACTTTTAATCCTGATTTGGGTCAATGTGCAGCAACTGCTCAACTAAAGATTGAAGTCTTAGACATTCCAATAGTTCAAGCAAATGCTGTATCCCCTTCTATTTGTTCAGGAAGTAGTACCGCAATCACACTCACTAGCAATGTTCCTAATACAACATTCAACTGGAACGCTATTAATAGTAATGTAACAGGAGCAACTGCAGGATCGGGTGATAAAATAATTCAGAAACTCTCTACTGTTGGCAATCAATCAGGTGAAGTTGTGTATGCCATAACGCCAACGGCAAATGGATGCAGTGGTTTAACAACTATTGTACCTATAATTATTAATCCTATCCCTCAAGCTAGCGCTTCCTCCAATTTTCAAACCATTTGTTCTGGCGGAAATACAAATATTGAACTGTCAAGCGAAGTAGGTTCAACCGCTTTTGATTGGACTGTTATTCAAACAGGAGTTTTGGGAGGCCTTTCAGGAAACGATAATACTATTGTTCAAACATTGACCACTACAGATATAAAAGAAGGTTTTGCAGAATACATTGTAACTCCCAAATTTAATAACTGTTTCGGCACACCACTATCAGTGGTTGTGAGAGTGAATCCTATTCCTGAAATTTTTGGTGCTTCGGGAGGTGATATCTGTAGTGGCAACTATACCAATGTTAAGTTAATCCCTAATCCAAACATTCCTTTAACCACATTTGAATGGACAGCGAATCCTACAGATGTTACTGGTGCCAAAGATGATTCTGGAGAGGATGTTATTGAACAACTTTTAGAAACTGTTACTGGTGGTTCGGTTACTTATACTGTAACACCAAGCTATGGTGGGTGTAAAGGAACCTCCTCTTTAGTAAAAATAAATGTTGATCCACTTCCAAAACCTAATCTAAAAGACGGTAAAATTTGTATTGAAAAAGCTACAGGAAATACCTTAAATCCCTATCTAATTGAAACCAATTTAAACAACCCGAATTTTGAATTTGAATGGTACTTTGAATCCGTTAAAATTAATGGAGCAACACAAAACAGCTATGAAGCCACAGCTATTGGAAAATATTCCGTACTCGTTTTTAATAAACTCACAGGTTGTACTTCGAAAGAGGTATTTGCAACTATGACTGAAACCTTTCCTGCAAATTCCTATTCAATAGAACAAACAGCCGCATTCACTGAAAATGCTACTGTAACCATAACTGTTAATGGAGACATAAATGAATACCTTTATAGATTAGACGACGGCGAATGGCAAAGTTCAAATGTTTTTTCAGGTATTTCAAGCGGTTTGCACACTGTTAGTATAACTGATAGTGAAGGCTGTACGAGTTTTACAGATACCGTTACGATTATCAATTACCCTAAGTTCTTTACTCCTAACGGGGATGGATTTAATGATACTTGGAATGTAGTAGGATTATCCAAAAATTCGAATGCAAAACTATCTATATACGATAGATACGGAAAATTAATAAAACAAATTAGTTCAGACGGAACGGGTTGGGACGGAACATTTAACAATCAATTATTGCCTGCTACCGACTATTGGTTTACTATCAATTATTTTGAAAATAAGATTGAAAAATTATTTAAAGCTCATTTTTCGCTTAAACGCTAATTAAGAATATAAAATTTAAAACCATGGTTGAAACTTTAACCAGCAATACTATAGAAAACGAAACTACTAACCAGATGGAATTTATGAATGCATTTGGAATCGTGTTTGAACATCACTTTGTAGTTTTTGATAGCAACAACAAAATAAAAATAAACATTCATGAAGCCAAGCATGTAAATATGCGAAAAAGTAGGGTAATGTCTAAAAATATTTTTTTAATTGCCGTAGCAGTTTATACTCTAATTTTTAGCTATTATTTGAATATTGATTTAATTTATAAGATTATCTTTGGCATATTGGCCTTATTTCTATTGGCTTTAGGAATGCTTTACAAAGAATATCAATACAAATTTATCATCGTCAAACTAGATGATTGCATTACATTTATAGTAAAAAAACATTTGAAAGAAGAGGCAAAAAAAATCCAACGCGTTTTATGTGAAAAATTACATAAAAAGTAGCTTAAATCTTCTTCATTATTAAAAAAAATCATAAAATCAATACTCCTTTTATAAAATCAATCTTTAAATCTTCAGTTTGTAAACATCACTTCTATTTTTGCCATTCTAAAATAAAGTGAGCATTCAATTACATAAGACATTAAGGTGTTATGGTTCATTAAGAAAGTCACTAAACAATTACTATAATGAATTTATTATGCTTTTTTAAACACAATCAATAAAAGCTTTTTATTATTGATTCTAGTTCCGCATCTAAATGTCATTAAGTTAAGGTAACTCTTGTCCTTTCGACCAACCAGAAAAATCATATAATGTGAGTACTATATGAGATTGCTTCGCTTGTTTACGAACGTTCGTGTATTCCTTTTCAGAACGAAAAACCGAGACTGTTTTTTCTTAAATTAATAGCATTATCCGCTTAATTCGCTTCGCACAGGTATATACTTTTCAAATTAACACATTTTTTCATAACACCGTAATTCTTTCTTTCACTTCTCGACACATCTCCGTTAAAAAATAGCACCACTCAAAGTGACGGTATACTTAGTGACGTATTTTAAAGTAAAATATACAAGGTTCATCAAACCAATAGTTCTATTGCAAAATGCACGTCACTTCGAGTTGAGCTTCCATTTGCGACTAGCTAATGGATGCATAGTATCGAGAAGATTACGTAATGAAGTAAAAGTAAATAACGATTGAAACGCAAGTTAGAAACGTATAACAACTGTTCAATAGTTACAATTTTGAAAACTAAAATGAAAAAAAATTGATCTTCTAGAAATAACCCAAAATAGACACCACAAATTACAATTAAATAAGTAAGTAAAAAACTAAATTAAACAACAATTGAATAAAATATCGGTATTAAATACAAGATATCTATACTACTATTAACAATATTTTATAAATATAAAATTTATCAAAAATATTTTTTTTTAGAATAATTAAATAGAAATATGCAATTTTAAGAACATTATTTATATAATAATAAAATTTTAAACCAAAATAGGAATAAAAAAAGGAATTAAAAACTATACATCAACACAACATTTAAATAACAATCTGTTAATACGAAAATTTATGATGTAATTTTAAATTCCAAAAAAACTTCGAAATCGATTGAAATCATTGAAATAAAAAAAATTAATAAATAAAAAAAACGTTGTATAGTTTTTGTATAGGTTGTTTTTTATTGCTCAATTACAGTTTTTTTTATGTTTGACTTTCTAACAATAATGTTAAACAATCACCAAATTATTTTATTATGAAAAAACTATTTCTATTACTCTTCTTAATGACTATTTCATTAGGACAATCGCAAAACCTAATCACCAATGGTGATTTTGAAAGTGGAACCGTTGGCTGGAATGGCAATGCCCTGAACATCATAGGTACCACTAACAAGTACAATTCTGCAAGTGTTGGCGCTGCAGGAAATGCATATGATGTTAATTTAAGTTATGCACAATCAATTTCAGCAATTAAGTACAAATTAACATTTGATGCTTCTACAGATAGACCGGGTGGAAGAACCATGGTTGCTGGTATAGGTTTACAAGGTGCTCCATACGATAGCGCTGTGCAAACGGTTAATTTGACCACAACTAGCCAAACATTTGAATTAGTTTTAAATTCTTATTGGTCAAACTCGGCTAGTCGTATTATTTTTGATATGGGCGCTGCAGTTGGTCAAGTAGATATTGACAATGTTAAACTAGAAGTATATGTTGCCCCTGATCCTGCACCTACTGCTGGACCTGCAGCTCCAACAAGAAATGCTGGGGATGTAAGATCAGTGTATGGTACAACTTACACTAATCCAGACACCTATATTCTTTCCACTTTTGGAGGGTCTACTATTACTGAACCTTACTCTTTAGCAGATGCAAGTACTGTTATAAAATATTCTAACCACAGTTATTCTGGTTTAGCAGCAAACGGTTCTCCTGATCCAGTTGGTGGCAATTGGGACGCAAGTACAATGACACATTTGCATATAGATGTTTGGTCTCCTGATTTTGTTTCTTTCAAAATAAAATTAGAATCTATAGGTGGTGGAAATCGTGAATTGGAAGTTCCTTTTACTAAAGTGCAAGGATCTTGGAATTCATATGATATCGATTTAAGTACCTACACCTCAGGAGGAGGAGTTGATTTATCAAGATTAAAATGGATTGTTCCTGTAACGTTTGGTCCTAATAATGTATTATTATATAACCCGTTGGGTGTAATTATTTGAAGTAAAAAATACTGATTAGATATTGCTCAAGATACTGAAATTCAGTATCTTGAAGTCG
>NZ_JBHTIZ010000038.1:0-3570 GCF_042677265.1 Flavobacterium myungsuense | reverse complement strand
TGACTTGGAAGGGAATTTGGTAAAATCAATTACTAGATATGAATTTTACAAAAATACCTTTTACGGTGTTTTCAAAGATTAAACGGTATTAGTTAGATTACAAGACTTATATGTTTAGGAAAATATTGACAAATCAGAATATAAAATTGCAAAAGAACGGTACGATAAAATTCATCAAGAATTAAAATCAAACGAAGTTGAACTAGAAGACAAAAAGAGGGTTATTGAAATCTATGAAAATGTTTTGATGAAGCTCAAATCTATTGAATGTCAATATAATGAATCAGATATAGAGGGCAAACGAAGAATAATTGGTTCGATATTTCCGAAAAAGTTTCAATTCGATAATAAAAAAGTTCGAACCGCCGATTTAAACCCTTTATTTTTGAGAATTGCTAGTATTAACGAACTTTCACAGAGGATAAAAAAAAGGACAAATTCAAAAAAAAATGAATTTGTCCGGGATGGTGGGCGATATTGATTTATCTTCAAACCAATTGTTAGAGTTTCTTGAATTTTTTATTGAGAAAATGCCATAAAAAGAACTCTAATATTTCTGTTGAATTTTTTTGAGCAATTAGTGGTTCAAACCTTAGGCTCCTGCGGTTTAATTGAGGTGATGTGAACCAACTGAACTAATAGCGATTTTATAATGATTTAAAATTTCTCCTTAATTAAAAAAAAATGTAGGTCCTATTTTAATTCTTCAAACATTTTTTATAAAATTTATTATTGACTATATTATCCTTCCAATAATAATTAGTCATAAGGTTAGATAAAAAAGTCAATATTTTTTTTAATTCTCTTTGAAATGTCAAAAGGTCGTGCTAATATTGATAAATGATGATTTAATAAACTTCAAGAACAATAATGGTTGGTTCGAGAACCATCAAGCAAAAGCTAAGATTAGTGCAGGCAGAGAAAATACTTGTACTAATTTGAGAATATCTAATAATACTACTTTTAAGGAACTAGTCTAAAGTGAGTTATCTCTGACAGATATAAATGTACCAGTTATTTCAAAATTTCATAGTAAAGGCCTTATTAATATAATGATAAGCCTACAGGTAATATTTCAATATCTTATTCAGAAAATAAAAGCGAATATGTTTTTTCTATTAATGATAACAGTCCAGGAATAGCGAGTGAAAATCAAGAAAAAATATTTCAGATTTTTTAATCACTACAATCAAATAGAGGGAATCATGGAATTGGGCTTTCTATAGTTAAAACAATTTTCGAAAAAGAGAACGTTAAAGATTTGGGAGAAAGCATGCAGAATGATGGTGCAACATTCTTTTTTACAATTAAAAAATAAGTATGAAGACACTGCTTTAAAATACAATAATTTAAATTTGGATTAAAAAATTTACCAATTACAAAGTTCCCACAAATTCATGTATCGCATATTATTATTGATAAAATTTTGGATATCCACGATAATACTGTTTTAATAGGTAAAGAAGTCATTCCCATAAGCTAGTGAAATAGAGACATTTTGATGAAACACCTTAATTTATTTATAACCAATAAGTTTCTCCAAAAAAATCAAAATATTTCATTTTTTTTAAATTATTTAATCGAATGTATTAGGCTATTCGTCTATACATATTTACTAACCGTCGAAAAAAAATCCCACGAAATTATCCAGCAATTATTTTTAAGAATTTTATAAATTATTTAAATCTACAAATTGCTTTAAATAAATAATTTATATTTAGAATAACTATGTTCAAAATTTTTAAATCGGCAAAAAGAACTGATTCTTGTATACAATGCAAAACATTGTAGATTAAAAGTTTTTGGGCGACAATCTTGTAAACTAGCCTCAAAAACCAAAATATTTGGAAGCGATTCTAGTAGTTTGGTCGTCTGCAATGTTCGAAATTACCCCTATACTAATTGAAAAATGGAGACCAGAAACCACTAAAAACTGAGTGTTACCGAAAAGCTAAAAGAGTAGGGAAATAAAAATTAAGAAAATATGAAATTTAACACAAAACTATTATTAGGTTCATCCATTATTCTGTCTGTTTTTTATTCCTGCAATTCGGAATCTAATACTGATTCAACTTCGTCAAATAGTGAGGCTTCAAATAGGTTACACTTTTCATTTAAAACACCTGATTGGGAAAGATGGGTAGACTGTGATTTAGATTTTCCTGCCAATGCTAAAAATGATAGCACTAATATTATATCATTTTATTCAGCCTCTACAAAAGCGGCATTATGCTTTACTTATCCAAAGGACAGTTCTAAAATTGTTAAAAATAGAGAATTAAAAAAATACAAAATAAAAAGTTATCTCGATAACGAGGAACCTTTTCAATTTTCTCAAAAATTACCTTTAGATCAAAACAGTTTGGATGACTTGAGTAAAAAATTGGTTAGTAATGAAGGATTTTCGGATGAAGAATACAATCAAGTAACCGAAGTAAAATACATAAAAAGCGAGACCAATTATTCCATTTTTAGAGTAAAGTGCTCCTATAAACTCAAAGCAAGAATTATTTCTACTCCAGAAATCAGTAAGCCAGTTTCGGGAACTTTCACCTTTTTGGTACGAACTACTAAAATATAGGAATTTATTATGGGCTAGTTTATTACAAAAGGATATCGAAATGCTATAAAATGGCAACAAATAAATAAATTATCGACAATTAAAAAACAACAAATTGTACTTAATAAGTAGAACAATATTAATCAAATAACAGTTAAAAAAATGAAAAAAAAATATTATTTAATGAAAATGTTCTTCTTGTTTTTTTCATTACCTTTTTTTGCTCAAAACAATCCTGTAACCACTATAGAATATCAAGCTCTGGTAGATGTCTATAATTCCATGGGCGGTGACAATTGGAATACTAAATGGGACATTAGTACCAATAATTTGCATACTACTGATTGGTATGGAGTAACCATTGAGAATGAACATGTCGTTGCAATTAATTTATATGGAAATAACATTAGTGGAGTATTACCAACTACTTTTAGCAATTTAAAATTCCTTAGAAGTTTGGATTTGAATGCTTCGAGTTATCCATACTATTATTATCCTAATGATTTAAGTACATCCGATTTAAATAACTTATCAGGATTGGAAAGTTTAGAAAATCTAAATTTAACTTCCTGCAAAATTTCAGGAACAATTCCGAATTCACTTGGTAATTTAATCAAACTTAAATCATTGAATTTGACTAGTAATTCTCTAGAAGGGCCTATTTTCGATGTTATAGGTAATTTGACTGCATTAGAAACTATAAATCTCTCATATAATAAATTCACTTCTATTCCTGCGAGCATAGGTAATTTGACAAACCTACAGACATTGTCATTGTCCAATAATAAACTAACGGTACTGCCAAAAGCACTTGAAAACCTACTTAGTCTCACTTCTGTAGATGTAAGTTATAACCAAATTTCTGATACTCAAGCATTATTAAATACCAACATCTATTTGCCGCTAGGTTATCAAACACTTTCGTTACCCGAGTTTGTTTATAAAGGCGATGATGTGTTACTTACTAATTTACCCAACATCACTCGTTACAATAGAGCGAATAATGATTT
>NZ_JBHTIZ010000037.1:0-2830 GCF_042677265.1 Flavobacterium myungsuense | reverse complement strand
TCAGTATATCAATAAATTCATTTTTGACAGACCTATAAACAATATTAAAAATCAAATAATTTAATTACACCCAACGGGTTATTATATATAACTAATGTATATTTTTGGAAACCATCTGCAGATGCTCCAGTTTATGGGACTTTTGTATTACCTGAAAAAATTTCGACTGATGCAACCTTTACAATAACTCCACCAACTTCTACTAACACAAGTGCTTTTACTTATTCTAGTAGTAATACAAGTGTTGCAAACATTGTAAACGGAAATCAAATAGATATTACTGGTGTTGGAACAGCTGATATTACTGCAAGTCAAGTAGCAGATGGTACTAAATCAGCAGGAAGCACAACGACAACTTTTGTATCTACTTTGCTGCGTAATAATCCAATTACTGGACCTGCAACTCCAACAAGAAGTGCTGGAGTGGTAAAATCAGTATATGGAGCTACATACAGCAATGCTTTTGGTGCACCTGCGTTTAATAGCTTTGGAGGATCTAACATTATTGGAAATGTTGTTTTAGATGACGCAAGTACAGTTGTAAAATATACAGGTCATGATTATTCAGGGTTAAATGCGGGTGGTACTGATCAAGGTGGTAATTTTAATGTAACCACCGCTCCTGCCGCTACATTTTTACACATGGATGTTTGGTCCCCTAATTTTACATCTTTCGAAGTAAAACTAGAATCTACTAATGGCGCTGCGCTTTTAGTTAATGTTCCAGGTGCAAAAACTCAAAGAGCTTGGAATTCCTATGATATACCTTTAAGTTCTTATCCAGGGGTTAATTTAGCAGCTTTGAAATGGATTGTTCTTGATTCTAGTCCTGGCGCAATATTGTTTTTGACTAATGTGTATTTCTATCAAGCTAATCTACCTACAATTTCAGGATTTACAGTACCTACAAAAACGAATACCGATGCAGATTTTACAATAACTGCTCCAACAACTTCTAATAGTGCTGGTGCTTATTCTTATACCAGTAGCAATACTAGTGTTGCAACTATTGTAAACGGAAATCAAATACAAATTCTTACTGCAGGAACTACTACTATAACTGCAAATCAGGCTGCAAACGGAGCTTATGATGCTGGTTCAATTAGTGCTTCATTTGTTGTAACAGCTGCTGCATTAACAACTCCGGCACCAACCCCTCCGGCTAGAAATGCTTGGGATGTGATCTCACTTTTTAGCGGTTCTTATGCTACGAAATCTTCACCAATTTGGAATGCTGACTCTATTGTAACAAATGAAGATCTTTCTGGGAATGTTGCTAAGAAATTAGTTGGTCAAGGCCCTGGTGGTTTTGTTGAAATAATAGATTTCGCAGTAACTGATGTATCGCAAATGGAAACATTACATATGGATATTTATTCTCCTAATGAAAGTGCTTTTAATATTTGGTTACTTAGTAATACTAATGGCGATAGGAATGCATCTATTTCACCAGCAATAAATGGTTGGAGAAGTCTTGATATTCCATTATCAACATATGTAGGTAAAGGTTTAAATATGACAAATATTAAATCGCTAAAGTTTGAAGGATTAAACGGACCAGGAAAAACGGTTTATGTAGATAATGTTTATTTCTACAGAGCGGCTACTGTTGAACCTCCAACATTTGGAGCATTTACAGTCCCTTCAAAATTTGTTACGTCTGCTGCTTTTACTTTAGTACAACCATCAAGTAATAGTGCTGGAGCATTTACATATACTAGTAGTAATCCATTAGTTGCTACGATATCAGGAAGTACAGTTACCATCGTAGGTATAGGAACTTCTATAATAACTGCTACTCAAGCTGCTGCAGGGCCTTACAGAAGTGCTTTTGTTACAGCATTATTATCAGTAACTTATGCGGCACCAGCAGTTGCAGCACCAATTCCAACATTACCAGGATTTCAAGTAATCTCTGTTTTTAGTAATTCATATGCTAATGCTGCAGCTGGATTTACTCCTAACTGGGGACAATCAGGAACATCATCTGCTATTTCTGTTGCAGGAAATACAACTAGAAAATATGGAAGTATGACTTATCAAGGACTTACTACTGTTCCTTTTCTAAACGTTTCTAATATGAAGTCTGTACATTTAGATGTCTATTCTTCAAACTGTACAAGTTTAGCAGTATTTTTAGTTAATGAAGGCGTTACAGAACAAAGGATAGATGTTGCATTACCAATACAAGCAGGATGGAATAGTATTAATATACCTTTGTCATCATATACTAACATAAATTTGGCAAGCATTGGAGCATTTAAATTTGAAAACTTTACTGCTACTAGAGGATCTGCTGATATCTATGTAGATAATGTTTATTTCTTTGATAATGGAATAACTCAAGTAATTCAATGTGGAAGAACACTTCGTTTCCTTAATGAAGTTATTCAATGTCAACCAGTTGCAGGAGCTACACAATATCGTTTCCAAGTAACTGATGAAGCTAATGTTGTTACAGTTGTTACTAGTGGTAACAATACTTTTAATCCAGCGGGTTTTACTTTTGACAATCCATCTGGTCGCGGATTCAATTGGGCTAAAAACTATACTATTCGTGCTGCGATTTTTAGAAACGATAATTGGGAATCTTACTCACCAGCTACTTGTACTGTTCGTACACCAAACGAACCAGCAGCATTGCCTACTAAGCTAAGATCACCTTGGTTTTGTAATCAAACAGTAGCAAGCATGAACACTAACATTCAGTGTAACCCTGTTCATTTGGCTACAAATTATGAGTTTACACTTACAGGTCCAGGAGGGTATAATCAAGCAAGGACTTCTACATCTATCGCTATCAATCTTACTACTTTTCCTAATTTAAGAT
>NZ_JBHTIZ010000036.1:0-2446 GCF_042677265.1 Flavobacterium myungsuense | reverse complement strand
GTTGGCGTAAAAGTATAAGTGTCGGATTTAGTATTATCAAAAGCAGGCAACCAAGTTCCAGTAATACTATTGCTTGAAGACAGAGGTAATGTAAAAAGAGTATCTCCAGAGCAAATGGCTGTGGTTGCAGCAAATGTTGGAGTTATTTTTGGATTTACAGTTACATCTATTGCAACACGCGGGCTTTCGCAAGTTCCTATCGATTGACTAACATAATATGTTGTTGTTCCTACCGAAGCAGTTGAAGGAATGGGTGCAGTTGTACTAGCAATGCCTCCTGTTGCATCAATTCCATACCAATTTAAAGTTGCAGTTGTTGCTGGTGTAGCTGTTAATGGAGTAGCAATACTATTTTGACAATAACTTACAGGACTAACTCCTGGTGTTGGGACTCCACCACTTGAATTGATACTTACCAAAACCGGTTTAGTTATTGAACAACTTCCTAGTGTACTTTTTATATAATACGTGCCGCTTGTAGTAATGGCGCTAGGATTTGGTAACGAAATAGTAGCAGCTGCATCAGTCCAATAGGTTAATGTGGTGCCAGTTGTACTTCCTGGTTTTAGTACCGTAGGCAGTGTAATATTTACTGGTGCTCCAGAACAAACAGGTGCAGGATCTATAATTTCTAATGTTAAAGTCGAATTAACAGTTATTGTTATTGATTTTGTAAGCGGACAAACAGGGGATTCAACCAAGGAGATGTCATCTAGAGCAAAATCATTATTACCCGATGTTTCACGGTCATATATAATGATACTAGCAAATGTATTGGAACCCGAATTCCATTTATAGGTGTTTTTTTGCCATATGCAAGGCAACAAAGGGGCAATTGCTTCTGGACCTATTTTATTGCCATTTATTGTAACTTCAATTCGCGCTGGACCCCCAGTTACAATATTTTGTAGATAATATGTAAAGTCATAATCTGTACCTGGAACCACTGAAACTCCATTTTGTACCCAAACTTTATCGTTCCCACCGTTTACTGTAGAACCATCTGCTATAAACATTTTTCCTGTTCCAGTTGTTTTGTCAGGACAAGCAGAAAAAGGAGTAAAATATGATTTAGGATTTGATACAATGGCGTATGCTTTTTGTATCCCAGTAGGATTTGGATTTACATTAGTTATATAATCGGATGTGAAATCAGTATCTCCTAGCTCAAAATCACCATTATTAATTAAATTTGTAAGATTGGGAATTTTCCCTGTACTTACTGTGTAGGTTGTTGTTTGTGTGGGACTTACTGTAATACTTGTACTATTTGGGGTAGTTAGAGTAGAATCTAAAGGATTTGCTGTCCATGTGTATCCACTAGCACCACTAACACTAAGAGTAGTTGGGGTTCCTGGGCAAACAGTAGGTAAAGTTGCGCTTACGATTAATGGGTTTGGAGCAGCAAGAACAATTCCTGTTATTGGTGCTAAACTAGCTCCTGCGAAATCAGTTATAGTAAGAGTGTACGTGCCCTCTGATAAGTCCGTAAATTTTCCTGTACTATTGTTTGCTGATGAAGTACCCGTTAAGGCATATTTATACGGAGTGCTGCCTCCGCTTGCCGTCGCGGTTATCGTACCATCGTTAATACTAGGGCAAGTTGGATTTGTAGATGAATTGTTTACTAATGTAAAGGGTAATCCTCCAGCTTTTAATTCAAAATCATCAACCGCAAAATCATTTCCAATTGTACTGGTGCTAGTAGTACGTAATTGAATAAGTGCAAAAGTTTGAGTAGCTATAAAGGTAAAGGACACTTTTTGCCAGCCTAAAGCAGGTAAAGGAGCTTGAATGTTTGAAGGAGTATATGTAGCGTTAACAAAGAAAGCATTTATGGTTGCTTGCGTTGCACTACTTGTAACCTCATTCGATACTGATTTTATCCAAAAACTAAGGGTGTATGTTGTGCCAATGGTCAATCCAGGGAAAGTTCCTCCATTATTACCAGCTGTCCAAAAAACTTGATTGTTAGAGGTAGCGCCATTAATCACTAACATATTTCCGTTTCCAGTTGTTTTGTCACCACCTGATATAAAATTAGTATCCATAAATTTTGGATCTTTAGTTATAGCATATTTGCCAGGGGTGCTGACGCCGTTTACTGGATTAATTAATCCATATTGATTTATAAAGAATCCATTTGTGCTACCTCCACCCTCAAAACCTCCATTTGTTAGAAGATTTTGTGCATTCATATTAGTAAGCGAAAACAGTGTCGTTATAATTAGTAGCAGTATCGATTTAAAACCAGTTAGCATTTTTTTATTTTTTTAATTTACTTCACAATCAAAAATTCCGATCTTCTGTTTTGTGCATGTTGCTCATCGGTACACGTGTCTTTACAGTCTACTTTAGGTTCGGTTTTTCCATACCCTTTTCCAGTGATTCTTTTTGCTGCAATTCCTTTAGAGATTACGTATTGCACGGTTGCTTTTGCTCTTTT
>NZ_JBHTIZ010000035.1:0-1575 GCF_042677265.1 Flavobacterium myungsuense | reverse complement strand
TGTCTTGTCCTAAAATAGCTATACACAAAAACAGTGTATATGGAACACCAACAACAAGAGATTTATGCTTCACGTGAGCACAAACAGAGTCATTATGACAAACGTCTTATTTTAAAAATTGTTAAAGAAGTTGAGGCTGGTTTACCTCGCAAGGAAGCCAATCGGATTTATGGATTAGGAAAAAGCACTTTACATGGATGGATGCGTGACTATGGCTCTAGTAATTATCATCAGAATATTAAGCGAAAAAGCTTTTCTAATCTACAAAAACGTACTATTGTCAGAGCCATAGAACAAGGAAGAGTAACCATTAAAGAAGCTAAAACAGCCTATAATATCAAGAATGAGAATATAATTCGTAGCTGGATAGCACAATATAAATCAGAAAAAGTCGAGATTTGTATTGAAAACACATCTCCAATGGCTAAAGATAAATCATCTTTAAAAGATTTAGAAAAAGAAGTTTTAGAAAAAGCTTTACAAGAGGCAGAGCTTAAAATAAAAGCACTAAACACGCTAATTGATGTAGCTGAAGACCAACTCAAAATTGATATTAGAAAAAAGTCTGGTGCCAAGCAGTCTTAAAAATGAAACAGGACTTTCCTAAATTAGGAATAGCCGTTTTATGCCGATTGTTTGGCAAAACTAGACATGCTTATTACGATAGTTTATGGCGTAAAGAGAATAGTTTGGTAAAAGAAGATGTTATACTTCAAGAAGTAATTAACATCCGAAAAGATTTACCAAGGTTGGGGACTAGAAAGCTACACTATTTAGTTCAGAATAAGTTGATATCACATCAAATAGCTTTTGGCAGAGATTATTTATTTGATTTATTGTCAGAACATAAATTGTTGATTCGTCAAAGAAAAAGGAAAGCCATAACCACTGATTCCAGGCACTGGATGAGAAAATACAGTAACCTAGTAAAAGGACTTGAAATAACAAGACCTGAACAAGTATGGGTAAGTGATATAACCTACATCCGACTTACAAATCAATGGGGTTATCTAAGTTTAATAACAGATGCTTATTCAAGAAAAATAATGGGATATAGTTTTCGTCAAGACCTAGCTGCAGAAGGTTGTATTGAAGCTTTGAAGATGGCTTTGAATAATAAGCTATATAATCAATCTATAATACATCATTCAGACAGAGGTTCCCAATACTGTTCACACAACTACGTTGATTTATTACTGAACAATAATATTGCTATTAGCATGACTGAAAACGGAGATCCTTATGAGAACGCATTAGCCGAAAGAGTAAATGGTATTATTAAAACAGAATTTAATCTTTACTCAAGTTCATTAGGTTTTGAACAAACAGGATATCAAATAAGTAAAAGTATCATGTGTTATAATGAATTAAGACCCCATGCTAGTTGTGACTATTTAACGCCCAATCAAACCCATTTGCAATCAGAAATACTAAACAAAAGATGGAAAAACTATCATAAAAGTTTTAATCATGAAAAAACAGTTGTATAGTAACTTTAGGATTAAGAATTATATTTGTATAACTATAGTAGGATTTATTTATTAACCTGTATAGTTATTTTAGGACGGGTCATAG
>NZ_JBHTIZ010000034.1:0-850 GCF_042677265.1 Flavobacterium myungsuense | reverse complement strand
GTATAAGTTGTTCCTGCTGTACCACTAAAGGTAGACGTATTGCTTGAAGGGGTGGTTACTGTTCCACCAACTCCACTAACAATACTCCATGCGCCTGTACCTACGGTTGGTGCATTAGCCGCTAATGTAACTGAAGTCAATCCACAAGTAGCTGAACTCGTTTGGTCTGGCCCTGCATTAGATGCGGTTGGAGTAGCACTTACGGATAGATTAACTCCATTGTCAGATCCGTTAACTGCAGGTGTATCACTTACAACTCTAATTCTATATCCTGTCCCATCGGCCGCACCTGAAGGTATTGTTACGGAAATACTTTGGCTGCCGCTTGTATCAGAACTTACTGTTTGCAAATCTGTTGGAGATGCAAATGATCCAGAAGCATCCGATAATTGAGCCTTAAATATACTACCACTAAAACTTGCTGAAGGAGAATACGTAAATGGAACCGAAATTCCTGTTGCACCAGCACAGAAAGGGCTTCCAGAAACCGTGCCTGTTGTAATCGTGCTTGCACAACTGTTTACAGTAATATCAACATCATCTGTTGATGCTGTACAAGGACTATTGCTAACGTTCCAACGAAGCGTATAAACTCCTGCTCCACCTGCTGGGGTAAAAACTGTATTGTTTACAGATGTACTTCCAAATTGAGCACTTGAGGTACTTGGCCCACTAACAATACTCCATGCTCCCGTCCCTACACTTGGATTGTTCCCTGCTAAAGTTGCAGCTCCTGTTGAACAAATTGTTTGATCGACTCCAGCCGCTGATGTGGTTGGATTTTGGTTGAATGTTATCACAACATCATCTGTCGATGCAGTACATGGACTGTTACTAATGGTCCATCGCA
>NZ_JBHTIZ010000033.1:0-822 GCF_042677265.1 Flavobacterium myungsuense | reverse complement strand
TTATCATCAATAAATTTAAATTCTCAAAATTTAATTACCAAAGGAGATTTTGGGACTTTTGATGCTGGTGTGCCTAGTCCAGTTCCACTGGGATATACTACAACGTATTCTCAAATGCCCTATAATGATGGTACTAGCGGTTCTGCAGGTAAATATTCAATAACAAATAATCCTAGCTTATTATCCACAACCGGCCAATTAATTTCCACTTTTGACATCTCCAACGGAGTTGATGGTGATGGTACTGGTAATATGATGTTCGTAAAAGGAAAAGGCAACCAAGTTTTTTGGCAGCTAGATGAGCCCTTAGTATTGATAGTCGGAGAAACTTATCTTTTTTCTTTTTGGATTAAGAATGTCCATACCAACACAAGCCCTATAGCTCGGCTTCCAATAATTGATCTTACAGTGTCAGGTATTAAAGTAGGAACTTATACTCCTATTGGTACGGATCCTTTAGTTAAGAATTCGTGGGTCAAATGTAATTATTCTTTTGTTGCAGCAACAACGTCTATTACAATACAATTATCTACATTTAATGCTAATTCTTTTGGAGAACTTTTTGTTATTGATGACATTTCATTAACACCCCCAATAGTTCCAATGACAGCTTCGTTTGTTAAAACTGATCCATCTTGCCCGAATGTTAATGATGGTTCTATAGTTGCTTATACTAACAGTGGCATTTCGTCTTTTGCCTTTGAGTTAACTAATTTGTCGGGTACAATTAATGTTAATAACTCTACAGGAGTTTTTACAGGATTATCTCCAGATTCTTATGTAGTGACTGTCGTAGATTCAAACACTCCTCCAAGAAAAGTT
>NZ_JBHTIZ010000032.1:0-807 GCF_042677265.1 Flavobacterium myungsuense | reverse complement strand
TGCTGGAATAGAAGTAAATTTATTAAGTGCAAAGTCTATAGTTTCTAATGCGGTCAAATTGCCTATTTCACTAAAAATAGCCCCTTCTAAGGAAGTTTGTCTTAAATTCAATGATTTAAGTTTGGTCAATTTAGACCAAGAACTAGGAATGATTCCTGATAGTTTACACCCATGTAATTTTAAATTTTCTAAACTTACCAATCCTGATAAGTTATTCAAATCGGTAGTGCTCAAGTTACTTGGCGTATAATCATCATAATCGTTATAGTAATTACTGGAATCACGGTAGTAACTCAAATCCAGATTTCTCAGGTATTTTAAATTACTAAAGGATGCTGGGATTGCTCCATTAAGGTTTACGTAGGGTAAATCAATAGTAACCACATGCCCATTCTCAATGATTAAACCATACCATGCACCTTGATTTAGGTTATTAACACTAACATCCCAATTAGACCAAGAGGTACCTCCTCCTGTAGCGTTATAAAAATCTACAAGAGCCTGATATTCAATATCCGGAACTTGCGCAAGAGTAACTGTTGTTTTTGTAAACGCTATTGATGAACCATTTGAATCTCCAGATAATTGATATAAAGAAACCTGTTTTTCAGAAGTTAATGAACTTAAATATTGTTTTGGAATTAGTAAACCTCCGTCAGCATTCATGGTAAAATCACCGATGTCCTGACCCGAAAATCGTAAACGAAAGGTGTTTATAGCCGAGAAATCATTATTCGCTCTATTGTAACGAGTGATGTTGGGTAAATTAGTAAGTAACACATCATCGCCTTTATAAACAAACTCGGG
>NZ_JBHTIZ010000031.1:0-747 GCF_042677265.1 Flavobacterium myungsuense | reverse complement strand
TTTAATCTTTGAAAACACCGTAAAAGGTATTTTTGTAAAATTCATATCTAGTAATTGATTTTACCAAATTCCCTTCCAAGTCATTTATTAGCACATCCATTTTATTTTCCAAAATACCTAATGTGTCATGAATTTTCATCGCGATTTTATCTTTCATGCATTGCCAAACTTTTTCTGCAGGATTTAACTCTGGACAATATGGTGGAATTAGCATTAACACAATATTTTCAGGTAAGACTATATCTTTGGTTGAATAAAAAGCTGCATTATCAATAATCATAATTTTTAGTTCCCTTGGTTTGTGGTTACTAAAATCTTGTAAATACTTGATAAAAAAATCTTTACAAACCCCTTGAATAGTAATACAAAAGCTCTCGCCAGTTATCGGCGAGAAACTTCCCCATAACCACTTGTACAAATAACTGTGTTTATATTTACCAATTGGTTTTATACCTTTTGCCGTAATAACTCTTTTTTGTTTGGTTTTCAAACCAAATCGACTTTCATCGTGGAAGTATAAATTCACCGATGTTATCTTATCTTTATTTAGATATAATTTAATTTGTTTTAGAGAAATTTAAAGGTTTGTTAAAAAGCTTTTCAGCCGTTTCATCTTTTTTATGATGTAATTTCCTTGCTACTTTAAGCTTGGTTTTATAATTCTTTCTGCAATGAGAATATAAAGCTCCATAAAAGACCTTTTCTCCGAGTTCTTCTTCAATGAGCAACTGCAATTCTACATAAGAT
>NZ_JBHTIZ010000030.1:0-718 GCF_042677265.1 Flavobacterium myungsuense | reverse complement strand
TTTATCCTGTATTACTAAATGTTCTTCGAGATGAAGATGAAGAACATCGCAAACTTATTTTTAGTTTGTATAAAAAAGGTTTAACCACCGAGCAAGTCAGCGATGTTTATCAAGAGATTTACGGCAAAGATTACAGTAAACAACAGATTAGTTACTTGATGAACGATAGCCGAGAGGAAGTTTCAGTTTGGTTAAATCGTAGATTAGATGCGCATTATTTGGTTCTTTATATCGATGCAACTTTTGTACATACACGACGAGATAAAACAGTAAGCAAAGAGGGTTATTATACGATTTTAGGTATAAAAGAAGATGGTTCAAGGGAAGTTTTGAGTATTGTAAATCATCCAACCGAAGGTGCTACTTTGTGGCAATTAGAACTAAATTCGCTACAAAAAAGAGGCGTTCAAAGTATTGGTTTGATAGTGTCAGATGGTCTGACCTCTATTGAAAATGCAATTGCAAAATCCTTTCCCAACGCACAGCATCAACTCTGTGTAGTACATATTAAACGTACTATTCTATCAGTTTTTCCAAGAACAAGAAGACTAGAAATAGCAAAGGAATTGTCAAAAATTTTTGCTATTGAAACAAAAAAAGTTACTCCAGTAGAAGCATTTGAAAATTTAGGTAAGTTTGCAGAGCAACATAAAAAAAATTATCCAAGTTTGAAATCACTTTCAAATGATCGAAATATAGCTTATTTCTCTTATTTGAA
>NZ_JBHTIZ010000029.1:0-618 GCF_042677265.1 Flavobacterium myungsuense | reverse complement strand
GTTCAATAAAAGAAGACGAAAATTATTTTTATTTTTAGAAGAAGTAAGGACAAAATTAGCTTCACGTTTTCTAGAGTTTGAAGATTATTTTGTTGTAGATAGTATGCCTTTGGAGATATGCAAATTTGCTCGTCATAGGAGAATTAAAATCTGTAAAAAAGAGTTTGAAACGGCTCCTTCAAAAGGGTTTTGTGCTTCTCAAAACAATTGGTTTTACGGGTATAAATTGCACGGAGTTTGTTCTGTAAATGGAGTTTTTCATTCATTAGATATTACAAAAGCAGAAGTTCATGACATTCATTTTTTGAAAAACATAAAACAACAAATGTCTGATTGTGTGATTCTTGGCGATAGAGGTTACTTGTCTCAAAGTATTCAATTAGATTTATTTCAAACGGCAAATATCAAATTAGAAACGCCAAGAAGAGCTAATCAAAAAGATTATAAGCCGCAACCTTATATCTTTAGAAAATCAAGAAAAAGAATTGAAACATTATTTTCACAATTATGCGACCAATTCAGAATTAGAAATAATTATGCTAAATCTTTTGAGGGTTTTAAAACAAGAATTTTAGCGAAAATAACAGCATTAACTTTGGTTCAGTATATCAATAAATT
>NZ_JBHTIZ010000027.1:0-565 GCF_042677265.1 Flavobacterium myungsuense | reverse complement strand
GGGCTATTTTTAGTGAAATAGGCAATTTGACCGCATTAGAAACTATAGACTTTGCACTTAATAAATTTACTTCTATTCCAGCAACCATAGGCAGTTTAACAAAACTTAAATCCTTGGATTTGAGCAACAATTCTTTTGAAGGAGCCGTACCTAACGAAATAGGTAATTTGACTGCATTAGCAACTATAAATCTCTCTTATAATAAATTCACTTCTATTCCTGCGGGCATAGGTAATTTAACAAAATTACAGGTATTGCCTTTGAACAATAATAATTTCACTTCTATTCCTGCAAGCATCGGAAATTTGACAAACCTACAGACATTGTATTTGTCCAATAATAAACTAACGGTACTGCCAAAAGCACTTGAAAACCTTATTAGTTTAACTTCTGTTGATGTAAATTCTAATCAAATTTCAGATACTCAAGCTTTATTAAACACCAACATCTATTTACGATTAGACACTCAAACCCTTTCGTTGCCCGAGTTTGTTTATAAAGGCGATGATGTGTTACTTACTAATTTACCCAACATCACTCGTTACAATAGAGCGAATAATGATTT
>NZ_JBHTIZ010000026.1:0-288854 GCF_042677265.1 Flavobacterium myungsuense | reverse complement strand
ACTGGACTAGGCACACCAGCATCAAAAGTCCCAAAATCTCCTTTGGTAATTAAATTTTGAGAATTTAAATTTATTGATGATAAACAAAATAAAACAAATATCACACTCCAATATTTTCTCATCATTAATTATATTTTAAATGGTATAAAATTTGGGATGCAATATAGTGGTTTTTTGATTTTAATAAAAATTTAACTATTAATAAATATTGAATTTAACATTAACTCTACAATACTAATTTATATTTACATAATCATAAAAGTTTTAATTTTCATTTACAGTTTAAGTTTATAGTCAATTCATTAAATTTGCCGTACATTTAAACTTATGTTAGAAAAAGAAACTATAAAATTTGAAAAGACAGTTGTTGTTGGGATTGTTACCCAAAATCAAACGGAAGATAAATTAAAGGAATATCTCGATGAGTTGGAGTTTCTTACGTTTACGGCTGGAGGAGAAGTTATCAAGCGTTTTTTTCAAAAGATGGAACGACCAAACCCAAAAACGTTTTTGGGAACTGGAAAAATGGATGAGATTCATCTTTATGTTAAAGAAAACGGTATTTCAACCGTGATTTTTGATGATGAACTATCACCTTCACAACAAAAAAACATTACTAAAATTTTAGATTGTAAAGTATTAGATCGAACTAACTTAATACTTGATATTTTTGCTCAAAGAGCAGAATCTTCTTATGCAAAAACTCAAGTAGAACTGGCTCAATGTATTTATTTATTGCCTCGACTATCCGGAATGTGGACACACTTAGAACGTCAAAAAGGGGGGATAGGGATGCGTGGTCCTGGAGAAACAGAAATTGAAACAGACAGACGTATTGTACGAGATAGAATTGCTTTATTAAAATATAAAATCAAAGTTATCGACAAGCAGATGTCGGTTCAACGGGGCAATAGAGGCGCTATGGTTCGTGTTGCACTTGTAGGATATACTAATGTTGGAAAGTCAACATTAATGAACGTGATTAGCAAAAGTGAGGTTTTTGTTGAAAATAAATTATTTGCCACTTTAGATACTACTGTTAGAAAAGTAGTTATTAAAAATCTACCTTTTTTGCTTTCAGACACAGTAGGATTTATTCGTAAACTCCCTACTCAACTGGTAGATTCTTTCAAAAGTACGCTAGACGAGGTTCGCGAAGCCGATTTATTGCTTCATGTTGTCGATTTATCTCATCCTGATTTTGAAGACCATATTGCTTCTGTAAATCAAACATTAGTTGATATTAAAAGCAATAACAAACCAATTATAATGGTTTTTAATAAAATAGATGCATACAAACATCTTACCATTGACGATGACGATTTGATAACCGAAAAAACAAAAAGGCATTATACGCTTCAAGAATGGAAACAAACCTGGATGAGTAATGTAGGCGAAGAAAATACCTTATTTATTTCGGCAATTAATAAAGAAAATATTGAAGAATTTAGGGCGCGCGTATACGAGGCGGTAAGACAAATACACATCACTCGTTTTCCGTACAACAAATTTTTATATCCTGATTACAAAGATGTAATTGAGAATGAACATTAACTCAAAAAAGGTCTTTAGCTATAGTTAAAGACCTTTTTTACAAAGTATAGAAATAGCCGTTTAGAACTTATAATTTATTCCTAAACCAAGTATTTGTCTTGTTTGAAAACCTCTAAAGGCATTGTCATCATAAATTGTTTGATACACAAAATTTGTAGACATGTAATTGTTAATTTTCATTACAATGGCTAAAGTGTAATCTAAATCTACATTTTGTGGGTCCTCAAGGTAGTTTGTATATAAATTCAAAGTATTTTCAGCAGAAACATTAGTAATAACATCAAATTTATAATATCCTGATGCATAAAACCCTAATTCATAACGCATGCTTTTATCTGCATTTACCCCAAAATAGCTTCCATCAACATAACCTGCAATGGTTGTATTCTTTTTATCTACAAATGTCAATTTAGAAGTTAATGGCGCAAAATTAAATTTCAATTTATCACTTTTCTTCCAAAACATACCTGGACCAAAAGTTAAATATCCCGGAGAAAGAAAATTAGTATTCTCGGTTCTAATTTCGACTCCGTCTTTTTTACCATAAATATACCCTGTAGTAAACTGTGTTCTAAAGTTTAAAAAGAGTGAATAGTACCAATTTCCAATAGCTTTTTTACCCAAAACAGAATTAAATTCGAAACGGTCATCTGTTTTTTTCTCAAAATCGGCATTCTTGGTTTGAAGTAAACCGTAAGAGGCTAATACTTTATTGTCCCAAGTTAAATCGTTTCTTTTGTAGTTAAAATCATAATTGATTCCTAAATTTCCGGAAATATTATTTTCTCCTCCAGCTATCCAGTTGTTAAAAGTTGATTGATTAAAAAGAAAAGAAACATTTCCAAATTTTTTCCAACCGTTTCCTGAAGTATCAATTATTTTTTTTACTGCAGCTTCTGTGTTCTGTATTAATTCCTTCTCTGAGTTTTGAGCATTTAGAACAAAACCAAACATTAAGAATAATACAAATAATAGAATTTTTTTCATTTTTTTATTTTAAAAAATTAAGTTGTAAATATAGTAAAACAATTAAAACCTAAATTTTTAGAATATTTATGCTAAATTCATTTTTTAGAAACCTTATACAAAGGAACTGCTGAACAGGCTTCGCCGTACATAATACTTCTTGCAAAAGGCTGCAGATTTTGAACTGCCAAAACATAGGCGCTAATAGGTACGGGTTTTTTAGAACATCCTTTTATGATAACTGGTTTGTCTTGATAAATAGAATAATCAAGAGTAGGTAAAATTTCCTGATACAATGCGGTATCTAATTCTTCTAAAGTTCCATTAACCACTTTTTTTGCAAAAGGAGCTACTTGAATAGTAACTAAAATGGAAGCCCAAGCCGGTAGAATTGCATCGGTTGAACAATGTATGGCAACAAATTGGTCTTGATATTGATGCCAATCGTGATTTTTTAAAGATTCTCGAAAGTCTTTTTCTTTCAATAAAAAACCTTCAGTTAACCATTGCGCTATGTCAATTTGTGTTCGAATCCCTTTTGGATAATAATCTTCTAAATCAAAAACTTCAAGTGCAGAATTCGCTACTTTATTTACTATTTCTTCCATTTTTAAATCTGAAATCTAAAGCATTCCAAGTTCTAATTTTGCTTCTTCACTCATTAAATCTTTGCTCCATGGCGGATCAAATGTAATCTCAACATCAGCATCTTTTACCTGCTCAATCGATTTTATTTTTTCTTCCACTTCAAGAGGTAAGGTTTCGGCAACGGGGCAATTCGGAGAAGTTAATGTCATCAAGATTTTAACTTCATAATCTTCATTTACCATTACATCATAAATTAAACCTAATTCATATATATCAACAGGAATTTCTGGATCGTAAATGGTTTTTAATTTTTTTACGATTTCTTCTCCTAATAAGTTGGTGTCTATTACTTGTTCCATAATTTTAATTTTTTAAACCATATAAGTCATATAAGGTTTTTAATTGATATAAATAGTGAATATAAGTTCATTTAAGTTTCTTTAATTGATTTACTTCTATGGCTTTTATGTTTTAAAATGTTATTCTTCTAGTATTCGATAATATTCATTAACCATTGTTTTTTGACCTTCATAATAAATGTTTTTCACATTAAAATTAATTAACAAACCTATTGGAGCCTTTAATAAGTTCATATAAGTAAGCAATTGTGCTTCAAAAATAGGATTTATTTCAGTTACAGATTTTAATTCTACTACAAGAATGTTTTCTATAAGTAAATCACATCTTAGTTTTGACTCTAACTCATATCCTTTATAGTTTAATGGAATAAGGAGTTCAGATATAAAATTTATTTTTCTTAATTCTAATTCTTTTTTTAAACATTGATGATAAACATTTTCTAATAGACCTGGCCCTATTCTTTTATGAACTTCAATTGCAGCTCCATTAACTTGATAAACCAAATCTGTTAGATAACTTCTAGTTAAAATCATATCTTAATAAAAACTTATATGGCTTATATGGTTAATTATTTTTTGAATTGAATGCCAAAGCATACATTTTAATGTTTTTTATCATCGATACTAAGCCATTAGCTCGTGTTGGCGATAAGTGTTCTTTTAATCCTATTTCGTCAATAAAACTCATGTCGGCTTCAAGAATATCCATTGCTTTTTGGTTTGAAAAAGTTCGAATCAAAATGGCAATAATCCCTTTTGTTAAAATAGCATCGCTATCGGCAGTAAAAATAATTTTATCGTCATTTTGTTCTCCTTTGAGCCAAACTTTTGATTGACATCCTTTAATGATATTGTCGTCTGTTTTGAATTCTTCTTTTATTAAAGGCAGGTTTTTTCCTAATTCGATGATGTATTCATAACGCTGCATCCAATCATCAAACATCGAAAACTCATCGACAATTTCGTCTTGTATTTCTTTTATTTTCATTACTTTTCTTTATCCAATTCATTTATTAGAACAACCAATTTTTTAATCTCGGCTGGAGGGTTTCCATGATCAAAATTGGTTGACTCATATGTTTTATCTTTATGTATAATTTTCAAATTAGCTATAGCTGCCCCGTCATAAAATCGTTTCTCAGAAGGCGCTTTTAAATTTGGCACCTCATCTAAATTTATTTCTTGAAAATCAGCAATTAGTTTCTTCCAATCCGAATCAGAAATTTTAATCTGAACTGGTTTGTCGTTACCCTTTCTATCTTTAGATACTAAAACCGTTTGATTTTGCACCGTTATTTTTTTATAAAACCCTCTAGTATTAGCGACATACTCGATAACAGTAGTTTGTAAATCCTGCTGTTTTTGAGCATCACAGCCTTTTCCTAAAAAAATAGTCAAGAAAAATAAAGACAATAGTTTCATATTACAGTTGTTAAGATAACATTAATTTCGCTTTTTTTATGGCTTCAACCATAATATCTATTTCCTCTTTGGTGTTATAAAAAGCAAAACTTGCTCTTATCGTTCCAGGAATTTGAAAGAAATTCATAACGGGTTGCGCACAATGATGTCCTGTTCGGACTGCTATTCCTAACTTGTCAATAATTGTACCAATATCATACGGATGAATACCCTCTATATTAAACGAAATTACTGAAGTTTTTGCCTCTGCAGTTCCAAAAATTTTCAACCCTTCAATTTCTAATAATCTTTTGGTTCCGTACTCTAACAATTCTTTTTCTTGCTCTTGAATATTTTCTATTCCTATCGAATTTATATAATCAACTGCGGTTCCTAAAGCAATTCCATCAGCAATATTGGGTGTTCCAGCTTCAAATTTATGAGGCAGTTCGGCATAAGTAGTTTTCTCGAAAGTAACTTCTTTAATCATTTCACCACCACCTTGATAGGGTGGAAGTGTGTTGAGCCAAGCTTCTTTACCGTATAAAATACCTGTTCCTGTTGGCCCAAACATTTTATGACCCGAAAAAGCATAAAAATCGCAATCTAATTCCTGAACATTTGGTTTGAGATGAGACACGGCTTGAGCTCCATCAATAAACACTGCCGCTCCAATTTCATGCGCTTTATTTATGATGTATTTAATAGGATTAATAGTCCCCAAAGCATTCGAAATATGATTCACGGTCACTATTTTAGTTTTTTCTGAAAGCAGTTTATCAAATTCTGATAAAATCAATTCGCCTTTATCATTCATTGGAATTACTTTTAAAATAGCTCCTGTTTTTTCGCACAGCATTTGCCAAGGCACAATATTACTGTGATGCTCCATAGCTGAAACCAAAACCTCATCTCCAAGTTTTAAAATAGAAGCAAAACCATTAGCAACTAAATTAATACCATGTGTGGTTCCAGAAGTAAAAATTACTTCGTGAGAAAACTTAGCATTAATATGATTTTGGATTTTATATCTAGAAGCTTCATAAGCATCGGTTGCCAGTTGGCTTAACGTATGTACCCCGCGATGAATATTAGCATTTATTTCTTTATAATAATTAGAAATTGCATCAATTACCACTTGTGGTTTTTGTGATGTAGCCCCATTATCAAAATAAACTAAAGGCTTTCCGTTTACCTTTTGTGTAAGTATAGGAAAATCAGTTCTTATTTTATGTATATCTAACATTTCTTTATTTAGAATTTTTCTAAATACAAAAGTAATAAAATACGATGCTATATTTACCAAACACTTGTTAATAATTAGTTTAAATTTTTACATTTACTATAAAAATAATTTACTCCGTTTTTTATGAAAAAAATCTTCAAATTTCTAGGAATTGCATTATTGACTTTTGTGGTTTATTATGGTTATACTACTTATCCGAAATTGGATTTAATCTCTGGTTTCTCTGCTAAAAGTGTGGCTTCTGGACATTTTATTGATAACCGTTCACAAGAAATAGTTGAAAAAGGAGATAATGATATTGATTTGATTGATTTAGCTAAAAATAAGATTGATGACAACGGAAAGTTTGTTACCGCATCTGTTTATGGCTTAAAAGAACGAAAAGCAATTTACCGTGAAGGCTTGGGAGCTACTTTGATTAATGATGATTTTGATGTAACTAAACCCTATGAAGTTCCTAAACGAAACAAAAAGAATACGAATTTACCTTTTCCTTATGGAAATTTAGAACCAAAAGATACTATTTTCTCAACTATTAATTATGAAAAATTAAATAGTATCGTTGTAAATGCTTTTGATAAAAAAGGTGAAATTAAAAAACGAACCCGTTCAGTACTTGTAATTTATAAAGACAAAATTATTGCCGAAAAATATACGGATGGTTTTACTAAAAACTCGCGAATTTTAGGGTGGTCAATGACAAAAAGTCTAACAGCAACCTATTTTGGTGTTTTGCAAAAACAAGGGAAAATTGATATTTATAAGCCTGCGCCAATAAAAGAATGGGCTAATGATGAACGCAAAAAAATTACTATTAACGACCTGATTCATATGAATTCTGGATTGGAATGGGAAGAAGATTACGGCAAAATTTCAGATGTAACTAAAATGCTTTTTCAAGCCGAAGATATGTCGCAATCACAAATAGAAAAACCAGCAAAATACAAACCCAATTCGCATTGGAATTATTCATCGGGCACAACCAATTTATTATCTGGAATATTACGCAAGCAATTTAAAACACATCAAGAATATCTCGATTTTTGGTACACGGCGCTAATTGATAAAATTGGAATGCATTCTATGATTGTAGAAACGGATATGGCAGGTAATTATTTGGGTTCTTCATACGGTTGGGCAACAACACGTGATTGGGCAAAATTTGGACTTCTCTATTTACACAAAGGCAATTGGAACGGCGAACAACTTTTTGACGAAAGTTGGGCAAAATATGTGGCTACTCCTACCAATACCTCTAACGGAATATATGGTGGTCACTTTTGGCTTAATGCTGGAGGTGATTATCCTGATGTGCCAAGAGACATGTATCGATGCAGCGGGTATCAAGGACAAATGATTTTTATTGTCCCTTCGGCTGATTTAGTAGTGGTACGAATGGGATTGAGTGAAGATTTTGATTTTAATGGTTTTTTGAGTGGGATTGTGGGGAGTTTAAAGAAATAAGTTCAACCACAAAGTAAAAAAGTAAAACCACAAAGAACACAAAATCTAATAAACAAACTTTGTGTTCTTAGTAATTTCTACAAATCAAATCCCAATTTAACCCCTAACTTATTAGCGATAATAGTGGTAATTCGTTGCTTGAGTTCAGGGATTTTTATACTTTCTATAACGACATTAGAAAAAGCATACATCAATAACGCTTTGGCTTCTTTTTTAGGAATTCCACGTGATTGCATATAAAACATAGCCGTTTCATCAAGTTGACCAATAGTACAACCGTGTGAACATTTTACATCGTCAGCAAATATTTCTAACTGTGGTTTTGCATTTATTGTTGCTTTATCGCTTAATAAAATATTATTACTTTTCTGGAAAGCATTTGTTTTTTGAGCTTCTTTTTCTACGAAAATTTTTCCATTAAAAACTCCAGTAGAACGATCAGAAAAAATACCTTTATAATCTTGATGGCTTTCACAATTGGGTTGTGCGTGTTGTACTAGTGTATAATGATCTACGTGTTGTTTATCGCCAATAATGGTAATACCGTTTAGGTTACTCACAATTCTTTCGCCTAAATGATAGAAGTTTAAGTTGTTTCGGGTTAAGTTACCTCCAAAAGAAAAAGTGTTTACAGAAACGGTGCTTTCTAATTTTTGAGAAACATACGTATTATCTATCAAATTAGCTTCGAGATTATCATTTTGAATTTTATAATAATCGACAATAGCTCTTTTTTGAGCAAAAATTTCAGTAACTGAATTGGTTAAAACCGCATTGTCATTCAAACTTTGGTGCCTTTCTATAATTTGAACATGCGAATTTTCACCAACAATAATCAAATTTCTAGGCTGAACTAGTAAAGCTACTTCCTTTCCTGTAGAGAAATACATGATCTCAATAGGCTTATCAGCTACTTTACTTTTCGGAATATTAATATAGGCTCCTTCATTGGCAAACGCAGTGTTTAAAGACGTTAAACTTTCGTCTTTACTTGCCACTTTATTAAAATAATTATCAATATTCATTTTGTATTTTGGCTTGGTTAATGCCGATGACATCAAGCAAACATCTATTCCATCATGTGTTGTTGATGATAAAAAAGAGCTAAAAACACCATCAATAAAAACTACTTTATAAGAGTCTATTTCATGTAAAAAGTACTTTTTTACGTCGCTATATTGAATGGTATTTTCTGTTTTTGGAAAAACAGTAAAGTCATTTTTTAAAATAGTATTTAGCGAAGTATATTTCCAAGCTTCCTCTTTTTTAGTTGGAAATCCCTTGCTTTCAAAGTTTTTTATAGCATTAGTTCTTACATCATGAAGCTCTGAATGAACATCAATGCGCTCTTCAAAAGCCATAAATGAAGATAGTAATTTTTCTTTCAATTCCATTGGTTTTGTTTCAGGTTTAAAGTTTAAAGTTTCAGATTTTACCTATTGGAACTTATTTCCTTTGAAGTCCTTCTTGTTTAGATAAGTGATAAAGTTTTTAATTTTACCACTTAAATTTTCATAATCTTTTTTTAAAAGTTCGAATTTTTGCTCGTCTATATACTCAAAATCAAAAACTCTGTATAATTGCGATCTTGTCTCTCCAGCAGAACCCTTTGCAATAGATAAAAATTGTCTAAATTCCATATTTCCATCTCTTTCAAATCCTTCAGCAATGTTATCCATTACAGAACCTGAAGAAGATTTAACTTGTTCTTTAAATTTAAAATCTAATTTCAATCCGGTTTCAATAGAGATAATATGTATTTCTTTTGCTAACCTTCTTGCTTCCTGCCAAATCTCTAAATCTTCAAATCTATTTATTGTAGCCATTTATTATTTGTTCTAGGTTTTAAGCTTCAAGTTTAAGGTTCCAAAACTTGGAACTAAAAAAACTTTAAACTTTAAACAAACGTTACGCTTCTTGTTCTTGTTTAATCCAGTCGTATCCTTTTTCTTCCAATTCGTAAGCCAGCTCTTTAGCGCCTGATTTAACAATTCTTCCGTCCATCAAAACATGAACAAAGTCTGGAACGATATAATCTAGTAAACGTTGGTAATGTGTAATGACTAAAACGGCGTTATTTTTATTTTTAAGTTTGTTTACACCATTAGCAACAATTCTTAATGCATCTATATCTAATCCTGAATCGGTTTCGTCTAGAATAGCAATTTTTGGTTCTAACATTGCCATTTGAAAAATTTCATTTCGTTTTTTCTCCCCGCCAGAAAAACCTTCGTTCAAAGATCGAGATAAAAATTTTCTGTCTATTTCTAATAATTCCGATTTTTCTCGAATTAATTTCAGCATTTCGTTGGCTGGCATTTCTTCTAGACCTTTTGCTTTGTGGGTTTCGTTAATAGCAGTTCGCATAAAGTTAGTTACCGAAACTCCTGGAATTTCAACTGGGTACTGAAATGACAGAAAAACACCTTTATGAGCTCGTTCTTCAGGAGCCAATTCTGAAATATCTTCGTTTTCCAAAAGAATTTCACCATCTGTTACTTCATAGTTTTCGTTTCCAGCAATTATCGAAGCAAGGGTGCTTTTACCAGCACCATTTGGTCCCATTATAGCGTGAACTTCTCCTGCTTTTATCTCTAGATTTATTCCTCTAAGAATTTCTTTATCGCCTATTGAGGCATGTAAATTTTTTATGCTTAACATTTGTAATTATTTTTTAAACCATTAAGGTATTAAGATTCATTAAGTTTTCTATTTAAACCAAAGATTATCCAACACTTCCTTCTAACGAAATTTCTAATAATTTCTGTGCCTCTACAGCAAATTCCATGGGTAACTTGTTCAAGACATCTTTACTGAAACCGTTTACGATTAAAGCAATAGCCTTTTCGGTTGGAATACCACGCTGATTGCAATAGAATACTTGATCTTCACCAATTTTACTGGTAGTAGCTTCGTGTTCTATTTTTGCAGATGGATTTTTACTTTCTATGTACGGAAAAGTATGCGCGCCACAATTATTCCCCATCAATAAAGAATCACATTGAGAAAAATTTCGAGCATTATCAGCTCTAGCGCTTATTTGAACCAATCCTCGGTAACTGTTTTGTGATTTACCTGCCGATATTCCCTTAGAAATAATGGTAGACTTAGTATTTTTACCCAAGTGAATCATTTTTGTTCCCGTATCGGCTTGTTGAAAATTATTAGTAACGGCAATCGAGTAAAACTCTCCTATTGAGTTATCTCCTTTTAATACGACTGATGGATATTTCCATGTTATTGCAGAACCTGTCTCCACTTGTGTCCAAGAAATTTTAGCCTTGTTTTCACACAAACCTCTTTTGGTCACAAAATTATAAACGCCTCCTTTGCCTTCTTTGTTTCCTGGATACCAGTTTTGTACTGTAGAATATTTAATTTCAGCTCCTTCTAAAGCTATTAGTTCTACAACCGCAGCATGCAATTGATTTTCGTCGCGTGACGGAGCCGTACACCCTTCTAAATAAGAAACGTAACTTCCTTCATCTGCAACTAATAATGTTCTTTCAAATTGTCCTGTTCCAGCTTGATTAATTCTAAAATAAGTGGATAATTCCATTGGACAACGTACTCCTTTTGGAATGTAACAGAAGCTTCCATCAGAAAAAACAGCCGAATTTAAAGCGGCGTAAAAATTATCTTTTTGAGGAACAACGGTACCCAAATGCTTACGCACTAAATCAGGATATTCTCTAATAGCCTCAGAGATGCTCATAAAAATAATTCCTTTTTCGGCTAATGTCTTTTTAAATGTTGTAGCTACTGATACCGAATCGACAACAATATCCATAGCAACATTATTCATCATTTTTTGCTCATCGACAGAAATTCCTAACTTTTTATACATCTCTAAAAGTTCAGGGTCTACATCGTCGAGCGTTTTGTTTGGATCGGCTTTTTTTGGTGCTGAATAATAAGATATGGCTTGAAAATCGGGCTTTTTATAACGAACATTTGCCCATTCTGGCTCTACCATTTCTTGCCAAGCACGAAACGACTCAATACGCCAATCGGTCATCCATTGAGGTTCTTCTTTTTTCTTAGAAATCGCACGAACGATATCTTCGTTTAAACCAATAGGAAAGGTCTCAGAATCTAAATCGGTATAAAACCCGTATTCGTATTCTTTGGTTTCTAATTCGATTTTTAAATCGTCTTCGGTGTATTTTGACATTTTTTTATTTTTTAAAACCATTAAGAAATTATGGCTTAACTAACTTAATGGTTAAAATCTTTTTATTTATTCGTTTTAGTTAAAGCGAGAAACTTTCCCCGCATCCGCAAGTCCTGCTTGCATTTGGGTTATTGAAAACAAAACCTTTCCCGTTTAATCCGCCAGAGAATTCTAAAATAGTTCCGGCTAAATAGAGAAACGATTTTTTCTCCACTGCAATTTTAATGTTATTATCTTCAAAAACTTTATCGTTCTCTCCTATTTTATTGTCAAAAGTCAAGTCGTATGACAAACCAGAACATCCTCCTGATTTTACACCAACTCTAACATAATCTTTTGTAGCATCAAAACCATCGTCTTTCATCATATCGACAATTTTTTTGCTCGCTGATTCAGAAACTTGTATCATGTTGTTAATTGTATTTGATTTTAAACATTTTATAAATATTCTTATTTTGATTTTGTCTAAATTAACCGCAAAGATAGTGCATAAATATCTTTTTTTCTTAATTGATAACATTTTTATAACAAATCTATACATAGAAAAAGTTTATAATCCGTGTCAAAAAGTATAGTAATTGTATAACTTTGTTGCAACACTATGCTAAATAATCATGAAACTTTATCCTATAGAATCTGGAAATTTTAAACTTGATGGTGGCGCCATGTTTGGAGTGGTTCCAAAAACAATTTGGAACAAAACCAATCCGGCCGATGCTAATAATTTAATAGACATTGCCGCAAGATGTTTGCTAATAGAAGATGGCAACCGTTTAATACTCATTGATACAGGAATGGGAAACAAACAGTCGGAGAAGTTTTTTGGGTATTATTCGCTTTGGGGATCACATTCATTGGATGCTTCACTTGCAAAATATGGTTTTCATCGCGACGACATAACCGATGTTTTTATGACGCATTTGCATTTTGATCATTGTGGCGGAAGTATTCAATGGAATTCAAATAAGTCAGGATACGAACCTGCTTTTAAAAATGCTAAATTTTGGACCAACAAAAACCATTGGGAATGGGCTACTAAACCCAATGCTAGAGAGAAAGCTTCTTTCCTTTCAGAAAATATTTTACCTATGCAAGAAAGTGGACAATTGCATTTTATAGCCAATCCGGAAAGTGATTTTGCCTTTTCGGAAGAAATGGGATTCGGGATTTTTTATGCCGATGGTCACACTGAAAAACAAATGCTCCCACATATTCAATACCAAGACAAAACAATTGTTTTTTGTGCCGATTTGATACCAACAGCAGGTCATGTTCCTATTCCTTATGTTATGGGCTATGATACGCGACCGCTATTGACAATGCCTGAAAAATCCAAATTTCTTACTACGGCTGCTGACAATAATTATTTTTTGTTCCTAGAACACGATGCTTACAACGAAATCATAACTGTTGAAAAAACCGATAGAGGCGTTCGATTGAAAGAAATTTTTAAAGCAAACGAAATCTTAAAATACCGTTAACATTAAAGCCTGATGTTGCAAAAAAAATATAATTTAGTCGCCTAAAATAAATAAAAATCAATTCCTTATGAGAATAACAAAATCCATTTGCGTAGCATTTTCTTTGCTTTTAATCGCGTCCAGTTGCGGAACTTCGAAAATGATTTCTACAAATGTTGCTAATATCGACAAAACCCCTCTCAAAATTAGTCCAATAAAAGAATCTGATTTAAAGCGTTGGAGTCATTTAGATTTAACTAAAGACACCATTCCCGGAATGAGTGTAGACAAGGCTTATGCCGAATTATTAAAAAGCAAAAAAGGTGTAAAAGTAATTGTTGGAGTTATAGATTCTGGTATTGATATTGACCACGAAGATTTAAAATCGGTAATATGGACCAATCCAAAAGAAATTGCTAAAAACGGAATTGACGACGATAAAAATGGTTTTATTGATGACATTAATGGATGGAATTTTCTTGGAAATTCATTAAATGAAAATCTAGAAATGACGCGCATCCTCAAAAAAAAGGATGATGGTTCAGAAAATTACAAAAACGCAAAAATTGCTTATGATAAAAAGAAAGAAGAAATCTTAAGTAGTAAAGAGCAAGTAGATTTTATTTTTAAAGCGCATAAAACAATAACCGATCATTTAAAAAAAGAAAAATATACGCTTGCTGAATTAAAAGCCATTACAGCAGTAGATGCTACATTGTTACAAAGCAAGCAAGTAATGATTAGTATAATTGGTCAAACCGGACCTGATTTTATTGACGATATCAATGATTTTAAAGAGCAGGTTTATGACATGCTAAATTATAATTTAAATTTAGAATTTAACGGAAGAAAAGCCGTTGGTGATAATCCTGAAGATATAAACAACAAAAATTACGGAAACAATATTGTGTTCGGACCAGATAAAGAGCATGCACTACACGGAACCCACGTTGCTGGTATCATTGCTCAAGTTCGTAATAATAAAAAAGGTGGTGATGGTGTTGCTAACAATGCACTAATCATGGCAATAAGAGCGGTTCCTAACGGAGACGAATATGATAAAGACATTGCGCTGGCCATTCGTTATGCTGTAGACAATGGTGCAAAAGTAATTAACGGTAGTTTTGGAAAAAGCTTTTCTCCTAACAAAGAATGGGTTTTTGATGCTATAAAATATGCGGCTAGTAAAGATGTGCTGATTGTTCATGCCGCAGGAAATGATGGTCTTGATATTGATTTACCCGAAAATAAAAATTATCCTAATGATGCTGAAGACATTCAATCAGAAATTGCTAATAATATGATAACTGTAGGCGCATTAAACACTACTTATGGTTCAGGATTAGTGGCTAATTTTTCGAATTACGGTAGTTTTAATGTTGATGTTTTTGCGCCAGGAAAAGAAATTTATGCTACAGTGCCCAATAACAAATACAAGTTTTTAGAAGGAACTTCAATGGCATCTCCAAATGTAGCAGGTGTAGCCGCTTTACTGCGTTCTTACTATCCTAGTTTAACAGCAGCTCAAGTAAAACAAATTCTTATGGATTCTGGAACAGCATTAAACGTAACCGTTTTGTTAGGAGAAAATGACGAGAAACGTCCGTTTACAAATGCATCAAAATCAGGAAAAATGGTAAATGCTTACAATGCATTACTGATGGCTGAAAAAATGACTAAAAAGAAATAAATTCGCTTTAATTCAATAATGGAAGAATTTAGGTTCTTCCATTTTTTATTTTCAACATATGAAAAAACTATTTTTGTTCGCTTTTACCTTGCTAAGTTTCGAAACCGTAATTGGCCAAAACACTTGTTATTGGCAACAACATGTCGATTATAAAATGGATGTGGTTATGGATACCAAAAACTACCAATACAAAGGAAAACAAGAATTAGTTTATACCAATAATTCATCAGACACTTTAAAACGTGTTTTTTATCATTTATACTTCAATGCTTTTCAGCCTGGTAGCGAAATGGATGCTCGTTTGCAAAATATTGCCGACCCAGACGGAAGAATGGTCAATAAAAGAAAGGTTGGCGGAAAAGAAGTAAAAGAAAGTCGAATTTCGAAACTAAAACCCAATGAAATAGGCTATTTAAAAATTTCGAATTTCAAACAAGATGGCGTTGATGCCTTTGCCAAAGAAGTAGGAACTATTCTCGAAGTCACCTTAGCAAAGCCTCTTTTACCTAATACAAAAGCCACTTTTACTTTAGATTTTGACGGACAAGTTCCTGTTCATATTCGTCGAGCCGGAAGAAATAATGCTGAAGGAGTAGAATTTTCGATGGCACAATGGTATCCAAAAATGGCCGAATTCGATTTTGAAGGTTGGCATGCCGATCCTTATATTGCTCGCGAATTTCATGGCGTTTGGGGGAATTTTGATGTCAACATCACCATCGACAAGGATTATGTTTTAGGAGGAAGTGGTTATTTGCAGAACAAAAACGAAATGGGTCACGGGTATCAAGATGCTGGAATTTCCGTTTCGCATCCTAAGAAAACTAAAAACCTGACTTGGCATTTTGTAGCGCCAAACGTGCATGATTTTACGTTTGCTGCCGATAAAAATTACATTCATGATGTAGTTGAAACTGATTTTGGCACAACCCTACATTTCTTATACAAAAACAACCCGAAAATTATTGATAATTGGAAAAAAGCACAAAAAGAAACCGTTCAATTGATGCAATTTTACAACAAAACCGTTGGTAAATATCCGTACAATCAATATTCTGTTATTCAGGGTGGCGATGGCGGCATGGAATATGCCATGTGTACGTTAATTCTTGGCGAAGGCACTTACGAAGGCTTAATTGGAGTTATTGCTCACGAAATGGCACATTCTTGGTTTCAGCATGTTTTGGCCAGTAACGAAAGCAAACACTCCTGGATGGACGAAGGATTTACTTCCTTTCTAGAGGATTTGGGTTTAAATGAAATCGCCGAAAAAAAATTAGAAAATCCGCATGAAGGATCCTATGACAACTATTATTATTTGGTAAAATCAGGGAAAGAACTGCCTCAAAGTACACACTCTGATCGGTACGATATAAACCAAGTGTATAGTATTTCCTCTTACAGTAAAGGCGACGTGTTTTTAGCGCAATTGGGATACCTCATTGGGAAAGACAATTTGATGAAAACGCTGAAAAGATATTATGCTGATTTTAAATTCAAACATCCAACACCAAATGATTTTAAGCGCACTGCCGAACGCGTTTCGGGAGCCAACTTAGATTGGTATTTAACCGATTGGACACAAACTACAAATACGATTGATTATGGTATAAAAGAGGTTTCTTCAGGCGAAAAAACAACAATCACTTTAGAACGAATAGGTAGAATGCCCATGCCTATTGATTTAGTAGTAGAATATACTGACGGTACAAAACAAAGTTTTTACATCCCGTTACGAATGATGAGTTTTGAGAAAGAAAACCCATCCCGAAGCGTCGGGACAGAAATTCCTAGAATTGTTTTAACCGATTGGACTTGGGCGAATCCTATTTATACTTTTACTATTGACAAAACAAACATCAAAAAAATCACTATTGACGAAAGCGGTTTAATAGCGGATGTGAATAAAAATAACAATAGTTATCCTGTAGAGATTGTAAAAAATTAAACCACTATTGACTAAAAGTCCATAGATTTGGTTTTGCAGACTGAAAGTCTCTCAGGCTGAACTTTATAATTTAATTCGTGAAATTTAACCGCAGATTCAAAGATTTTAAAAATGATTTAAAATCTTTGAATCTGCGGTTAAAAAACATTTTTAGAACCTGAAAGGGGAATGCACTAAAGTACATAGTTTTAACTATTTTTGTGACCAATAAAAGTGTATTTTTGAGAGATTAACATTACAAACTAAAGTATATGTTCTAAATTTGGTTTGATTAAATAACATAAAAATTATTTCTGAAACATTAACACATCTTTGAAACTGCTTTAACAAATAAAATATTTAAAAAGTTATTGCCTATATACCTAATGAAAGTTTAGAAAAAAAAATTTGACTTTATATATCTTTGATAGAAAATATTATTTTTTATAAAGGTTATTTTTATTAAAAGTATTCTGATGTAAATCAACTATTTAGTTGCTTTTTTAATGACTTCACAAAATTGTTTAAAATCATGATGATTTGATTAAAACTCTGTAATCGTTCCCGAAACTGAAATTGGTATTCTATAATTGATACTTGCACAAGAATAAGTACCCAACAAATTACAAAAAGAAACAACCATTTTACCATCGCTATTATAATCTACAAACACTGATTGTCCTTTATCTATATTACGTCCACAACTACCATCATTCTGAAGACTAACACCGCAATCAACTCCAGTTGTATAGATGCCAGCATTAGTAGAATTCACTGTAAAATACATTGTCATCTGACCAGGAATTCGATTGCCCTTTGAGTCAAAGTTAACATACAGCGTTTGACCTTCTGAACTTAAGTAAGCATTTAAGACACTACCACTAAGACTACCATTAAAACCGCCAAAATAATTGGTCCATTGATTATTACATGGATTTAAAATCGGATTGACAATAACATTTAAACTTACAGGATCAACAGTACAATCCTCCTTTTTTACTGTTAAATTATAACTTCCCGAAGTGAACGAACTAGCGTAATTAATAACTGGGTTTCGTTCTTCAGAAATAAATCCTGCAGGACCTGTCCAATAATAACTATAACCTGTCATTTCCGGAGTTTCTAAGTTAATGGGATACCCAATATTTACTGGTGAATTGCTTGTTACTACAGGTGTAGGCAATTTACAAATAGTATCTTTGCTGCAACTTATTATGAAAATAGTAAGAAAAATAAACAAACGCTTATTTCTTATACTGAAAAAAGATATTAAACCTTTCATAAGCTAACTTTTAAGTAAAAGTAAATATACACTTTTTAAAAGAATATCAAATGGAATTATTCAAATAATGATTAATCAAGACAAAAAGTTAAATAGTTTAGAAAATGGAATTGGGACTATTCTTTTAAAGCAACTAAAAAGAACGTCTATCAAACGAATCACCAGAATTCGGTTTCGGGACGCTTTTTTTTACTATATTCGTTTTTTCTAAAATAGAAAAAATCAGTTACTTAGCTGCGACAGTCCTGTGGCAGTGGAACGTAAACCTCTTTAAAAATTTGTTTCTTCAATTTTGTACCTTTACCCACTTAGCACTAATAACAAGAAATGAACTTTACCTATCCAAAATCGGAGAAACTCAAAAGCAAAAAAACGATCGATTTACTTTTTTCTGAAGGGAAATCAGTGTCGAAATTTCCGTTGCGATTGGTGTATATAGAAAGCGATTATGGTATTGATACAGATTCAGAACAGAAAATAAAAATGGGGGTTTCGGTTTCTAAAAAATATTTCAAACACGCTGTTGATAGAAATTATTTTAAACGCGTGTTGCGAGAAACCTATCGCTTAAACAAACATTTACTTACAGAAAATTTAGATAAACCGTATGCCTTTATGTTTTTTTATCAAACCAAAGAGCGGTTAACCTATCAAGAAATTGAGACAAAAACGATTCAATTGTTTGAAAAATTTTTGGTTCAGATAAAAAAGGAAAAATAAAAACGAATACAATTCGTTAAGAATTTTAGAATAGGTTAAAACTATTCGTATAAACAGCTATATTTGAACTTATTTCGTATTTTCGTTTGTAATAATTTAAAAAAGAATCCTAAAGTCATGCATTCATTTCTTAAAAAAAGAGTGGTAATTCCTGTTGTAGCAAGTGCTTTTTTGTTTGTTGGCGTTAGTTTTAACCAAGATTTTTTTGAAGTTGCCAAACAAATAGAAATCTTTACTACGCTTTTTAAAGCCGTCAATGCTAATTATGTAGACGATACGAATCCAGCAGATTTGATGGACAAAGCCATAAAAAGCATGCTCGCCGATTTAGATCCGTATACCAATTATTTTAACGAACAAGATGTTGTAAAATTTAAAATCAATAATACAGGTGAATACACGGGAATTGGCGCTTTAATTACCCGAAAAGACGGAAAACTCATCATAAAAGAACCGTATAAAAATTTTCCAGCTGATAAAGCAGGATTAAAAGCAGGCGACGAGATTGTTCAAATAGGCGATGTCAATTTAATTGATTTTAAAGAAGATGCCTCGCAATTGCTAAAAGGATCGAAGAATACCAAAGTAGATATTACTTACTTGCGTCAAGGTAAAACGTTGAAAACGCAATTGGTTCTTGATGAAGTTGAGATTAAAGCAGTTCCGTTTTACGGAAAAGTAGATGATAAAACCGGTTATATCGTTTTGTCTCAATTCAACAAAAAAGCATCTTTAGAAACCAAAGAAGCTTTAGAACAACTGAAAAAAGAGGGTGCAGAAAAAATTATTCTAGATTTAAGAGGCAATCCGGGAGGTTTGCTAGGTGAAGCTGTAAATATTTGCAATCTCTTTGTGCCAAAAGATGAGGTAATTGTAACTACAAAATCGAAAATCGAAAAGCATAATAATACGTATAAAACTTCGCGAGAGCCTATAGATACTGAAATTCCTTTAGTAATTCTTGTAGACGGAAAAAGCGCTTCTGCTTCAGAAATTGTTTCGGGGGCATTACAGGATTTAGATCGCGCCGTAATTGTTGGAAGTCGAAGTTTTGGAAAAGGGTTGGTACAGCGCCCAGTAGATTTAACCTACGGAACACAAATAAAAATTACAATTTCACGCTATTATACGCCTTCTGGCCGTTGTATTCAAGCTTTAGATTATTCGCATAAAGACAAAGACGGAAAAGCAATACGAACGGTATCTCAAAACTATAATGCTTTTAAAACCAGAAAAGGAAGACCTGTTTATGATGGTGGTGGTGTTTTGCCTGATGAAGTGATAGAAGAATCAAAAACGAGTGCTATTGCCGAAGCTTTACTGAAAAATGACGGAATTTTTAATTATGTGACCGACTATTACTATAAAAATCCGAATTTAGGAACTGCAATTCCAACCATTTCTGATGCTGATTTTATGGCATTTAAAAGATTCTTAAAAAAGCAAAATTTTAATTTTGATACTGAAACTGAAGTGGCGCTAAAAAACACTTTGGCTGCTGCCAAAAAAGAAAAAATTGACGGTTCAATCGCTGCTGAATACCAACAATTATTGACTGCTTTGCAAAAAAGCGAAGAGAATCAATTGAATCAAAATCAGAAAGAAATTAAGAAATTAATTTTAGAAGAAATTATCAAACGCTATCAATATAAGGAGGGTTTGTATGAGTATTATATTAAAAACAATTCCGAGATTAAAAAAGCAACTTCAATTTTGAATAACCCTTCGGAATACAAAAAAATATTACAACAATAATGATTCGATTTTTTAAAATATTTTCGTTTTTTATTTGTGGAATAGTGTATGCTCAGGAAGAAGTCGTACAATCGGTTTATTTTGATTTTGATAAATTTAGTTTAGATGAAAAGCAAGGAAATACGGTAGTTGATTTTATAAAAAAAACAGACTCTACACGAATAGAATCGATACAAATCTTTGGCTATACCGATGATGTTGGTAAAGAAGCGTACAATTTTAAATTGTCTACCAATAGAGCCAATGCCATTAGAGAAAAACTCACTTTTAATGGTATTAAAAATAAAATTATTGTAACCATAGAAGGTAAGGGACGCATTCTTATTGATGATGATGTGGTAGAAAATCTTCCAGAACGACGTTCTAAAAATAGACGGGTTGATGTGGTTTTGAATTTAAAACCACTGCCTAAAATTGAAATCCCTGGTTTTTATAATACCATACAAAAAAAACATATTGTTGGCGATCACGTTTATTTAGAAAACCTTTTGTTTGAACGTGGCAGCAGTAAACTTACATTTGAAGCCAAAACCCAATTGGATAAAATTTCGAGATTATTGATTAAATATAAAAATTTAGAATTCGAAATTCAAGGTCATGTGTGTTGCACGCCTCCTTTTCAAAAAGAAGCAATAGATCGAGAAACAAGAAAACGAAATTTGTCTCAAAATCGTGCAGAATCGGTTTATAAATATCTAATTTTTAAGAGAGTTTCTAAAACCAGAATGACTTTTAAAGGGTACGGCAATACGGTTCCTTTAGGAAAAGGTTCAGAATATGACCGACGAGTGGAATTGGTGATTACGAAAATCTAATTACTCCCTTTTCATTTCTATGTGCGGAATATCGTCTTCTAAATACATTTCGCTGGTTTGCACAAAACCATGATTTTCGTAAAATTTTTGCAGGTACAATTGTGCTGAAATAATGATTTTAATTTCCTTAAAATGGGTTTCAATTCCAGCAATTGCTTGCTTCATCATCTCATGTCCCCATTTTTTGTCACGGTAATTGGCATCGATAACGACCCTTCCTATGGAGGCTTCCTGAAAATAATCGCCTGATTTAAAAAGCCGGCAATAGGCTACTATTTTACCATCGTATTCTCCTATGAGATGCAATGCTTTGTAATCTTTACCATCAATGTCCTGATAGACGCAGTTTTGCTCCACGACAAAGACTTGACTTCGTAATTGCAGCAAAGAATACATTTCGCTTACTGAAAGTGCTTTAAATGGCTTTATTTTCCATTGTATAGACATCTGCTTATTTTTTCTTTAAAAATTCAACTGATTTTATTATAGATTCCAATTCAAACATTAAATCTCTTTTCTCTTTTGATGGATCATAACAAAATCCTTCTAAAACTAAAATCCGTTTATTGGTTCTATCGATTATCGTATAATTTATAAATGGACCTGACATATAATCATTTTTTAGCTCCCAGGTTCCTTTAGTTTCGTAGGCTTCTTTTCCGTTTAAATTAATGTGAAATAAATAAGGTGAATACGAATCTTCTGTAATCATATGCGTTCTCGGAATAGTACCACGAATGTATAATCTACCTATAGAATCTCGGTTTCTAATAATTTTTTTTATAATATTCGTGTTCGGTTTTATGGTACGAAAAGGCAATTGATATATTAAAATACTTGTGTTGCCACTCGTTATTTCTTTTTTTAACCAAATGAATTTTCTTCTTTGAAAAACATAATTATAACCTTTTGGGATACGAAGATTGATGTTGAATTTTTTTTGAATTTTTTGGGTTTCAATTTTGGCAGTGTCTATAATTCTCTGATTTTCTTCAATCTCAGTTTGACGCATTTTATTAATAATCTCAGGGGCATTTTTTTCTATTAAAGCTAAAATACTTGAGGTAGTTTTCCCTGAAATATGAAACACATTTTGAGGCGATGCGTATTCATTTTCAATAACTTCAAAGCTGTTTTTAGCTTCTTTTTTTATAACAACACTATTTCTTGTTTTAGTTACGAATCCCTCTAATAGTTTTACGGGATATTGATTGATGTTAAAAAGTGGTTCTTCTTTAGGTAATCCTAAAACAGGAGCAGCAAACTTATTTCTAATACTGTCGCCCACTTCTCCGTTCCACAGCTGATCATCAATAATGACTGAAATTGTATTGATTTTTCCTGTAGTTTTTTCTGTTTCTTTATCGTGTTTTTTAGTACAGGATAAAAAAAGTATGGAAATAAAAAGCAATAAAAAAAGGGCTTTTTTCATAATTTTATTCAATATGAAATAAGCCCTAAATTTATGTAGATTTTTTTTATTATCCGTTTATTTTCAAACGCATTCCTGGTTTTAATTCATTTCCGCTAATTCCATTCCATTTTTTAATGTCTGAAATCGTAATTCCAGGGTATTTTTTGGCAATGCTAAATAAAGAATCTCCTTTTTTAACAAAATAATGATTTTCTTTTTCTCTAACATTATTTTTGTCTTTTTTGTTGCTTTTTTCTGCAACTGCTTTATTATCATCAAGAACTAAAGTTTTTGCAACTATCAGTTTTTGTCCGAATTGAATAGTATTTTCTGATAAATCATTCCACGTTTTTATATCAGCTACTGTTACATTATTTCTCTTAGCAATACTTCCTAAATTATCTCCTTTTTGAACCGTATATTCTGTATTTTTAAATTCAGTTTTAGGAGCAGCAGGTGTTTCTTCCTGTTTATTGATGAGGTCTGCAATTTTTAATTTACTTTCTAATTGAATATTGTTATCTGAAAGACTGTTCCATTGTTTTAAATCTTCGATTGAGACATTATATTTTTTAGCAATAGTGCTTAAATTATCTCCCTGTTGTACTACATAAAAATCTGATTCTTTATCAGTTGAAGCTATACTTTCTGCCGGTTTAACTTCTTTTCTAATAGTTGTTACAACTCTTTCGTTGCTAATAATTTTTAAGCTTTTTCCTACTGGAATATTGTTGCTTCTAAGTTTATTCCATTTTTTAATTTCAGCTACAGTTACACCATATTTATCTGAAATTTCACCAAGGTTATCCCCTTTTTTAACTTTATGTAGTTTAGTAACATCTTTAAATGAAATTACTTTTTCTTCTTTAAACGTTTTTAATTCCCTAGGGTTTTTTATTTCTTTAGTTTGAACTTGTGCAACAGCAGTAGTGGCAACAGTGTCTACTTTATTAACAACCGAAATAGTGTCCTTTTTTTCGTTCTTTTCTCTGTATGCTATACTTTCAGAAGTAATAATCTTCAAGTTTCTTCCTAAAGGCGCTTTATTATTATTTAGTCTGTTCCATTTTTTTATTTCAGACATGGTAACACTATACCTGTCAGCAATTTCGCTTAAGCTATCGCCACGCCTTACTTTATGATACTTCGTTTTAGAAACAATAGGGCCATCACCTATTTTTAAAGAATCTCTAGAAGCAAATGCGTGTTGTTGTCTCGTAAATGGTTTCTCTCTTTGGTCTAACTCTCTCTGAACATAAGCATAAATTTTATCTTCATTTGAGGTAAAGACAGCTATTTTTTGAGAAGGTAAAGTCAAGAAATGTTTTTTGTCATTGTAAGCAGGAACCACATTTAACTTGTATTGTGGATTTAAAAGCTGCAACTGAGCTACAGGAATGTCTAGTAAATCTGAAATTTGTTTAAAACTCAATTGCTTCTTAACCATAATAGTATCTGTAGCAAATTGTTTTACTTTAGCTCTTTCAGGTTTAATTCCGTGAGCAGTATGATATTCGTAAATGTACATTGTAGCTAAAAATGCCGGAACGTAACCTTGAGTTTCCTGAGGAAGATGTTTCCTTATATTCCAGTAATTTTGTTGACCTCCTGAACGACGAATTGCTTTTGATACATTACCAGGACCAGAATTATATGAAGCTAAAACCAAATCCCAATCTCCGAATATTTTATACATATTAGTCATGTATTGCGCAGCGGCGGCACTTGCTTTAAGCGGATCGCTTCTATCATCTACATAAGAATCAATATTTAAATTATATTGCTTTCCGGTTTGATACATGAATTGCCAAAGTCCTGTAGCGCCAACACGCGAAACGGCTTTAGGGTTTAATGCCGATTCAACAACCGCAAGATATTTAATTTCTAAAGGAACGTTTTGTTTAGACAAGGCTTCCTCAAAAATGGGAAAATAGTACTCTGAAATAGCCATTAATCTTTCGAAAGACTTTTTTCTATTCTTAAGAAATGATTTGATAATGTTCTCTAGCCCTTGATTGTACTCTATATTAAATGGCGATTTAGCATCCATGGCGGCTAATCTGGCTTTCAACAATTCAGTAGGCAATTCATAATCTACTTTTTCGTCTAGATTTATTGATTTAATATCAGACTCTAGATCATTGTAAATGTCTAAACTGGTTAATTCTTTAAGCCAAAGGCTATCTACACGTGAGGCTAGATTGTCATTTACAAATGTTCTTTTTATGGAATCTAAAAAAGCTAGATTAGATTGACTTCTAACTAAATTACTGGAAATACTCTGGGCAAAAGTGTTTCCTGCAATAAGCAAAAGAACAGTTAAGGTGATTTTTCTTAAATTCATATATTGAGTTTTAATTGCTTCTAGTAGGTAAAAACAATATTATTTTTAAACTTTCATTTGGCATAAAAAGCTATAAAATAAAGCACAAAACGAAACTTTATTTACAAGTAGCTATCTTTCAAACAATTGTGTTTTTGCAAACATAAGAATCTTAAAGGAATAAAAGTCAATACTATAACTTAAATTTGTCCTAAATATTGTTAATAATGCATTTTTTAACTAAATATTGATTGATTCTATTCTAAAATAGCAACAATTCCTGGCAAAACTCTTCCCTCCAACATTTCTAACATAGCCCCTCCACCTGTTGAAACATAACTCATTTTATCTTCTAAACCAAATTTTTTTACCGCAGAAACTGAATCTCCACCACCTACTAATGAAAAGGCTCCTTTTTCAGTTGCTTCGGCGATATAATTTCCTAATTCTATAGTTCCATTTGCAAAGGTTGGCATTTCAAAAACACCCAAAGGTCCGTTCCAAAGTATGGTTTTTGATTCTAAAATTACTTTTTTGAAATTTTCTAATGACTTAGGACCTGCATCCAAACCTTGCCATCCATCAGGAATTTTAGTAACATCAACGATTTGTGTTTGAGCATCATTTGAAAAAGCATTTGCTGCAACAACATCAACAGGAATATGAATTTGAACGCCTTTTTCTTTTGCCAATCTCAAAATGTCTAAAGCCAATTCTTGCTTATCATCTTCACAAATAGAATCACCAATGGTGCCTCCTAATGCTTTCACAAAAGTATAAGTCATTCCGCCACCAATAATCATGTGATCTACTTTGTCTAAAATATTTTCGATAACTGTAATTTTTGAAGATACTTTTGAACCTCCAAGCACTGCTGTTACTGGCTTTTCGCTATTTTTAAGTACACGGTTTAAACTTTCTATTTCTTTAGCCAATAATGTTCCAAAACATTTATCATTAGGGAAAAATTGTGCAATTATGGTTGTAGAAGCATGAGCTCTATGAGCCGTTCCGAATGCATCATTTACATAAATGTCTCCAAGAGAAGCTAATTCTTTTGCAAAAGGAACATCCCCAGCTTCTTCTTCTTTATAAAAACGTAAGTTTTCTAATAATAAAACTTCTCCGGGGTTTAAATTTTCAGCAGCGTTTTTTGCTACAGCTCCAATACAGTCTTCAGCAAATTTTACAGGAACTCCAAGAATTTCAGAAGCCGTTTTTAAAATGTGCTTTAATGAATATTTTTCTTCAACTCCCTTAGGTCTGCCAAGGTGAGACATCAAAATCACGCTTCCTCCATCTGCTAAAATTTTGTCAATTGTAGGCTTAGCGGCTTCTATTCTAGTGGCGTCCGTTACATTAAAGTTTTCGTCTAACGGAACATTAAAATCAACCCGAATTAAAGCTTTTTTATTTTTGAAATTGAAATCTTGAAGTGTTTTCATTTTTAGTATTTATATAATTGTTTATTATGCAAAGATAGGGCTTTGTTTTTTTCTAAAAAAATAATTTGAAAACACTGAAAAATAGTTTAAGCCTCTTTTTTATATAGGCTGTTTTTTACAATTATTCCTTTTTTAAAGCTTTTTTGCGCAATAGAAGTGGATTGTTTCGAATTATTTACTGATAATACCCACATATCTGCGGTATAAGTATTGTTGAATTTTGAAGCCTTTAAACTCTCTACTTCTTCTTTGTTATTGCTTTTTACAATATAAACGTAGTAATATTTCTTTAGTGGATTAAAAAAGTAAGCTGCATTAATCCCTTTACTTTTAAGGAATTTTATAAAATTAGCGCTGTTTCTTTGTTTTGCAAACACATTAACTATAATATAATATCCTTTAGGTTGACCAGAAATATCATAATTAAAAATTTCATTAACAGCTGGTGTTGGAGCAATGTTAGTTGTAATTGAAATACTTTCTTCTTTTTTTACTTCAATTGGTTTTGGTGTATTATTATATATAGGTTCTTTTGCTTGCTCTTTTATTTGTTGAGTATTTATAACAGATGTTGTAGCTAATGAATTAACTGTAGTAGTAGTGTTTTCAATAACAGTTGTAGATAAAGCAGTAGGGTTTTCTTTTATTTCTTCTGTTTTTTCGGTGTTTTTAGTTTCTATACATTCTACATTAAAAGCGGTGAAAAACAAGTAGTATCGATCTCCAGATGTTTTTAAACGAATTGTTGCTTCTTTACTATTATTACCAATAACTGAATTATCAGGATTTGGAATAGTTATAAGACTTGAATCGTAACCTAAAGTGTTTTTACTTTGAGGCTCTCTGTTTAAAAAGTGCTCGTTTTCAATAGAAATCGTACTATTAAAAAAGTTGTTTTCTTTTCGTAATAAATTACTTATTGGAATGTAATTGTCTTTATTTGAAATTTTAAATAAAACTTGGTCTCCAACTAGATTAGAATCTCCTTCTAATGCAGCAATTGCAATTTTTGCATTTACTTGACCTTTTGGTAAAGTTTGAAATCCAGAATACTTAATATTCATTGCTTTACTAGTAACTCCCGCAAAACCATCAAAACTCGTTATAGATTTTTCTTTCATCGTTGAATCTTCAAAAACTACAAGCATTGTCCAACCTGCTGCTACCCCTCCTTTAATCTTACCAATTGTAGATTTGATATTTGCAACCGTGTAAGTCCCAAAAGGATTTGATAATTTGACAACCTCTTTAGTAATATCTGCGTAAACTGCATAAGGAGAAGTCTCTTTGAAACTTCTAAGATTTAACCCATCAAAAATAACTTCTCCTTTTATGTCTATATATTTTTCTTGATTGGGAAGTTTAATTTTAATTTCATTAAAGTTTTCTCTTGTTGGATCAAGGGCTAAAAATTCCCCTTTTTTGGTTAACTCTCCACTATTATATTTGTAAGTAGCTGACCAATACAAACCTGCATAAATAATTTTTTTGGCCTCTTTGTTTTCTAAAATTAAGTCTGCGCTACTAGAAGAAAAAGTACTTGAGTCATTATCTATATCAATATAACCCATTACAAATTCATCATTGTGTTTTGAAGAATTTATGTTTAAAGTATTATAAGCAATATTCGAAGTCCCTTTTTCAACTCTATTGGTAATGTTGTTTGAAATTACCGTCATATCGCCTTTAAGAGAGGCTTTGTATCGTAATTTAAAAGGAGTAGTTAATTGTGAGTAAGAAATTAAAAACGAAAAAATTGCAAGTAGGAAATAAATTTTTTTCATTAAATTAATATTTTGTTAATTCCAAATTAATTACTGTATTTTATTTGAAACACCCATATTTACTAACAAATGTATCTTAATTTTTTTAATTGAACAAAAAAAAATAAGAATTTTGGTTTACTTTTAGTTTTATAGTTTCTTTTTTTATAGAAATTTCACTCAATTGAATTGTCTAAAAAACTTTATATTTGCTTCATGCTATTTTCAAAAATATTAGGTCAAGAACACATTAAAAGTCATTTGACTCACAGCGCCAACTCTGGTAGAATCCCCCATGCTCAATTATTTGTTGGGCCAGAAGGGTCAGGTACTTTAGCTACTGCAATAGCTTATGCGCAATATATTTTATGTAACAATGTATATAATGAAAATGGAGGTGGAAATGAATCTTGTAACTTAAAATTTCAATCTATTTCGCACCCTGACTTGCATTTTATATATCCAACAGTAACCACGGAAGATGTAAAAACAAAACCAAAAAGTATTGATTTTATTGCTGATTGGAGACAGTTTATTATCGAAAACCCTTACGGAAGTTTATTTGATTGGTATCAAGTTCTTGGCGTTCAGAACAAGCAAGGTGAAATTCGTGTAGAAGATGCGCAAGAGATTTTAAAATCTTTAGCATTAAAATCCTATGAAGGTGGTTATAAAATCATAATTATTTGGATGGCTGATAAAATGAATATTTCAGCATCAAATAAATTATTGAAATTACTAGAAGAACCTACAGATAAAACGTTGTTTATTCTAATATCAGAAAATGAAGAAGACATCATTCAAACCATTCGTTCTCGTTGCCAAGTATTGCATTTCAACGCGTTGCCCGAAAAAGTGATTGTTGAAGCACTAATTGCTCAAAAAGATATCGATGCTAGAATGGCTACCAAAATTGCACATCAAGCACAAGGTAATTATAATAAGGCCTTGCAATTTTTGGAAGAAAATGGGGAGGATTCTTTTTTTGAAAAACATTTTGTCGATTGGGTTCGAGCCGCTTTTAGAGCCAAAGGAAATGCAGCTGCGATTCAGGATTTGATAATCTGGAGCGAACAAATTGCTGGTTTGGGAAGAGAAACACAAAAAAAATTCCTGCATTATTGTATCGATATGTTTCGCCAAGCTTTGTTGCTAAATTATCAAACCACAAGTTTGGTGTATATGGAACCCAAAATTGAAAAATTTAAACTAGAGAATTTTGCGCCTTTTGTAAACGGCAGCAATATTCACAATATCTTTAAAGAACTTTCGGATGCGATGTATCACATTGAGCGCAACGGAAATGCAAAAATAATTTTGACTGATTTGTCTATAAAACTGACTCGTTTAATTCATAAAAAATAACACTTATGTCGAATATTGCTTCTATTTTAGTTTTGGTGCTGCTTGCAGTAACTTTTATACAATCAGGTTATGATAAAGCAATTTATTGGAAAGACAATCTTACTTGGTTAAAATCACATTTTGAAAAAACGCGGCTCAAAAACCATGTGCCTTTAGCTTTATTTCATATTCTTGTTTTAGAACTCATTTCGGGTATTTTAGCTGTAGTAGGTTGTGTACAATTGATGATAAATAATGGCAGAACTTTTGGTCTTTATGCCGGAATTTTTTCTTGTATAACCTTAATCATGTTGCTTTTTGGACAACGATTAGCCAAAGATTATGACGGCGCTAGAACCATTATACTTTATTTTATTCCTGCAGTAATGGTGGTGTATTGGTTGAGTTAGAGATTTTATTTTGAATTTAAACTCGCCTTAAATAATTTCAATTCGTCCCAAGTAAAAGTATCTCCGTGTTTTTCTTTCAACGGATTTAAGGAAGCTTCAGTATAACCGTCAAAAGCTTTTGCCAAAGCCTGAATTTTATCATCTGTTAAAACTTCTGATATTGAAATGGTTTTAGCTTCAATTAATTTCGCTAGATGTCCGCTGATTGTTTGTTTGGTTAACACTCTAAGTTCCGCAATTTCCTTGATAGAAAGTTTCTGTTGCCACAATTCGTACGTTTCCCGAACAGTAGATTTTTTAGGTGCTTTTTCTTTAGATTTTTTAGACGAGGTATAGCGTTCAAGATCATATTCGTCTTCAATAAGTGTGACATTTACTGATTTGAATTCTTCTCGAATGCGTTCTAATTTATTGATTTTATAGTATTTAATTTCATCAGATACTAATTTTTCTTTTGAAATCGTTTCATTTGAAGCAATTGTTTTTATCAATAATTTAGCTTTCATTAATAGCAAAACAGCTTTGGTTTGAATATCTTCCAAAGCAATTATTTCTTCATAAAATCCTTTTACTTTCTTGATGCGAATAATCTCTTCTAATTTCCACAGAATTTCATTTACCAAATTATCCATCGGAACAAAGAAATAATCATAAGCCGCTTGAATTCTTTCTGAAACAAAACTAATATCAAAGGTTTCTGATGTAAAAAGTTTATCTAATTGTAAAAGAAATTTCCTAGCTGGTTCTACTAAATCGCCAATGGTTTCCGCATTTTTTTTTGCCCAAATAGCGTGTTTTGATTTCTCAGAATTTTCAGATTTCTCCCCATAACTAAACTGATGATTGCGCCATTCTTGAGCTAAATCACTCCAATCAAATGCGTTTTTTAAATAGGAATGAATAAAATTTTTAGTTTCTTGTTGCAAGGCATTTTCTAAAAGTTCTTCGCTGGCTTTGTTCAAAGCATAATCCATCACGTCTTGATCGTTCGAAATACCATTCATTCTTAGCGGAGAAAGTAAAATCAGCCCATTTAACGACCGTAATCTCGATAATGCTACATACGCTTGTCCTGGAAGAAAAACTTGCGAAACATCAAGCGCTGCTTTATCAAAAGTTAGACCTTGACTTTTATGAACCGTAATTGCCCAAGCTAATTTTATTGGATAATGCACAAAAGTTCCTATAACATCTTCTTCAATTTCCTTAGTCATTTCGTCTACTTTGTACCGAATATTTTGCCATTCGTATTTTTCGACTTCGATAGTTTTGTTTTCTTCAGGAAAATACACAAGTATTTCTTCTGCAGAAAGTGATTTAATAATTCCCATTTTGCCATTGAAATATTTTTTATCAAAAGACAAATCATTTTTTACAAACATAATTTGAGCACCAATTTTCAGCTCTAAAGTTTCATCAACAGGGAAAATTTTGTCTGGAAAATCACCCACAACTTCAGGTTTGTATTGTACTAATTTGCCTTCTAAATCTTGAAGCGCTTGTGCATTCATTGCATCGGCTTTAGCATTGTGCGTTGTTAAAGTGATATATCCTTTATTTGCTTTTAAATCGAAATTAGGTTGAACATACTGGTTTAGATTCTGAATATCAACTTGCGAAATTTGATTGTTTCTTAGGTTGTTCAAAATAGAAATAAAAACATCATCCGTTTGACGAAAAATTTTGGAAAGCTCAATGTAAAGCGGTGGATTTTGCTGTACCACATGCGAATGAAAAAAGAATTTTCCTTTGTAATAATTTTTTAACGTTCGCCATTCTTCCTCCCTAATTACGGGTGGTAATTGCAATAAATCGCCGATAAACAAAACCTGAACACCGCCAAAAGGGATTTTATTTTTACGAACAGTTTGCATCATAAAATCCATGGCATCCAATAAATCAGCACGAAGCATACTCACTTCATCAATAATCAGTAATTCCATGTTTTTAATGACCGATTTCTTTAAACCGCTCATTTTAAAGTGTCTGACTAAAGTGTTTTTGCTTTCAAACTTAACAAAATCAGAAAAATTAGGCGCAATAAAATCTGGTATAAATCCACCAAAAGGCAACTGAAACATAGAGTGAATCGTTACACCACAAGCATTCAAAGCTGCAATACCTGTTGGTGCAACAACAACTACATTTTTGTGTGTAGACTGAATAATTTCTTTTAAAAGTGTGGTTTTTCCTGTTCCTGCTTTTCCGGTCAAGAAAATAGAACGATGGGTTTGATTGATGAATTGTAAAGTGTATTTGGCTTCTTCTGATAAATTTTCCATTTGGCGTGTATATATGAAGCTAAAATATTGAAAATAATTGTAATGAAATTGTTTAAGAATAAATTTTTATAAATAAAAAACCTTCAACCGATTTTCAGTTGAAGGTTTTATAGAAGTTAGAATCTGAAATTTATTTAATATTATTTCTTTTTTGCATCATCCTTCCCTACCACTTTGGAACCTGATTTGTATTTATCATTTAAAAGTTTTACAATTTCTTTAGTAATATCATATTTATCTTCAGCATATAAAATTGTATTCGCTTCACCTGTTCCGTATATGTAAGAATATCCTTTTTCTTTGCCGTAATCTTTAATAAATTTTTTAACGTTTTTTGCTAAACTATCCATTTCTGCTCCACTCTCTTGTTGTAATTGTTGTAACATTCCTTGTTGCGCATAACTTAATTCTTGTTCTCTTTTTTGTAATTCAGCTCCTTTTTGTTGTGCCCAAGCCTGACCATTTGCTTGTGCGTTTTTTTGAAAATTTGAAGCTTCAGATTTAAATCGTGCTATTTCGGTTTCCAATTCTTTTCCCATTACTTCCGATTTGGCTTTGTATTTTGCATCGATATCTTTAGCTTCATTATATTCTTCTAATAATTTTGAAGTGTCTACATAAGCCGTTTTTACTTCTTTAACTTCTGTTGATTTATTGGTACATGAAATTAGAGATAATACTAAAACTAGAATTGCAATTGATTTTTTCATTTGGTGTTTTTAAGAAATTAATTTTTTTCGTTTTCAAAAGTATAAAACTTTTTGCTAGAATTTCAAACTTAAACTTTTGAAATTTATTGTGTTTTATTTATTATAAGAAATTCTTATTGATTTAAAAGAGTATATAATTAAAATTGATGTATATTGAATTAAAATAAGGCGTTTTAAGAGGTATTTGACTTTTTTTAATATCTAAACCCATTTGAAGTCTAAATCATTCAGCGTTATTTATTATTTTAGTTTTTAGCGTTTTTTATCACATAAATATGCGATGAATATTCTAAACTATGTTTGGCTTTTATATTAGATTGTAATCCTATAAAAAAAGCTTTCACAAAATTCATATTTCCTGTTTTGTATTTTTCAGATAAAAGAGAAACATAAAATGCATCAAACTTCATGGGTGAAATTTGTGTTAATTCTAAACCTTGTTTCTGAAAAAGTAATTTTATAGCTGTTTTTGAGAAATGCCATAAATGCCTAGGCACATCATAAGCGGCCCAAAAAACTCCATACTGTTTTGCATCAAACGAATTAAAATTAGGAACCGCAATTATAATTGTTCCTTTTGGTTTTAATAATCGTTTCAATTCTTTAATTTGGTTTTCGATATTAGGAACATGTTCTAAAACGTGCCACATTGTAATTACATCAAAAGAATGATCTTCTAATTGCAGCGTAGTATCGGCAAAAGTAACTCCTTTTTTTAATGCGATTGCTTTTGCTTTTTCGCTAGGTTCTACTCCAAAACAGTTCCATCCGTTTTCATTTGCAACGCTTAAAAATTCGCCTGTACCAGCACCAATATCTAAAAGTGCGCCTTTTTGTTTATGTAAACCATTAATTAATTGAAGTTTGTTTTTTAAAGCAATATTTTTCACAAAATGATAGGCTTTTTCAAATAGCGATCGTTTGCCATCCGTATGAGAAATATAATCTTCACTTTCATAATATTTAGGCAATACTTTTTCGCTTGGTTGCGGATGAGTATATACCAAATCGAGCGTTTCGTCGCGATACAATTCGAATGATTCTTTAGAAACCGAGTGATCTTTAATAGTAAGAAATAGTTTATGTTTTTTAGATTCCATTATTGGTTATAAAATTCTTCTTTTAATTGCTTTAAATAGTTTACAGCGATGTTTTGGTAAAGGGAATTGTCATTAAGACAATCTTCATTATTTGAATTAATCATCGAAATTGCAATAAATGTTCTTTGATCATTTGATTTTGCGTTTTCAGGTTCAAAGTTCATTACAGCAAAATTATAACTTATAAAATACTTTTCATAATCTGCTTTATCGTAAATCATAATCTGATATTTGTTCTTATCAATAGTTATCCAAAACTCGGTTTGCGAATAACTATTGGTGTTGAATTTCGCAGCAAGAAATTGTTCTATTGGCAGTTTTTTTAAATTGTTTTCAAAAATAAAAGCACTTAGGTTTTTATTTCCTAAAACTTCTTTCCCGTTAGTAACTATAACATAATCGCTAATTGGAACTCTTTGTTGCAATCCCACACAACTAAGTAATAAAAAAAAAGGCAATAAAAAAGTTGTTAAACCTTTAAATATAATGCTTTTTACAATTCGTTCCACGTGAAACATTTATCTTCCCATATAAATTAGCAATACCGAAATATCACTTGGTGATACACCACTTATTCTTGAAGCCTGAGAAATTGTTATAGGTCTAATTTTACTTAACTTCTGTTTTGCTTCAATCGACATTGATTTTATTTTATTATAATCAAACGATTCTGGGATTTTTACATCTTCTAACCGAGTCAATTTATCAGCATTGTTTCTTTCCTTTTCGATGTAACCAGAATATTTAACTTGTATTTCGGCTTGCTCTAAAATTTCTTGATCTAGATTATTGGCTTCAACATACGAAGCTACTTTTTCAAATTTCATCATATCTTCTAAATCAATTTGAGGACGAGAAAAAATCTTAAACATTTTATCCGATTGATTCACTAAAGCAGTTTCTTTTGCTTCTAAAATAGGATTAGCTTCTTGATGTGTTACACTAGTCTCTTTAAAAAAGGCAACCATTTTCTCAGATTCGTTGAGTTTGTATTCCATTCTACGGAGTCTTTTTTCTGAGGCTAAACCTATTTCGTGAGACATAGGTGTTAATCTAAAATCAGCATTGTCTTGACGTAAAAGTGTTCTGTATTCTGCACGAGAAGTAAACATTCTATAAGGTTCCTCTGTTCCTTTTGTAATTAAATCATCAATTAAAACTCCGATATAGGCTTCATCTCGTTTTAAAATAATGGCGTCTTTATCCTGAACTTTTAAAGCTGCATTTATACCTGCCATTAATCCTTGAGAGGCGGCTTCTTCATAACCGGTGGTTCCATTAATTTGTCCTGCAAAATACAAACCTTCAACTAACTTGGTTTCAAGAGTGTGTTTTAATTGTGTTGGCGGAAAATAATCATACTCAATTGCATAACCTGGACGAAAGAATTTCACGTTTTCGAAACCTGCAACTGATCGCAAAGCTTTAAATTGTATGTCTTCTGGTAAAGATGTAGAAAATCCATTTACGTATACTTCGCAAGTATTCCAGCCTTCAGGCTCTACAAATAATTGATGTCTTTCTTTATCAGCAAAACGATTAATTTTATCTTCAATAGATGGACAATATCTTGGACCAAGGCTTTTAATTCTTCCGTTAAACATAGGAGAGCGATCAAATCCTTCTCTTAAAATATCATGTACATCTAACGAAGTATAAGTCATAAAACACGATTTTTGATGAACTAATGGCGATGTAACATCTGAATATGAAAACTTATCTGGCTTAGCATCTCCCTTTTCTTCATTCATTTTCGAATAATCTAACGAACGTCCATCAACACGCGGTGGTGTTCCTGTTTTCATTCTGCCCGATTCAAAACCTGCTTTAACCAAATCTTCTGTAATTCCGTATGCAGCACTCTCGCCTGCTCTACCTCCACCAAACTGCTTGTCGCCAATATGGATTAATCCGTTTAAGAAAGTTCCATTTGTTAAAACAACTGATTTAGCTTTAATTTCTATTCCTAAAGAAGTTTTAATTCCATTTATTTTTCCGTTTTCGATAATTAAACCTTTAACCATTTCCTGATAAAAATCAAGGTTTGGAGTTTTCTCCAACATCAATCGCCATTCTTCAGCAAATCGCATTCGGTCGCTTTGAACCCTTGGCGACCACATTGCAGGTCCTTTCGATTTATTTAGCATTTTAAACTGAATAGCTGTTCTGTCAGAAACAATTCCTGAATAACCACCTAGCGCATCAATTTCTCTAACAATTTGTCCTTTTGCAATTCCGCCCATAGCGGGATTACATGACATTTGAGCAATATTCTGCAAACTCATAGTTACCAACAAGGTTTTTGCGCCCAAATTAGCCGAAGCAGCAGCTGCTTCAGAACCTGCGTGTCCCGCTCCTACAACAATTACGTCATATAAATCTTGAAACATTTATTATTGATTTTTTTGATTAATGATTTTTGATTTCGGATTTATTTCTAAAATCTAAATCATTGTTTAATTTATTTGTTCCACGTGAAACAATTTTAATTTTACATTTTTAAAAACTATTTATTTTGTTTCACGTGGAACAATTTAATTTTTTCGTCCTCTTTTTCACGCATCATTATTTCATCCTCAGAAGATTTATCTTTATAACCACAGTAATGTAAAATTCCGTGAACCATCACTCTTTTTAATTCTTCTTCAAAAGAAACTTTAAAATCTTGGGCGTTTTCACGAACTCTTTCAATAGAAATAAAAATATCACCGTGTAGTTCATTTCCTACAGAATAATCAAAGCTAATGATGTCGGTTAAGGTGTCATGAGCTAAATATTGTTGGTTTATTTCAACTAAATAGCCGTCGTCACAGAATATATAGTTAATATCTCCTTCCTTCTTATTTTCGCTTAAAATAATATAAGATAACCAATTTGAAATTTCATCTTCATTTGGCAATTCGAAATCGGATTCATAATTAAAACTAATCATTGCTTTTAAAATATTCTTGAACCTTTTGCTCAAAATTAGAGCGCAAAGGTAAGCTTTGTCTGTTTAAAATTTCGATGCTATTTAAATAATCTTGAAGGCTGTCGGGTAAAACCTTAATTTGATTGTTAAACTCTTTCTTGTTGGTTTGAGATTGTCGCTTTTGTTCTTCTCCTTGCTCTTGAATGGCTTTCTCTAATTTTAGTAATTCTTGTTTTATATTGAGTACTTTTTGTAGAACCTCGTTTTTAAAACCTTTATTCAATAATTGCTTTTCTATATCCTTCATTTGGTCAATGGTGCTTTGACCGTTTCCTCCGATTCCTTTTTTATTAAGCTCGTTCTGTAGGGCTTCTCGAAGTTGCTTTTGCTCTTTATAAATTTCTAAAATAGCTTTTGCATTACCTTCACCGTCTTGACCATTCTCTCCGTTTTCTCCTCCTTGACCTTCTCCATTTCCGCTTTTTCCGTCTTTACCAGATTTACCCTTTTCACCTTCACCTGGTTTATTTCCTTCCCCGGGCTTTTTCCCTTCTCCTGGTTTAGCTCCTTTTTTCATTCCCTCTTTCATTTTATCGCCTAAACCCTGCTGTTTTTTTATTATATCTGGCAATTGCATACCCTGACCATCGCCTTTTCCGGGCTTAGGTTTTCCGGAGCCCATTTTAGACATAGACATTTGCATATTATTTAATAAGTCACTTAAAAAATCAGCCAACTTATTAGATGCTGAAATAGTATATTGTTGATGTGATAATCCTTTTGCTATTTGAGCATCAACTAAATTCTCGATTGCTTTTTCTATATTATAATGAACATTACCTATTTCTTTAGTAATATTCTCTGCTATTTTTGGGTTTCGTAATGACATGGCAAACAAACTATCATCAACATGCTTGAACTGCTGTTTTAAATTTTGTTGAATTTTTAAATTTTTATTAAAAGACGGTGATCCGCGTTTTAAACCTTTAAATTCAGTCATTAAATCTTCTTGAGAAAACGAAAATGCTAATAAATTATCCAAAATTTGACGCAACATTTTCACATCTTCTTCAAGCTCTTCCATTTCGGCACTTTCCATACTTTCACTCATCTTCATAGACATTTCCTTCATCTTCTTAGAAGCACTTTTTTGTTTGGGTTTTGCTTTACTTTTGTTTTCTTTTTGCAATTCTTCAGAAGCCTTCTTTAAATCTTCATCAATGCTTTTCTCTTTATCGACATCTTTAGGTATATCTATTGGTGATTTTAGATCTTTGTTTTCTTTATCAAGATCTTTTAATTCTTCTTGAATAGCATCGAATTGTTTGTTTATTTCTTCTTGATTCTCCGATTTATTTTCCTTTTCATTGTCTGCTAATTTATCTTGCTTTTCAGAAAGTTTTTCTAATTTATCGGCTATTTGCTCCGCCTTTTTCTCCACGTAATATTTCTTAGTAAGCTCTACAAGTTGCTCTAAGTTTTTAATTTGATTTTTGCTATTTTGTTTAAATTGGTCTAATTTTTCAAGTAATTCTTCGTTTTTAATTTTATCATTCAATTCTTTTAATTCATCTAAAAGCTTTTGGTTTTTCTCTAAATCTTTATCCGCTTTTTCTAAACGGTTTTCTAATTCTTTTTTAAAGTCATCTTTTTTATCTGATTTTAACTTCTCTAAATTGTCTTTCATTTTCTCAGCAAACTCTTTCATCATTTGGTCTTGCTGTTTTTGACGCTTAATGAAATCATTAACTTTTTGCTGATCTTTAAATTCTAAATTGTCTTTTTCTTTACCTGCTTTTTGAAGCTTTTCTAATTCAGAAATTTGCTTATCTTGATTCTTTAACGATTTTTGTAGACTGTTTATATTATTGTTTTGTTGTTGTAAAACCAAATCTTCTTTTTCTTGTTCAGTTGCTATTCTGTTAGAAAAAACAGAAGATTTAGAACTTTTAAAATGATGTGGAGCATCATTATCAAAAACCTCAAAGTAATAGTCATATGAAACGCCTTCTACTACAGGCAACGTACTCGGAAAAGCAAAAACAAACTGATCATAATTAGCCGTTTTAATTGCAATTATTCCTCTCTTAGCGGTTTGAGGTTTGTCTTTTTCATAATAAACTATATGAAGTTTAGACAAACCATAATCATCTGATAATTGCCCTAAAACGTAACTTTTATCGACTTTTAAACTATCAGGAGCATTATTTACATTTATTGTGGGAAATTGATCTTTAATAACCGAAATCTGATAATTTAATTTCTCATAATGCTTTACTTTCTCGTTTGATGTACGAATTTGATACTCTATATTTTGAGAAATAGTTTTAGATAAAACAAATGTGTTCTCCGATTTTGAAAAAGGAAAATTAAATTTCAAATCTGTCCAATCTACATTTTGAGTCGCTTGCGTATCCATTGTCCACGTGACAGTTGTTCCTTCAGGAATAATTGCATTACCGGTTCCTTTTATTATTTCCGCTTTTTTATTCAAATAAGATGGAAAATTCAAAACCATTTCGAAATTAGAAATCGAAGGAACTGTAACGACTTTCAACTCATATTCTGGTGAAGAAACTGCATTTGCTTCTACATGAAACGCTATGTTAGAAATAGGTTTTTCTATTTTAAACTGAAATTCTCCAGGCTTAGTACTCTCCATAAAATAACTTTCGTCATCAATAAAAATCATAGCATTTTCTGGAATAACTTTTCCTTCGGTCTTTACTATAAGAGTAAAATCTTTATTTTGTTCGGTTTGTAAATTATCATTTATTACTATAAACTTAAAAGGTGCCGGTGGAGTAAATGCTGAATTGAAATGCACTACCCTATTTAAACTTTGAGAAATTAAATTGCTATTACCTGACAAATAAAAGAAAGCGAAAAACAAAATTGGAAGAATCGCTAATGGTAAAAACTTTTTATTGGAGTTAAAATTAATAGCATTACCAAAAGGAATAGGTTGCAAAGCATTTGCTTTTTGGTCTATCGATGCAAGCAACAATTCAGATTGATTTTTATTTTCAGATAATTGAAGAAAATTAGTGAGTTTATCGCTGACTTCAGAAAAATGATTTCCAATAATAGTTGATGCTTCTTTATAATCAATTCCTTTTTGAAGTTTAAATAATTTAAATATTGGAAACCCTATAAACCGTAGCAAAAGATAGGCTTCAACACCAATAAATGACCAAAATAAGAATAATCTTCCCATTGGCTTAAGCCACAAGAAATACTCAACAAAAAGTGTAAACAAGAAATACAATAATCCTAAACCAAGGAAAAAAATGATTCCTTTTAATAGTTCATTTGTATAATATTTTTTGATAAAAGCTTCTAATTTCTGATAAATAATACTCGAAGATTCCAATGATTTTAATTTATTTTAATAACCGATAAAAGTACGATTTTATCTGAATTACAAAACGTTAAAAAAATCTGAAACTTTTATAGTTTCAAAAAGGATAGTTAGCTTTTTAAATTGACATATTGAAAACGTATCTTTGCATAAAATTCATAACCATGTCTAAACCAGTTCGAGTGCGTTTTGCACCAAGTCCTACAGGACCTTTACATATTGGCGGTGTTCGTACAGCATTATTTAATTACCTTTTTGCTAAAAAAAACAACGGTGTTTTCTATTTAAGAATAGAAGATACTGATCAGAATAGGTTTGTTCCAGGTGCCGAAGAATATATTTTAGAAGCATTAGGATGGCTAGGAATTGCTCCGGATGAAACAGTTGGCAAAAACGAAAAATTTGGTCCATATCGTCAATCGGAAAGAAAACAGTTGTACCAAAAATATGCCGATTTATTAATCAATTCTGGAAATGCCTATTATGCTTTTGATACCGCTGAATCATTAGATTTACATAGAAAACAACACGAAGAACAAGGAAAAACTTTTATTTATAACCATCATAATCGGGATAAATTAGATACTTCTTTAGTGCTTTCTAAAGAAGAAACCGTAAAAAGAATCGCAAGTGGCGAAGAATATGTGATTCGTTTTAAAACACCTGTTAATGAAACCTTGCATTTACATGACATCATTCGTGGCGATATTAAATTTGAAACCAATTTATTAGACGATAAGGTTTTGTTTAAAAGCGACGGAATGCCAACCTATCATTTAGCCAACATTGTTGATGACCATTTAATGGAAACCTCTCACGTGATTCGTGGTGAAGAATGGTTGCCATCAATGCCATTGCACGTTTTGTTGTATCGCGCATTTGGTTGGGAAGCTCCTGATTTTGCGCATTTGCCATTGATTTTAAAACCTATTGGGAACGGAAAACTATCCAAACGCGATGGTGATAAATTAGGATTTCCAGTATTTCCGTTAGATTGGACGGCTGCTGAAGGAACTTCGAAAGGATATAAAGAAGCAGGATTTTTCCCAGAAGCTGTTATCAACTTTTTAGCTTTATTAGGCTGGAATGACGGAACCGAACAAGAATTATTTTCTTTAGAAGAATTAGTTGAAAAATTCGATTTGAATCGTGTTCATAAAGCTGGAGCTAAATTTGATCCTGAAAAAAACAAATGGTTCAATCATCAGTATTTACAAAAGCAAAGTGATGAAAGTTTAGCAAAAGCCTTTGCTCCTATTATAGCTGAAAAAAGAATTAATGTTGAAATGAACAAGCTGATTACTATTGTCTCAGCAATAAAAGAACGTGCACATTTCGTTTCTGAATTTTGGGAATTATCAAATTATTTCTTTGAAGCTCCAACCTCTTATGATGAAAAAGCAGCAAAAAACTGGAAAGAAGAAACACCTGCTTTAATGCAAGAATTAATTTCAGTTATAGAAAACATAGGAGATTTTACTTCATTAAATATCGAAATCATCGTCAAAGACTGGATGACCAAAAACGAAATAGGAATGGGAAAAGTCATGCAACCTTTTCGTTTGAGTTTGGTTGGTGCTTTAAAAGGGCCGCATCTTTTTGATATTGTGGAGTTGATTGGAAAAGAAGAAACTATTAAACGAATTGAGAAAGCAATAACTACTTTATAAAAACAAAAAAGCTCCTGAATTTAGGAGCTTTTTTTATAGGTAAACAATAATATTTCCGCTTATAATGCCTGGATATGATTTGAAATTAGTGCTAATTCCTTCCTGTCCGTTTAAGTTTCCAAGCAAATTGGTTACTCCGTATTGGTATTGAATATTAGCTCTTACATGCTTTACTCCTGCTGTGATTCCTATTGCAGGATAAAAGTTGAATTTTGAAATATCTACAATATCTTTAGCTAGTAAGGTAGTTCCAGAAATTTTGTTGTCTTCCTCAGTTGAATCTATAACAAATTTTCCATTTACTTGAACAAGAGGACCAAATTCGACACTTAAATGATTTTCAACAATTTTATAACTCAACATCAACGAAATTTGAGCTGACGGTAATTTATACTCAACGCCTTCCTTTTTTGAAAAAAAGTTGGTTGTTGGCACCGTAAATTTGTTTTCGCTGAACTGCATGGTGTACACCATATCAAAATCATTATAGAAATTTCCACGAACAGAAAGCCCTACATTCCAACCTAATTCAGGATTTACTGTGAAATCATCCGTATTTAAATTGATTTGATTTAATCCGAAAATAATACCAATCCGGTTTGAGTCTCTGTATTTATATTGCGCTGAAGCAGTAATAGAAATTAAAACAAATACCGCTGTTAGAAATTTATTTTTCATATAATAATGTTAATCATCAACAAACCTAAAATAAATTTTGTAATTTGACGGTAATTAAACAACTTAATTTAAAACACATGGACATTTCCTTAATTATCTTTTTATTCTTAGGAATATTCGTATTTCTATCTTCTTTTTTTACCGTAAAGCAACAAACGTCAGTAATTATTGAGCGTTTTGGAAAATTCTTGAGCGTCAGAAACTCAGGCTTACAATTAAAAATACCGCTTATTGACAGAATTGCGGGTCGTGTAAATCTTAAAATTCAACAATTGGATGTCATCATAGAAACCAAAACTAAAGACAATGTTTTTGTAAAACTTAAAGTTTCTGTTCAATTTATGGTGGTAAAAGAAACCGTTTATGATGCTTTTTACAAACTAGAATACCCTCACGACCAAATTACATCTTATGTTTTTGACGTAGTTCGTGCCGAAGTTCCAAAGTTAAAACTAGACGATGTTTTTGAAAGAAAAGACGATATTGCCATTGCGGTAAAAAGAGAATTAAACGAAGCAATGACTACCTATGGCTACACCATTATAAACACATTGGTTACTGATATTGATCCTGATATTCAGGTAAAAAATGCTATGAACAGAATTAACGCTGCCGATAGAGAAAAAACGGTAGCTGAATTTGAAGCAGAAGCTCAAAGGATTCGAATTGTTGCTAAAGCCCAAGCGGAGGCTGAGAGTAAAAAATTACAAGGTCAAGGTATTGCTGACCAGCGACGAGAAATAGCTCGCGGATTAGTAGAAAGTGTTGATGTTTTGAACAAAGTTGGCATAAACTCACAAGAAGCTTCCGCATTAATTGTAGTTACACAACATTATGATACGTTACAAGCTATAGGTGCCGATACAAATTCTAATTTAATTTTGTTACCAAATTCTCCACAAGCCGGAAGTGATATGTTAAATAATATGGTGGCTAGTTTTTCTGCAAGCAATCAAATTGGAGAAACTATGAAAAACCAGCCTAAACGTACAAAAAAGAAAGACGATCACACATCGACAGATTTTAATCCTAGTGATACTTCAAATCCAGAATAAATATAAACTTTTAATACTAAAAAAGAGGCTTAATTGCCTCTTTTTGTTTTTGAAAACCATTTTGTAATAAAAGGGATTGCTTTGTTTAATATAAAAGGTACTGCCATTTTAATCATCACTCCATATGGACTTGAAAGAATAGAATTGGTAGAACTTATTATATTGCCTACAATAGCATTTGGTGTTAGTATTTCTTTCGTTTTTTGAAGACTCAGAATCATTTTTTGATAATGAATTTCTTTCTCTAATTTTAAGATTTCTAAATCAGCATCTATTTGTGCATAAGAAGAATATTTTTTAGTTGCCATACATTAGTCATTAAAATAGATTTCTGAAAACTTCTCTAAAATTGGTCCTTCTATTATTTTATCTTTAATCAGAAATAGAATTCCCGTAAAAAAGACATAAACGCCTCCTACTATTAAAAATCCGTATGAATAATTGTCTAATGCTTTACCAATAGCAAAGGCTCCTGCAATGGAACAAAACAACAAGACCATGCTCAAGCACAATAAAATAAGTGTAAATTTAAAAATCATGGTTGTAGATTTCATTGCTACTTTAAAACCCCATAATTTATAATACGCTACATTATTTTCAAAAAAAGCTTGAGCTTGGTCTTGAATATTTTCGGTATGCTCTTTTAATTCTTCAAAAGCCATAGTTTGTTATTTAAATTTTGAAACCTAACTATAAACACCTACTAATTTTGAAGTTTAGCATTTTGCTCTTTCAAATCAGCCAATTTTTTTTCTAAAAAAGAAATGACATCTCCGTTTTTATCGTTCATACTTTCAACCAAATCTTCGTACGTTTTTTCTAAATCGTGTTTACGATTAGAAAATTTTCTTTTAATCTCTCTAGATACATCATCCCATTTGTGTGCTAGGTTGTCCTTAGCATCATCATAACCGTTTTTTATTTTTTCTCTGGTTCTTGAACCTTTATCGGGAGCAAACAAAATTCCTATTCCTGCTCCAACTGCAGCTCCTGCTAAAAGAGCTATCAGTACATTTCCTGTGTTGTTTGACATGACTTTATTATTTAAATTAATACTAGTCTAAAGTTACAAAATAAAGTAACTTTAGATAGTTAATGAGGCGTTAAATAAATTAAATTTAAAACACTAAAACATAAAATAAGCGTTTTAAATTAACGAAAAAATAATAAATATAGATTTTATGGTAAAAAATTAAAAAACGTCTTAAAAACAATTTATAGAAGCTGTTTTTAATTGATAAATTCTATCTTTTCTCTGCTTTTTATAAGATTCTGCAATGATCAAAAAAAGCACCTTTTTAGGGTGCTTTTCATTATTAAAATCTATAGTTGAGATTTTAAATCGTTTTTATCAATTCTAAAACTTGTTCGTTTTTTTCTGAATTTTTCAACTCTGCTAATTGTGTTTGAAAATCACTCCAATTTTTAGCGTCATTTTTTAAGTTTTGAATGGCTAAAATTCGAACAACAGCTAATTGACTTTTTAATGACATTGCGTATAATTTTGATAACGACTCTTGCTCAATATCTTTTGAATAAACATTACTTGAATAATTCAAAATTAAATTAGAAAACAGTAATGAATTATTGTCATTTTTAATGTTTTTTGTTATTGTTTGTACCAATAAACTAAAATTATCAATGCTTTCAATATTTTCAATAATAGGTTGTAAAATAATTTTGGCAGCAGTTGAATCTTTTTCTTTCACATATCTATTGATTTCCTTTTGCGTAGCCATTAATAGATTTTCTTCTTTCTTCCCTTTTTCTTCCCAAGCATCCTTTAGTCCTACTGTTCTATTAAAAACTAATTTAGAAGCGGTCGAATCCTTGTCTACATTGAAATAACCCAAACGCTGAAACTGGAATTTATCCCCTGTTTTTACATCTGCTAGACTTGGCTCTACGAAACCATTAACAACTTCTAACGATGATTTATTCATAAAATCCAAGAAGTTTTTTTCTTTATGACTGTCGGGAGCTTCGTCTATAAACAATCGGTCATACAAACGAACTTCAGCTTCAATTGCGTGTTGAATGGAAACCCAATGCAAGGTTCCGGCTACTTTCCGTTGACTGGCTTCACTTCCGCTTCCAGAACGAGAATCTTCATCGTAAGTTACTTGAATTTCTGTAATTGTTCCGTTTGCATCTTTAGTAACACTTTCGCCTTTAATAATATATCCGTTTTTTAAACGCACTTCGTTTCCGATACTTAATCTAAAAAATTTAGCTGGCGCCACTTCAAGAAAGTCATCTCTTTCGATATACAATTCTCTAGAAAAAGGTACTTTTCTATACCCTGCACTTTCATCTTCTTGATTGTTTTCGGCTTCTAATCCTTCTTCTTTACCTTCAGGGTAGTTCGTAATTACCAGCTTTACAGGATCTAAAACTGCCATTACTCTTGGTGCGGTTTTGTTTAAATCTTCACGCAAACAAAAGTCTAAAAGAGAAACATTTATAACATTTTCACGCTTGGCAACTCCTATGGTTTCACAAAATTTACGAATAGAAGCTGCGGTATACCCACGTCGTCTTAACCCTGAAATGGTAGGCATTCTCGGGTCGTCCCAACCATTAACCACTTTGTCTTGAACCAATTGTAATAATTTTCGTTTGCTCATTACGGTATAATTCAAATTCAAACGAGCAAACTCGTATTGGTGGGGTCTTACTTTAGTATCATCATAAATTTGATCTAAAAACCAATTGTACAATTCACGGTGCATTACAAATTCTAAAGTACAAATAGAATGCGAAATTTGTTCCATATAATCGCTTTCGCCATGAGCATAATCATACATGGGATAGATTTTCCAATCATTTCCCGTTCTGTGATGATGGCGATGCAAAACACGATACATCAACGGATCACGCATTAACATATTGGTAGAAGCCATATCAATTTTAGCCCGCAAAACGTGGCTTCCCTCAGGAAATTCGCCGTTTTTCATGGCTTCAAACAAGGTTAAATTCTCTTCAACCGAACGATTTCTGTAAGGTCCATCAACTCCTGGTTGGGTTGGAGTTCCTTTTTGAATTGCCATCTCTTCAGAGGATTGACTGTCTACATAAGCCTTTCCGTTTTTAATCATAAGTATAGCCCAATCGTACAATTGTTGAAAATAATCAGAAGCATAGCGTTCTTCAGCCCAATTAAACCCCAACCATTGTAAATCTTCTTTTATAGCATCTACATATTCCTGTTCTTCTTTTGCCGGATTGGTATCGTCAAAACGTAAATTAACTGGTGCATTATACTTTAAACCTAAACCAAAATTCAAACAAATCGATTTGGCGTGACCAATATGCAAATAGCCATTAGGTTCTGGCGGAAAACGAAATCGTAATTTATTTTGAGGAAAACCGCTTGCTAAACTGTCTTCTATGATTTGTTCTATAAAATGAAGTGATTTTTCTTCGGTTGACATATTTTTGTTTAATTTTAGCAAAGATAAAAAAAGCTAGTTTAAAATGGTTTAAAGTTTCAGGTTTAAAGTTAATCGAGCTAAGATTAAACCTGAAACTTTAAACTTTGAATAAAAAATTTATGGGAATTATAAAACTTAAAAATATTCGAACGTTTTCCTATCACGGTTGTTTGATCGAAGAAGGAAAAATAGGTTCTGATTATTCAGTAAATCTAGAGGTTAAAACCGACTTGAGGAAATCATGTATTTCAGATGATTTGAAGGATACGGTAGATTATGTGCTACTAAACAAAATTGTTGTAGAAGAAATGGAAATTCGTTCGCAACTTTTAGAGCATGTTGGACATAGAATAATTACGCGAATTTTTGCTACAATTCCTTCTATTTCTAGAATAACATTAGAAGTTTCGAAGCTTAATCCTCCTATTGGTGGTGATGTTGAAGCGGTTACCATTGAATTAGAAGAATACAGGAATTGAGATTTTAGATTGCAGATTTTAGATTTCTGATTGAAGAATTTAGAAAACAGAAATTTTTAAACTTTAAACTTTAAACTTTTAAACTTTTACTTATATTTGCAATCCAATTAAATAATTGGCGTCGTGGCCGAGCGGCTAGGCTGGGCTCTGCAAAAGCTCCTACTCCGGTTCGAATCCGGACGATGCCTCTGAAACCTTCAAGGAAACTTGGAGGTTTTTTTATGTAAATTTTTAAGAAAAATTAAGTAAAGATAAGGTTCGAATCCGGACGATGCCTCTGAATGAACCTCTCCAAGTGAGAGGTTTTTTTTATGGGAAATTTTTAGAAAAAATTAGGTAAAGATTAGGTTCTAATCCGGACGATGCCTCTGAAAGAGAAACAGCAATGTGTCTCTTTTTTTTTATCTAGATACTCGATTCAGTCAAGCATCAGACAACACTAGACTACACCCAAAAACAAACCTCGCTTAAATAGGCTTAAACGAGGTTGTTTTTTATAATTATTTGATTACGAAGCATCGGGATTGTTTTTTAGGATAGATGAGCAAAAGCTAGATCTGTTAGTTGATAAGTTTATCAATTATTCGAACGATAGAGTTTTATTATTAGTATCAATAGTAATTTTTCCAAGTCTCTCAAGAACCGACTGTCCAATTAATAAAGGTGCATTTGTATTGTGCACAATGTTTGCTTCAATATTTTGAATAATTTTATTTCCAATTTTAATGTTTCTTAAAATAATTTTCGTTCCTACTGAAATTGTTCCATTTGCATCTGTAAAATATTGCTTTCCTAAAATATCTGATTTTGACAGTTTTCCATTTTTATATAGAAATAAAGCTTCTGTAATTGAAATAGAGACGACAGATGCTCCAGTGTCTAATACAAATTGCATAGGAACACCATTTACTTTTGCAGGAATATAGTAAACACCATTTTTCTTTGTCATAATAATGCTATTGACTGATTTATTATTTTCATCTGGACTAATAATTTCTACTTCACCAATGGGAGAATATATATCAAGTAACATTTCCCTATCTAAACTTTCTTTTGTAGTTATTTCATTTACAATTTCTAATTTGGAATTAATAAGTGTGCCTTTGCCATTTTGATATATCATATAATAGTTTTCACCATTATCTTTTAAACATTTAATATGTGAAAAGGAGGAGAAAATAAGTTCTCTACTTGTTTCTTTATTCCAAACCTTAATTGTTACGCCTTTACCGTTGACAATTAAATCAGATAGTATAATTTCCTCGTTATTGATATATATATCCTTGAAATTTGAATAATTTTTTTCACTCATTGATTCAAGCAAGGTATTTTTCATAATCATTAAATAAGAATTAATTTCTTGTATTGGAATTTTATTAAACTCAATACGTCTAAAAATAAATGCTTCATAATAACCAATTTTATAAGCAAAATTATTGTACCCATCTCCATTCATTGTTTGTCCATTGGGGTTCTCGCCACACCATTCCATTTTTGACAGATTAATGTAATTGCTTCTTTTAGTTTGATACGTTTTTGTAAATAAAAAACATTCGTCAATTTTATTAATCATATTTTGTTTCCAAGAATTTGGATATTTATTTTCAATTCTTTTAAAATTTCGAATAGCGTAATTAAATAATTCTTTTCTCGCTGTTTTAGAAGAAAATATATTATTTACATATTCTAAAGCAACTTGCTCTAAATCCCAGCTACTTATATTATAACTACCCATTCTATCGTATTGAATAGGTAACCATAAATCACTAACCATTAATAAACAACTATTACTTAAATCATTAAATGTATATTCACTTGTTTCCATACTCCTCAATAAAATTGGCGAATTAGGTTCTAGATCTTCTTTTTTTACTCCAATTTCTGGATAATCGTAATAATATTTTTTTTGAGTATCAGAAAAAGAAACATATTTCCCACTCTCACTTAGCCAATCGTAAGGTGCATTATGATAATAATATTTATCTTGGGCAATTTGAGGATAAATTTCATTATCCGCCAATGAAATCTTTCTAACTTTCATCGGTGTCGAATAATTAACCGCAATAGCAAAGGATGCAAGCACTAGTATAATAAGAACAAGAAAAAGATGTGATTTTAAGTATTTCATAATTTGAATATTATTGTAAATTTTACGTGTTGCTCCTAAATCGTTTATAAATCTAACAAAATAATGATTATCCCTGAAATTTCATGAGATTAGGTCCGATAAACATCTGACTTTATTTACTATTCCAAATATAATTCATTAAACACTACTTCTTTAAAAAGTAGTTATAGTTATAAACTATTTTAGAACCTCCTACTCTATCTTCTCCAAGACCTTTTTAGCCAATTTATTTTCGCTTGGAAACCAACCTTGAAACATTAAAACCATTCCGAAAATAAGTAACAAAATACTGATAAGCTTTTTTATTTTAAGAATGTTGTTTGGTGTCATTTTGTGTTTTAATTGCTTGGCTAATATAATTTTTCCAATGTCTATTATGAGGTAACTAGCAATTACTGTGGAGAAAAAAACAATCATTCTGGGGGTTTCTAATTGTAATTTTGGTCCAATTGTGATGAGTATTAAAAACCAAAAAAGTAATACCCCAACATTTATAAAATTTAATAAAAACCCTTTGATAAATAAACTTAAATAATCTTTTTTTAATATTTCGTTTATGGTTTTTCTATCTAGATTTTTAGACGTTTTATGTATTTTTAATAAAGAAATTATGCCATAAGTAAACATTAATATTCCACCAAAAATATAAATTGCAGGATCGTTTTTTATGGTTTGAATGAGCCGATAACTACTAAAATAAGCAATAGAAATAAAAACAATATCGGCTAAAACCACTCCTAAATCAAATACAAAAGCAGCTCTAAATCCTTTTACAGCACTGGTTTCTAATAACACAAAAAAAACAGGACCTACCATTAAACTTAAAAAAATTCCTAATGGTATTCCTGATAAAATATCTTCAATCATTTATTACTATTTAAAACAAAACCAAAAATAAGGAATTATTTCTTAGCTTCTTCTATTCTACCGCCTGCAACTATCTTTTGATTAATTTGTTTAGGTTTTCCGTAAATGGTAATATCGCCACCTGCACGAACTTTTGCATCTACAAAATCAGTTGCATAAACAGTAGCTTCTCCACCAGCATTTGCAGTAATTATGGTTTGATTAGTAATTAATTTTTCAGCTTCATAAATACCTCCAGAATTAATAAGAACGTCTTGATTTGTTGCTTTGCCTTCTAATTCTACTTTAGAACCATTGGAGACTTTTACGGTTACTCTTTCTGTCGCAATTTTAATTTTAATTTCTGAGCCTTCTTTAGCAATAATATCAAAAGCTGTGGAATTAAAAGTAGCTTCGCTTGAAATTCTTGAGCCTTCATTAGCTTCTACTGCATCAATATTTTTATAGTAAACGGTTGCCGAAATGTTATCACCAGATAATAACTTCGTTAATGGTAATCTTATTTTTAATTCTCCGTTTTTATTGACTAATTCTACTTCATTTGAACCTGAACCGTTCAGTAACACTTTATTTTCAGATGAAGGCACCAATACAACATCTATTTTATCAAATGACGTAACTTTGTTGAAATCTCCAACTTCTTTTTCAGTTTGTGAAAATGAAATCGAAGTGATTAACAATAAAAAATAAACTAACTTTTTCATATTTATTCGTTTTTTCTTAAAAAAGTAAAATCCAATTGTTTCTTAACCAAATCGGCATTTTTTACTTTAACGTAAACTTCGTCTCCTAATTGTAAAATACTCTTAGAAATTTCTCCTACTAATGCGTATTGCTTTTCATCAAAGGTGTAATAATCGTCTTTTATTTCTCGAATTCTGCACATTCCTTCGCATTTATTCGAGATGATTTCTACATAAATTCCCCATTCGGTTACACCAGAAATAACACCCAAGAACTCTTCGTCTTTGTGGTCTTGCATGTATTTTATTTGCATGTATTTTATAGAATCTCTTTCGGCATTTGTAGCTAGACTTTCCATATTGCTAGAATGAACGCATTTTTCTTCAAAAACATCTGAATCGACGCTTTTTCCACCATCTAAATAATATTGCAGTAATCGATGTACCATTACATCTGGATAACGTCTGATTGGCGATGTAAAATGGCTGTAGTAATCGAAAGCCAAACCGTAGTGACCAATATTTTCTGTCGAATATTTGGCTTTACTCATCGTTCGAATTGCTAAAGTATCGATTAAATTTTGTTCTTTCTTACCGTTTACATCTGACATTAATTGGTTTAACGATTTTGAAATATCCTTTTTATCTCTTAAATCAATCTTGTAACCAAATTTAGAAATCAACGCTTGCATGGCAAAAAGCTTGTCTTCGTTAGGTTCATCGTGAATTCTATACACGAAAGTTTTCTTTTGTTTTCCGATATATTCAGCTACTTTTCTATTAGCAAGAAGCATGAATTCTTCTATTAAGTGATTAGCATCTTTAGAAACTTTAAAATAAACGCCTTCAGGCTCGCCTTCTACTGTTAAATTGAATTTTACTTCGACTTTATCAAAAGATATTGCGCCATTATTCATTCTATTTCTTCTAAGAATTTTAGCTAATTCATCTAATTTTAAAGTCGCTTCTGTAATTTCATCCGATGCTCTGTATGTTGCACCAGTAAGAGAAATTTCAGCTGGAATTATAGCCGCTTTTGTTTCAATAATTACTTGTGCTTCTTCATACGAAAACCGTTGATCAGAATTAATCACTGTTCTTCCAAACCATTGGTTTCTAACAGTAGCTTTTTCATCTATTTCGAAAATGGCTGAAAATGTATATTTTTCTTCATTAGGGCGCAACGAACAAGCAAAATTTGATAAAACTTCAGGTAACATTGGTACCACTCTATCTACTAAATAAACCGAAGTACCTCGATTGTATGCTTCATCATCTAGAATGGTTCCTTCTTGTAAATAATGCGAAACATCGGCAATATGAACACCAATTTCGTAATTTCCGTTTTCTAATTTTTTAAAAGATAGTGCATCGTCAAAATCTTTTGCATCTTTTGGGTCTATTGTATACGTTAGCGTATCTCGCATGTCACGACGTTTAGCCACTTCACTTTCTTGAATTGTTGTATCTATTTTTTGTGCAAAAACTTCAACTTCAACCGGAAAATCATAAGGCAAACCATACTCGGCAAGAATAGCATGAATTTCAGTATCGTGTTCTCCAGGTTTTCCTAAAACATTAATTACTGAACCAAATGGTGAATCGGCTTTTTTAGGCCAATCTTCAATTTTAACCACAACAACATCACCTTGTTCTGCACCGTTGTATTTATCTTTTGGAATAAAAATATCGGTATACATTTTAGCATTTGCAGTTGTTACAAAAGCAAAATTCTTTTGAATGTCAATAACTCCAACAAACTCTGTTTTATTTCGTTCTAAAACTTCAATAACTTCACCTTCAGGTCTTTTACCACGACGTCTATTGTACACATATACCTTAACTTTATCTTTATCTAGTGCATGATTTAAATTATTGGTAGGAATAAAAACATCTTCTTCAATATCAGGAGAAATAAAATAAGCAGTTCTTCTTGAAGTCATATCGATAGTGCCTTCGAAATAATCTTGCGAAATGGCTTTTACTAAATATTTTCCTGGTTCACTTTCAATAATCACTTTTTGTGCTGCAAGAATTTTTAAATCTTTAATGATTTCGTTTCTGCTTTTAGTATCGTCTAATTCTAGAACGGCACATATTTGCTTGTAATTGAATGGTTTATTTGCGTTTTGTGATAGTATTTTTAAAATCTTTTCAGAGAAGGTTTTCTCCTTTTTTCCAAACTTTTTTGGGAATTTACTCATAATCTTTTTTATAATAAAGTTTAAAATTACGAAGAAGTATTAAGATAAAAGTATTTAGTTTTAAGATTTATCTAAAAAGTAACATTTAACTATCTTTATAAAAAAATAAAAATGAATGAATTTGTAACGATTGCCACATTTAATTTTGCACACGAAACTATTGTTTTAAAATCTATTTTAGAACGGGAAGGAATTCCGTATTTTTTAAAAAATGAGAATTTAGTTGCTATAGATCCATTAGCAAGTTTTGCTTACGGCGGAATTGATTTACAAGTGCATCCAAACGATGTTTTACAAGTTCAAGAAATTTTAGATCAAATGAATACTAATTTAGATATTGTTTGAAATTGTAAATAATATTTAAAATGTAAAGTTTTCAACATCTATTAAAAACAATAAAAAGAAAATTGAATTTTAAATTAATTTATAATGGTTATTATAGCTTGTTAATAGGTACAATAACTTTAATTTTAAAATAGTGATTTTATAGTTATACTTATTTATAAAGACTTGTTAACATACTTATTTTAGTTTAAAAGCTTCATTTCAAAGTCATTTCAAAAAACAATTAACAACTGTTAATAAATGAAAAAACATTCCTTTTGTAAATAAGTTCAACACCTCTTTTTTGTTAACAAATGTTTTAAAACAGCTTATAACTTTTATAAAAATTCAAGAAACTAAATTAGGTTTTTTCATCTCGGTTTTGGATTACAATTTAAACCGATACAAACAAGAAATAGTTCTAAAATTCTATCTAAAGTTGTTAACATATAATGTTAATTTAAAGTTAACTGATTATCAAGTAATTAGTTTTAATTGTTAACATAACGAATTTTAAAATTTTCAAGTTATTGATTTATAGAGTTTTATATTTAAATGTAAATACATTAAAGATACTATTACGCTTATTATAAGAAAGTTAAATTTTCCTTTTGTTTATTTGTTTTTGGTAATCGAAATAAACAAATTAGTTTTGGTAAATTTGCATAGCACAACTTAAAAAATATAAAATGAAAATCGCTATAGGAAACGATCACGCAGGTCCAGATTATAAAATAGCCATTGTAAATATGCTAAAGGCAAAAGGATACGAAATAACAAATTACGGAACCGATACAGTAGATAGTGTTGATTATCCAGATTTTGGACATCCTGTTGCAAATGATGTTTCTGATGGGAAAGTAGATTTTGGTATAGTAATTTGCGGTAGCGGAAACGGAATTGCTATGACGGTAAATAAACATCCTAAAGTACGCGCTGCCTTATGTTGGACCAAAGAAATTGCAGCTTTAGCACGTCAGCATAATGATGCCAATATTATAAGTATTCCTGCACGTTTTACATCGATTCCTCAGGCGGTTGAAATGGTGGAAACGTTTTTAAGTACTGCTTTTGAGGGCGGAAGGCATCAAAATAGAGTGGATAAAATAAGTTGTTAAAATGGATTTTTTTTCTAAAGATTGTAAAGTTCAAATTTATATAAGTAAGCGAGTAGCTTTTTTTACTTTTCTTATAGGAAGCATTATTTTATTACTTTATTATCTTACACATTTTCACGGAACTATATATTTTTCACTTTTATTTATGGTAAGTGCATTTTTTATAAATACATTTTTTACAATTCAACTTTTGATTAGTTATAGCAATAATAAGGATTATAGAAAGCCAATATTAGCGGCACTTTTTTTACTTTTTCTTAATATTCCTATTGGATTTTTATATGTTGATTTAGGGTTTAAAATATATCATTTAATTTCATCTTCAATTGTCTAACATACACACCCACGAAGTAAAAGATAAGAATCTACTTTTTTCTATTTTACTGAATATTTTAATTACGGTTGCACAAGTAATTGGTGGAATACTTTCAGGAAGTTTAGCCTTACTATCAGATGCCTTGCATAATTTCAGTGATGTAATTTCTCTGGTGCTTAGTCTTTTTGCACATCGATTATCAAAGAAAGATGCTAATGAGAATAGAACTTTTGGTTACAAACGTGCCGAAATTATTGCCGCTTTTGTCAATTCGATAACCTTAATTATAGTAGCGATTTTCCTTATTTATGAAGCTTTCATTCGTTTCACTAATCCCATTATTATTAGTTCTAATTTAGTAATAGGATTGTCTTTTTTAGGAATCGTTTTCAACGGAATTTCAGCAATTATTCTTAAGAAAGATTCAGAGCATAACATCAATATGAAGTCGGCTTATTTGCATTTGTTTACAGATATGTTAGCATCAGTTGCGGTGTTAATAGGAGGGTTGTTGATGAAATATTTCCAATGGTTTTGGGTCGATAGTGTGATGACTATTCTAATTGCAGTTTATTTAATTTTTGTTGGTATAGATTTATTGAGAACTTCTACAAAAATGCTGATGCTTTTTACCCCAGATCACATTAATATAAAAGAAATAGTAAGTGAAGTACACAAAATTTCAGGAGTAGGGAAGTTGCATCACATTCATGTTTGGAATTTAAATGACGAAGAATTACATCTTGAAGCGCATTTAGATTGTTCGAACGATATTAAAATGAGTGAATTCAACAATTTACTTCATCAAATAGAACTCGTATTATATGAAAAATTCCATATCAACCACATTAATATTCAACCCGAATTTAAGAAAGAAGACTCAAAAGATAGTATTGTTCAGGATTAAGTACTGCTAAATTTTTATAAATTTATTCAACAACACTAAGGCAAATATTGAGATTAAAATAAACCAAATGACCAACATACAATTCATATCCAAAACTGTTCAAACAGCTGCAATAAACATTAAAAATACAGTACAATTACTTTCTGAAGATTGTACCATTCCGTTTATTTCTCGATACAGAAAAGACACGACGGGCAATCTCGATGAGGTTCAAATTGAACAAATTGCAAAACTTTCTAAACTCTATGATGAAATTATAAAGCGAAAAGAAAGCATTTTAAAAACTATTGACGAGCAAGGACAATTAACACCAGATTTGTCTAAAAAAATTACCGAATGCTTCGATTTGCAAGAGTTAGAAGATATTTATTTACCCTATAAAAAGAAGAAAAAAACGCGCGCCGATGTCGCTCGTGAAAACGGATTAGAGCCTTTAGCAAAGATCATAATGGCTCAAAATAATGACGATGTTGATTTTATTTCATCGAAATATTTGAATGAAAAAGTACGAAATGAAGACGAAGCTTTACAGGGCGCTCGAGACATTATTGCCGAATGGATTAACGAAAATATTTATGTTCGAAAGCAATTACGAAGATTGTATCAACGTAAAGCCAATATTGAAACAAAAGTTGTAAAAAAGAAAGCTGAAGACGAAAGAGCGCAAAAATTTTCTCAATATTTTGATTGGTCCGAAAATTTAAGCAAAGCTCCATCACATCGATTACTAGCCATGCTTCGTGCAGAAAATGAAGGTTTCGTGAAACTAAAAATTGATGTAGATAGCGATGAAGGGTATGATTTGATAGACGAAATTATCATAAAAAATGGCAACTCTCCCGCATTCTCACAGATGCAATTAGCCATCGAAGACTCCTACAAACGATTACTTCACCCTGCAATTGCTAATGAAACATTACAAGAAGCTAAAGCGAAAGCAGATGCTACGGCAATACATGTTTTTGCAACAAATCTTGGTCAATTATTGTTAGCACCGCCTTTAGGTGAGAAACGAATTTTAGCCATTGATCCTGGTTTTCGTTCGGGCTGTAAAGTAGTCTGTTTAGACGAGAAAGGCGATTTGTTGTACAACGAAACTATATATCCGCATGCGCCACAAAAAGAAGATCTTATGGCGATGAAAAAAATACGATCTATGGTCAATTCGTATAAAATTGATGCTATTGCTATAGGTAACGGAACTGCCAGTCGAGAAACCGAATTTTTTATAAAGAAAATAGCATTTGAAACTCGAGCCAAAGGCGAACAGGGCGAAGCCAATCCAATTCAAGTTTTTGTAGTTTCAGAAGCTGGCGCATCAGTATATTCAGCATCAAAAATTGCAAGAGAAGAGTTTCCGAACTACGATGTTACGGTTAGAGGTTCGGTTTCTATTGGAAGACGATTATCTGACCCTTTAGCAGAATTAGTAAAAATAGATCCCAAAGCAATAGGTGTGGGGCAGTACCAGCACGATGTAGACCAAAATAAGTTAAAAGAAGAATTAGACGCAACAGTTATTCGATGTGTAAACTCTGTTGGAATAAACATTAATACGGCAAGTAAACATTTACTGAGCTACGTAAGCGGAATAGGAGAGAAGCTTGCCGAAAATATTGTGCAATACCGATCTGAAAATGGTCCTTTTCTGGATAGAAAACAACTTAAAAAAGTGCCTCGTTTAGGCGAAAAAGCCTATCAGCAAGGAGCAGCTTTTATAAGAATATCAAATGCAAAAAACCCATTAGACAATTCTGCTGTTCATCCTGAAGCCTACGGAATTGTTGAAAAGATGGCAAAAGATTTACAATTATCGGTTCATAATTTAATTGCCAATACAGCTAAAACTGCTTTAATTCAACCTGAAAAATATGTGACACCTGATGTTGGTATCTTAACCTTAAAAGACATTATTAAAGAACTAGAAAAACCAGGATTAGACCCAAGAAAAGCTGCTAAAGTTTTCGAATTTGATTCTAATGTAAAAACGATTAAAGACCTTAGTAAAGGAATGATTTTACCTGGAATTGTAAACAACATTACAGCTTTTGGTTGCTTTGTCGATGTTGGAATTAAAGAAAGCGGTTTGGTGCACATTTCGCAACTTAAAGCCGGTTTTGTAAGCGATGTAAACGAAGTGGTAAAATTACATCAACACGTTACTGTAAAAGTAGTTGAGGTAGATGAGGATCGGAAGCGAATTCAGTTGACGATGGTGATTTAAAAAACAAAAAATTCCAACTTTCAAATTATAATCAATTTGAAAGTTGGAATTTCAATCTAAACTAAAAATTTACTCTTTAGTCTCGTCTTTTTTCTCAGCAGTTTGATCTTCTTTGGCGGCGTTTTTAAATTCTTTAACACCACTTCCTAATCCTTTCATTAATTCTGGAATTTTTTTACCTCCAAAAAGAAGTAGTATAATAGCCAAAACAAGTATAATTTGCATAGGACCAACTTCTCCTAAAAATATTACAGATGCAATCATGTTTTTAAAATTTATTTGTTAAAGCAAAGATAATAACAAAAAAACATATCAATCATAAAACTACTATAAATTTATATATTTGTAGAACAAATCAAAAACATGTCCGAAAAACGGCTCAAAAGACAAATATTAAAGAAGAAACTCTTTACAAAAAACCGTTTGGTTATTTTGAACGAAGATACATTTGAAGAAATTTTCTCTTTAAAATTAACGTTAATGAATGTTTTTGTAGTGGCAACCGTTGGAGCTATTTTAATCATATTTATTACTACCTATATCATTGCTTTTACACCATTACGGGAATACATTCCTGGTTATGCTTCCAATCAATTAAAAAAAGACGCAACTGAATTGGCTTTAAAATCTGACTCTCTAGCCTTGTCTATAAAAAACAATGAAGCATATATAGCCTCAATTAAAAAAGTGTTAATTGGCGATTTAGATTATGCTAAACTCAATAAAGATTCTATTTTAGCCTCTAAAGTTGAGGTTACTGAAGAACAAGATTTAAAACCGTCAGACGCCGATTTAAAATTACGGGAACAAGTAGCAAAAGAAGACAAATACAATCTTTTTGAAAAGGCACAATCAAAAGAAAGTATTTTACTATTTCCACCCGTTAAAGGGTCAATTACGGAAAAATTTAGTTTAAAAAAGAAACATTTTGCAATAGATATTGCTTTAACAAAAAATACTCCAATTAAAGCTATCTTGAACGGTACGATTATATTTGCAGATTGGTCACCCTCATCAGGAAACGTAATTATTTTGCGACACAATAATGGTTTTATTTCAGTTTATAAAGATGTTGCTTCGTTATCAAAATCACAGGGCGACATTGTAAAAACAGGAGAAGTTATAGCTTTAGCTGGTTCGAAAGGAAAAGAGTCTTCAGGAACGCATTTACATTTTGAACTTTGGAAAGACGGTTATCCTATTGATCCGACACAATTCATAGAATTTGAATAATTAGTTATGTCATTAAAAACGATTGCAGCAAAAGTTTTTGCAAATATTATCTACAATAAAACTCGAAATTGGGCTCAAAATCCTATAGAGACGCAGCAAAAAGTATTTGAAAAAATACTATTTGAAGCAAGAAACACTCATTTTGGTATTGACCATAATTTCAACCAAATAACAACGTTTGATGATTTTGCAAAAGCAGTTCCTATAAGGGATTATGAAGCTTTAAAACCCTATGTTGATCGAGTTGTAAAAGGAGAAGCTAACGTACTATGGAAAGGGAAACCCTTGTATTTTGCAAAAACGTCAGGAACTACATCTGGAGCAAAATATATCCCTCTGACGGCCGACTCTATGCCATATCATATTGAAGCGGCGCGAAATGCTATTTTACATTACATTTATGAAACAGGAAAAGCTGATTTTGTAAACGGAAAAATGATTTTCCTGCAAGGAAGTCCAATTTTGGAAGAAAAAAATGGAATACATTTAGGAAGATTATCAGGAATAGTTGCACACTTTGTTCCGAAATATTTACAAAAAAACAGAATGCCATCATGGGAGACCAATTGTATTGAAGATTGGGAAACTAAGGTTAATGCTATTGTTGAAGAAACTTTTAACGAAAACATGACTGTGATTTCTGGAATTCCGTCTTGGGTTCAAATGTATTTTGAAAAATTGAAAGAAAAAGGTCAAAAGCCTGTTGGAGAAATTTTCAAAAACTTCAACTTATTTATTTACGGAGGTGTAAACTATGAACCGTATCGAGCCAAATTCGAAAATTTGATAGGTAGAAAGGTTGATTGTATAGAATTATTTCCCGCTTCGGAAGGTTTTTTTGCTTATCAAGATTCACAAAAAGAGAAAGGAATGCTGTTGCTTTTAAATTCAGGAATTTTCTATGAATTTATAAAAGTAGAAGAGTTCTCGTCACAAAACCCGAAAAGATATACGATAGGTGAAGTAGAAATTGGAGTAAATTATGTATTGATAATTTCTACAAATGCAGGTTTGTGGGGTTATAATATTGGCGATACCGTTCAGTTTACTTGTTTAAAACCGTATAGAGTTATAGTTTCTGGACGAATAAAACATTTTATTTCTGCTTTTGGAGAACATGTTATAGGTAAAGAAGTAGAAAGTGCTTTACAAGAGGCAATAATAGGAACTTCAATACGAATAAATGAATTTACGGTGGCTCCACAAATTACTCCAAATGCAGGCTTGCCTTATCACGAATGGTTTATAGAATTTGAAAACGAGCCAAAAAATTTAACCTTATTTGAAGAAGCAATTAACACAGCCATGCGAAAACAAAACGTATATTATGATGATTTGATTGTTGGTAAAGTGCTTAGGAGATTAGTTATAACAAAAGTCGTTAAAAATGGTTTTCAGGATTACATGAAATCGATAGGAAAATTAGGCGGACAAAATAAAATACCAAGACTAAGTAATGATAGAGCTATTGTTGATTTATTAGTAGTAGAACAAATAAACGGATGAAAATAAAAATCTTTTTTCTTTTATTTATTTTTACTGCTTTCTCTATCTCAGCTCAAATAAAAGGTGTTGTTAAAGATAGCATAACCGGTCAGCCCATTCCTTATGTGAGTATTTGGGTTCAAAACGAAAATTACGGAAGTACCAGCGAAGAAAACGGAGCATTTTCTATAAATGTATCAGAAAAAAGCAAAAACTTAATTTTTTCAGCCTTAGGGTATGAAAAAAAAACAGTTAAAATAGCTGACTCAAACCTAGTAAATCTCGTTCAAACAACCTATCAGTTAGAAGAAATAATTATCTCTAAACGAAAAGAGACAAGAGAAATTGAAATTGGACAAACAGAGAATGCTATTTTAGAAGCTTTTGACAACGGACCTCGAATAGACACTAAGTTTTTCCCCTATTTAGAATCCTATAAAAAAACAAGATTTATAAAAAAAATTACCATTTTTACCGACAGTAAAATAGATAATGCTTCCATAAAAATTCATTTTTATAAAGTAGATTCGAATGGTTTTCCTACTGATGAAATTTTAGACAAGAATTTTATAGTTTCTGTTGATAAAGGCGTAAATAAAACAGCATTTAATGTAACCAAATTCAATTTAAAAATGCCTAAAGAAGGACTATTTATTGGTTTCGAAAAATTAATTATAGAAAACAATAAACTTGAAAAAACTTTTTTAGATAAAAACACAAATACATTGCAAACTAAAAAAACTTATTATCCGTTTGTGCTTTATAATTATGTAGAAAAAGAATATTTATATACTTTTTCAGGTGGTAAATGGAGCAGGCAAACCAATGAAAACGAACAGAATTCGACAAAAAAAATTATGATATACGAGCCAGCAATAAATTTGATATTAACGAACTAAAAATAAAAACCTTACATTTGCAGGTTATAAATCATAAAATAAATGAAAGAAATTAAAAATATAGTACGATCAAGAGCACAAGAATCGTCTAGTGCTGTTGAAAAATTGTACATCACAATGCGCCATTTGTTCAATAGAGGATTCTATAAACCAATGGGGGTATCGGGAGAAACATTAAGAGAAGCATTATTATCATTACGCCCTGAAATATACGGAACCATTGCAGAAGAAAAAGTAGAATTAAACGGACTTTTATATGTAATTGAAAGGCTACCTGTTGGAATAGAACAATGTCAGTTTATTAATTTAACATCAGATGAAGGATATTCTAAATCACATTTTAAGGCTATAGTTCCCCCAAAAAGAAGACGTAATTGTTATCGAATTGATGACGAACAAATGAATATTGAAATTACTCGAGGGCGATCAGATATTTATGATATTTTGACACATTTGACTTTTATTTTCATAGAATCTCATAAAATAAAAAACAGAATTTTAATTGATGAAAGCGGAGAAGTAACTCGCGATTGGCAAAAATTAGAAGAAGCTGTTTATCAAGATAAAAAGTTAACATTAATAGATAAAGAAAAAACTATTTCACATGCTGCGAATATTCTTGGTAGAACTTTTTCAGAAGTATTAGATATTTATGATGCTTTTGGAACAGCAGAAAAACCAGATCGTTTTCTTCATATTATTTATTGGTTAGGAAAATTAGCCATAGAAGAAGCCATAGGAAATGAAAAACGTACAATTACCTTTAGTCCGATTTTAAGAGAGCGTTTAGGACATCATATTCATGGTGAAATTTGGGCTACAAACATAAAAGAAGTCTTAAAACAAAATCAACTTTTAGACCGACCAATTCATATTATAAGTGCTAATATGCATAGCGTTATGAATTCTATTTTTGCAACCCATGTTTTAAAAACAAAATTCAAAGATCAAACCGATTTTTTTATTTATGAAGAGTTAAGTAAATCAGGCGCTCATGATGTAAGAAATAAAGTTGAGGAATTTGCCAAACAATACGGTATGATATCTTTACCAGATTTTTCAGGCACAAACATTGATGTTCAAATATTTGACACCGCTAAAATCGATTTAAAAAAATCGGCTTTTGCTAATGCAAAATTTGGTGAATTAAAACCAGTATTAATTGTTATGGATTATGCCTTTGGCGAGCAAGCCTATGAAACAATAGACGAATTATTAAAGCCATTTCAAGAAACAAAAGATAAAAAAGTGTTTATGAATGTGGCATCGGTTTCTATTATGGGAAAAGCGGGTATTCTGCAAGGAGGAAAAGGAGATATTATGATTCCATCAGCCCATATTAATGAAGGAACTGGTGATAACTATACTTTTGAAAACGAATTAACAAAGGAAATGTTAGAAGGAAATAATATTGATGTATTTGCTGGCCCAATGGTAACCGTTTTGGGCACTTCACTACAAAATAAAGACTTACTAAAGTTTTTCCATGAATCGACTTGGGGAGTTATAGGATTAGAAATGGAAGGCGCTTATTATCAAAAAGCCATCCAATCAGCATCGAAAATCAGAAAAAGCATCAACCAAGATGTAAAAGTAAGATATGCTTATTATGCTTCAGATAATCCTTTAGAAACAGGTAGCACATTGGCCTCAGGAGGATTAGGGACTACCGGAGTAAAGCCTACTTATTTAATTACAATAAAGATATTAGAACAAATTTTTAACATACAATAAAAAGATAATGAGCACAAACTCAAATAAAAAAATAGAGGATCAAGAAATTGATTTAGCACTAATCTCAGAAAAAATAGGAATTTTTTTTCAAAAAATCAATACTTCAATTTTTAAAACACTTCAATTTTTAATCAAAAAAAGTAAAATTATTTTAATAATTATAATTATATCAGTGGGGTTAGGACTTTATTTTGATAAGGCATACAAGACTTTCGATCATCAAATTATAGTTGAACCCAATTTTAAAAGCACAGATTATTTATATTCTAAAATAAATTTAATTGAATCTAAAATTAAAGAAGGCGATTTTGTGTTTTTAAAACAGATAGGTATAAAAGACCCTAACTATCTTTTAAAAATTAGTGTAAATCCTATAGTTGACTTAAATAAATTTATTAATACGGCAAGTGAAAATAATCAAAGTTTTGAATTATTAAAGTTAATGGTTGAAAACGGAGATATAAAGAAAATCGTTGAAGACAAAGTAATGAGTAAAAGTTACTCTCATTATTTAATAACAATAAGCACAACAAATAAAAACCATGTAAAGGAAACAGTTGAACCAATTTTAAATTTTCTTAATAAAAGTTCCTTTTATAGTAGAGTTCAAAAGCAAGAGATCAACAATATCGAATCAAAAATAAAAGCTAATGATGATATTATTGCTCAAATAGATGGGTTTTTGAATAATTTCACTAAGAAAACGGATAGTAGTCAAAATATTAAAAGTGATAAGTTAGTATATTATAATGAGAACACTCAATTAAATGATGCTATAGAAACAAAGAATAAGTTAATATCGGAAAAAGGATACCTTAGGTTACAACTTGTCAGCGCAGATAAAATAATAAAAGATAATAGTACCACTTTAAACATTGAAAACACTAAATCAATTAACGGAAAGTTAAAATTTATTTTACCCTTTTTGTTTATTTTTATTTTTATTTTGATACATTTTTTCATCAGTTTTTACAAGAAACAAGCTGAAAAAGCAAACCAAAATTAACCCAATAACATTCTAAAACAGATTGCTATGAAAGGAATAATATTAGCCGGTGGTTCAGGAACAAGGTTGCATCCACTAACTTTAGCTGTTAGTAAACAGTTAATGCCAATTTACGATAAACCAATGATTTACTATCCTTTGTCAACATTAATGTTGTCCGGTATTAAAGAGATTTTAATCATATCAACACCGCATGATTTACCATTATTTAGACAATTATTAGGTGATGGGAAAAAATTAGGTTGTCGTTTTGAATACGCTGTTCAAGAAAATCCTAATGGGTTAGCAGAAGCATTTATTATTGGAAAAGAGTTTATAGGAAACGATAAAGTAGCCTTAGTTCTTGGAGATAATATATTTTATGGAACAGGATTATCTGATTTATTATTAGCAAATAACAATCCAGATGGCGGAATTATATATGCTTATCATGTTCATGATCCTGAGCGTTATGGAGTTGTTGATTTTGATAGTTATGGTAAAGTGCTTTCAATAGAAGAGAAACCAGAGCATCCAAAATCTAATTATGCAGTGCCTGGTATTTATTTTTATGACAATGATGTAGTAGAAATTGCTGCAAATATAAAACCTAGTCACAGAGGAGAACTAGAAATAACAGATATTAATAAAGAATATCTTGATAGAGGAAAGTTAAAAGTAAGCATTCTTGATAGAGGAACTGCTTGGCTTGATACAGGAACATTTAATTCTTTAATGCAGGCGGGACAATTTGTTCAAGTTATAGAAGAGCGTCAAGGTTTAAAAATAGGATCTATAGAAGAGGCCGCATTTAGAATGGGTTATATAGATGCAGATCAATTAATAATATTAGCCCAGCCATTATTAAAAAGTGGTTATGGTAGTCATTTAATGAGTATAATATAGTTTATGAATTTCATCGCCACAAAATTGGAAGGGTGTTTCATTATTGAACCAAAAATAATCACTGACGATAGAGGTTATTTTATGGAAAGTTTTAATGAGAGAACATTTCAAAATGGAATAGGTCAAAATGTTCATTTTGTACAAGACAATCAGTCTTTTTCATCAAAAGGAGTTTTAAGAGGCTTACATTATCAAGTTGGAGAGCATGCTCAGTCAAAATTGGTTCGAGTGTTATCTGGAGAAGTATTAGATGTAGCTGTTGATATTCGACCTAGTTCTAAAACGTTTGGAGAATATGTTTCTGTAATTTTATCTGCAGAAAATCAAAATCAGTTTTATGTTCCTAAAGGATTTGCTCATGGTTTTTTAGTATTGAGCGAAACCGCAACATTTTTTTACAAATGTGATAACTTTTACAATAAAGAAAGTGAAGGAGGAATTTTATATAATGACCAAACAATCAATATCGATTGGAGTTTAGCGGATAGCGAATTTATTATTTCAGACAAAGACAAGATTCAACCAACTTTAAATAACGCTAGAAAAGCATGGTAGTTTTAGTTACAGGTGCTAATGGTCAGCTAGGACAATCGTTACAATTTATTTCGGAGCACTATTCTGATATTCAATTTCATTTTTATACTTCAACGGAATTAGATATTACTGATAATAAATGCATTCGAGAAATTTTCACTTTAATTAAACCTCATTTTTGTATTAATGCTGCGGCATATACTGCAGTTGATAAGGCAGAAGCAGAATCTGAAAAAGCTGTTCTTGTTAATGTCACAGGAGCCAAAAACATCGCATTAATATGTAATGAATTTAGTACCGTATTAATTCATGTTTCTACCGATTTTGTATTTGACGGAATTAAAGAAACACCATATACTGAAGAAGACACCACAAATCCTCAAGGAGTATATGGTAAAACAAAAAGAGAAGGGGAAATAGAAATAATTAAACATTTAAAGCATTGTTTTATAGTAAGAACTTCTTGGTTATATTCATCATTTGGAAATAATTTCATGAAAACAATGCTTAAACTTGCTAATGAAAGAAATAGTTTAAACGTTGTAAATGATCAAATAGGCACTCCAACGCATGCTGTCGATTTGGCACAAGCTCTAGTTAAAATTGTCTTAAGCGGAAGCCAAAATTTCGGAATTTATCATTATAGCAATGAAGGAAAAACCAGCTGGTATGGTTTTGCAAAAGAAATATTCAATATTAATAAAACTATAATTGATTTAAATCCTATACCAACATCAGAATTTCCGACACCTGCTAAACGACCAAAATACAGTGTTTTAGATAAATCGAAAATAAAAACTGAGTTTGGTATTTCTATCAATGACTGGAAAGAATCATTAAGATTGTATAAGTAACTTATTTTAAATAACGCCTAATTTTTTCAACAATTGTTTCTAGCTTTATTGTTCTCATAGCTTCTTCATAACCTTCCACTTTTTTATTTCCGTAAACTGAAGTGGGTAATTTTGGAAATACATTTCTATCAGAAACCAATGCGTTTTCGAAAGGTTGGTTGAATGGAGAAAAACCAGCAAATGGATGCGTTGCTCCCCATAGCGTAATAACATTTATGCCTAGCATCGCAGCAATATGAGCATTTCCAGAATCCATAGAAAGCATCACATCAAGATTAGAAAAAAGCTGTAATTCTTGTTCCAATTTTATTTTTCCGGCAACAACAATAACATTCTGTTTGTTTTTTGAAAGCGAATTCAATAGTTCAATTTCTTTTTTCCCACCACCAAAAAGCAATATGGTGTAGTTTTCATTTAATGCCAATTCATCTATGACTTTTTGCATTAAATCGACTGGATAAACTTTAGAATCGTATTGTGCAAAAGGCGCAATTCCAATAAGTTTTCCATGCTTTTCTCCAATTAAATGGATTGTTTCAGAATCTAAAGTTTGTTTTGGAGGAAATATAGGATTGGATAAATTTACAGTAAAACCCAATTGCTCAAAAACAGCAACGTGCCTTTCAAACATGGTGGGTAGTGGCTTGAAAATCTTGTTTTCTTCACGCATTAACGCTTTTTTTTCAGCTCTTCCTTTATCTACTGAAGCTGTTCTTTTTCCGCTCCAAGAAAATAAAGTTCTAATAACTTTAGACCGTAAAACATCGTGAAAGTCGGCGAAAGCATCGATGTTTAATTGCTTTAAATCTTGAAACAATCGCAACAATCCCAAAAATCCTTTGTGTTGCTTTTTTTCATCAAAAGCAAAGAAAGAAATGTTTGGAATTCCTTCGAAAAAAGGTTTAAAAAAAGGGCGTGAAATTACAGTGATTTTAATTTCCGGATTTTGCTTCACAAACGCTCTTAAAACAGGAACCGTCATGGCGACATCTCCCATTGCGGAAAGTCTCATAACGGCTATATGTTGGGGTTTTTTCGACAATTTAGATGTCAAATAAAATTATTTCTTATTCTGATACAAAACAGGATTTAACTCGTCATCATTGTACATTTTCATTTGCTTGTACACTTTCATGAATTTGTCACCGTTTTCAATATCATTTAATAAATCATCAATAGCTATAGACAAATCGGTTCTTTGCTCTAAAAGAATATTTAATTTGGCTTGGCATTTATCTCTATGATCTTGAGTAGCTTCTGCGCGAGTAGCTTCTTCATTCATGTGGTAAATTTTTAAAGCCAATATTGATAATCTATCAAATGCCCAAGCTGGACTTTCAGAATTAATTTTTGCAGTATCTTTTACTTTTACCGTGCTGTATTTGTTTAGAAAATAACCATCAATATATTCAACCATATCAGTACGTTCTTGATTCGAAGCATCGATTTTTCTTTTCAAAGTTAACGCGGCAACCGGATCTATATTCGGATCGCGAATAATATCCTCATAATGCCATTGCACAGTATCAATCCAGTTTTTTAGATATAGTAAATGTTCGAACTTATCTTTCGGAAAAGGATTGTTAATGGGTTGATTAACATCATCAAATTGATGATAATCTTGAATACTTTGTTCAAATACAGAATAAGCTAATTTTGAAAACATATCTTTAATTATTAAAAAGACAAAGATACTTTTTATACTTTTATAGTTTATAAAAAACTTTTACTATAAAAAAGTAAATAAATAATCTTATATTCGAATTATGCAAATACATTACTTATCAGACGAAAACAGTATTCTCAATCATTTTTTGGGACAAATTAGAAATGTAAACATTCAACATGACAGCATGCGTTTTCGAAGAAATGTAGAGCGTATTGGTGAAGTGATGGCGTATGAACTTAGTAAAGATTTACATTATTCTGATGTAGAAATTCAAACACCACTTGGAATTAAAAAAACTACAGAGATTTCAGATAAATTGGTGTTGTGTTCTATTCTTAGAGCGGGATTGCCTTTGCATTTAGGTTTTTTAAATTATTTTGATAATGCTGAAAACGGTTTTGTTTCTGCCTATAGACACCATCCTAATAATGATGCTTTTTTTGATATCTTAGTAGAATATCAAGCCGTTCCTAACATAGAAAATAAAACATTATTACTAATAGACCCGATGTTAGCTACTGGTCAATCTATAGTTGCGGTTTATGAAAAATTAATGCAAAAAGGATTGCCAAAAGAAATTCACATTGCTGTTATTATCGCTGCGCCAGAAGGTATTGCTTATCTTAAAAATCATCTGCCAGACCACTGTCATTTGTGGGTTGCCACTTTAGATGAAAAACTAAATGATAAAAATTATATTATTCCTGGTTTAGGAGATGCTGGAGACTTGGCTTACGGAAATAAATTATAATTGATAAAAAAAAGCGATAAATCCGCTTATAATTAAAAAAGCGATAATGATTTCTTTTTGCCATTTTATTTGTGCCATTTCTATATAACTTGTTATCATAACAGCTAAAGGAGCAACTGTAAACACTAATAAGTCATTGCTTTTATTTGTGGATACTATAAAAACTGCTATTCCTAAAAAAAAAGCCCACAGCACTTTTTTATATGAAGTGTGTAGCATTAAAGGTCTCTTAGACATTGACATTAAAAGCGACAGCACAAAATACAAACCAATAGTTGTGTAAACCGACAAAGCCAGATTTTGTGAGGGTTTAACAAAATAGTCAATTTTATAATTTACTGTAGTGTCAGAAAGCAATTGACTAATCCAACTCTTATCAAATATTAAAGCAAACAATACAAAAACAGAACATGATGTAAAAAAGGCTATAAATGGTAAAAACCAATTTCTATAATCTCTTGCAGCATGAAAAAGAATAGCAATAAATACCAAAATAATATAAATAATACTCCAGAAATGAAACATTGCCGCGACAAAAACCCATAAAGAAGCGTCGAAAATTTTTTCCTTTGGAGTTTTTAATGATTGCAATGAAACTAATCGTCGAATAGCCAATAAGATAAAAAAATTAGATAATAATAAACTTTTATTATTCCAAACATTTGGAAAAAACAATAGCAATAAAAAGTAAAAAAAAACGGTATAGGCACTGTCTTTGCTCAATCCGTTTTTCTTAACAATAAAATTTGTTGTAAAAATAGAGCCAAAAATGATTGCCAACAAAACTATTTTTTCTATCGCATTTATGCTTGTAAATACATTGGTTACAAAGTGAATTTGAACCAAAAAATAGAATAAAACCACCCCTAAAATTACTATTGAATAATTTAATGGAGTAGATTTTCGAAAAAGACTTGTAAACATAAGGATATTTTATACTTTTGTAAATGTAAATATAATACTTGTTTAAAAATAATTTTAAAATTATGAGAGCATTTTTTGAAGGAATACAGTGGTTATTTGAGAATATCTTTTTTATTCCTCAAGACTATTTAAGAAAACTTGAACTAGAACATTGGTTTTTAGCTAATGGCATCAATTGGATTTTTATGATTATTTGTACTGTTGCCATGGTTTATTGGATTCAACAATTGAAATTACACGAGGAAAACAACGAAGAAAACCAAGATACAACGGCGCATTCTTTCTTAAAGTAAGTCAAAGCCAATATCTTTTCTAAAATACATCGTATCAAAATGTAGCTTTTCTATGTTTTGATACGATTTTTTTATGGCTTCCTGAAAATCATTTCCATAAGAAGTTACGGCTAAAACTCTCCCACCATTGCTCACGACAAATTCATTATCGGCTTTTGTCCCAGCATGAAATACGATTGAATCTGTAACATTTTCGATACCTGAAATTACTTTACCTTTTTCAAAATCTTCCGGATAACCGCCTGAAACCAAAACTATAGTTGTTGCACTTCTAGAATCAATTTCTAAGGAAACTTCATCTAGTTTTTCATTAGCCACAGCCACAAACAATTCAACCAAATCCGATTTTAATCTTGGTATTACTACCTCTGTCTCTGGATCTCCCATTCGTACATTGTATTCAATAACAATTGGCTCTCCTTTTACGTTGATAAGACCAATAAACACAAACCCTTTATAAACTATTCCGTCCTTTTGCAATCCCTCAATAGTTGGTTTTACAATTCTAGTTTCTATTTTTTCTAATAAAATGTCATCAGCAAAGGGCACTGGTGAAATGGCTCCCATTCCCCCAGTATTTAATCCGGTATCACCTTCACCAATACGTTTATAATCTTTAGCGGTTGGTAAAATTTTATAGCTTTTCCCATCTGTTAAAACAAAACAACTCAATTCAATACCGTCTAAAAACTCTTCGATTACCACTTTTGAACTTGCCTCTCCGAACTTTTCATTCACAAGCATATTTCTTAATTCATCCTTAGCTTCCGCTAAATCCTGAATAATTAAAACGCCTTTTCCTGCTGCCAATCCATCGGCTTTTAAAACGTATGGAGGTTGTAATGTTTCTAGAAAACGACAACCTTTTTCTACAGTTTCTTTAGTAAAACTATCGTAAGCTGCTGTTGGAATTCTATGTTTTACTAAAAACTCTTTAGCAAACTCTTTGCTTCCCTCTAATTGCGATCCTTTTTTAGAAGGTCCAATAACTGGAATGTTTTTTAAATCATTATCATTTGCGAAAAAATCGAAAATTCCTTTTACTAATGGGTCTTCTGGACCAACAACTACCATTTCAATTTTTTCCTGTAGTACAAATGTCTTTATTGAATCGAAATCAGTTGGACTAATATTTACATTTGTTGCAATAGATTCTGTACCAGCGTTTCCAGGAGCAACAAATAGTTTTGTACAAAGTGAACTTTGAAGCATTTTCCAGGCAAAAGCATGTTCTCTTCCTCCTGAACCAAGTAATAAAATTGTCATTGTTTTGTAGTAAGTTGTGAAATGCAAAAATAATCGCTTTTAGACGTAATCAATAACAATTTTTAAAAATTTGTTGATTGATAGTTGTAGCTATGTATTACTTTTGTATAAAAATTAACCTAGGTGTTTAAGCTTTTTACTCTTTCTTTAAAATTAAATGGCTTTCCAATTGAGAAAGCAAAAGAAAAACTAAATCAAATTTTGGCTGTTTCAGAAGAAGATTACGCTGATTTTTTATCGGCTAGAAAGTCTGAAATTGTAAAATTTCATTTGGATAATAATTTGTTTTACCAAAATTTTGTTGGGAAATCTACTTTCGAAAAATGGGAAGATTTACCCATACTAAAAAAAATCGATTTTCAAAGGCCTTTAAAAGAAAGGCTTTCAAAAGGGTTTTCTAAAAGAAACATTTATATTAACTCAACATCAGGATCTAGTGGTGACCCATTAGTTTTTGCCAAAGACAAATTATGTCATGCTATAATTTGGGCAAATATCATGAGACGCTTTGCTTGGTATGATATAGATTGCAACCGTTCGTTTCAAGCTCGATTTTATGGTATGCCTTTAAACTTTATAGCCAATAAAAAATTGCGCATTAAGGACTTTTTCAGTAGAAGATATCGTTTTAACATATTTGATTTATCCTTTATAGGCTTAGAAGAAATTATTAAAGTTTTTAAGAAAAAGAAATTCGATTACATCAACGGATATACAAGTTCAATTGTTTTATTGGCTAAGCACTTAAAAAAAAGACGTCTTGTATTAACTAAAATATGCCCTACACTAAAAGCATGTATTGTCACTTCTGAAATGCTATTTGAAGAAGATAAACTCTTATTGGAGGAATATCTTGGCGTTCCTATAATAAACGAATATGGAGCTGCTGAATTGGATATTATTGCTTTTCAAAACCCCGAAAACGAATGGCAAGTAAATGCCGAAACTTTGTTTGTAGAGATTTTAGACGAAAATGACCAACCTCTACCATACGGAAAAGAAGGGCGAATTGTGATAACAAATCTCTATAATAAAGCACATCCTTTTATTCGTTATGAAGTAGGTGATTATGGTATTTTAGACGAAAAAAGTACCCTTAAAAAGCCTATTCTTAAAAAATTAACTGGCCGTACTAATGATATTGCTATTTTACCAAGCGGCAAGACTTGTCCTGGAATGACATTCTATTCTATAACCAAAAAATTATTTGGAGATGACGGAAATGTAAAAGAATTTGTCATAATACAAACAAAAACAGATACTTTTGAAATTCAATATACAAGTGAAATGCCTCTAAAAAAAGCAGAAATAAAAACTATTGAAAAGGTATTTTCAGACTACTTAGAATCTAATTTGAAATATGTTTTTACTAGAAAAGGAATTTTAGAAAGAGGTGTTAGTGGAAAATTGAAACAGTTCGTTTCATTAGTAAAATAGAAATATGAAAATTACAATAGTTGCTGGCGCGCGCCCAAATTTTATTAAAATTGCTCCTATTATAAAAGCGATTGAGAAAAAGAAAAATGAAGGGGTGACCATTTCTTTTCGATTAGTCCATACTGGTCAGCACTATGATAAAAACTTGAGCGCTACTTTTTTCGAAGAGCTCAATATTCCTGAACCCAACTGCAATTTAAACGTCAAAAGCGGATCACAATCTGTTCAAACGGCAGCAATAATGGTTGCTTTTGAAGAAGAATTATTAGAAAATTTTTGTGATTTAGTTCTTGTTGTTGGAGATGTCAATTCGACTATGGCTTGTGCCATCGTGGCTAAAAAACTAAACATTAAAGTAGCACACGTTGAAGCAGGAATTCGTTCTGGAGATATTACTATGCCTGAAGAAATAAACCGAATCGTAACGGATAGCATTTCTGATTATTTTTTTACCACCTCAACTTGGGCTAGTGAAAATCTTATAAAATATGGTACAGAAGCATCTAAAATTCATTTTGTGGGTAATGTAATGATTGATACTTTATATCAAAATTTGCATAGAATTACAAAGCCTGATTTTTGGGAAGAGCATCAATTAGAAACTGAAAAATATATTATCCTAACCTTGCATCGTCCATCAAATGTAGATGAAGAACAATCATTGAATAAATTATTGTTGGGAATCGATATTTTGGCTAAAGACAAAAAAGTAGTTTTCCCTATTCATCCACGAACAAAAGCAATACTTGGAACATCAGTTTTAGAGTTTAAAAATATACTTTTTGTTGAGCCACAAGGCTATTTGGCATTTATGTACTTAGTTAAAAATTCGTTTGCAGTCATTACAGACTCAGGAGGAATTTCTGAAGAAACGACCGTTTTGGAAATTCCTTGCTTTACATTAAGAGAAAATACCGAAAGACCCGAAACACAATCTATAGGAACCAATACATTAGTTGGGGTTTCAATAGAAAAGCTACAAGAAACTTATAGCTCATTTCTAGAAAACGGGAAACGAAAAAGCGGAATCCCAGAGCTTTGGGACGGAAAAGCAGCTGAACGAATTATTTCTATTTTATTAGAAAAACTATAATGGAAGAACTATTAATTATAACTAATTATTATCCTCCCGAAAAAGGTGCCGCAGCTAATAGAATTGAGCAATTGGCTTTAAAATTACATCAAAATAATTATGCGGTATCTGTACTTTGTCCACTCGCCAATTATCCAAAAGGCATTTTGTTTCCAGAATACAGAGGGAAGTTTTTTGTTGAAGAAAACCTGCAAAATATTCGAGTCAAACGACTTTGGATTTTTCCGAGTAATAGTGCTGGAATTTTTATTCGAATTCTATCTGTTTTATCATTTTCAGTTGGATTATTTTTTTATTTGTTGCTGAAAAAAACACCTAAAAAAGTTGTGATACAATCACCACCATTGTTGCTTTCGTTTATTAGTGTTTTAATTCTTTCTTTTAAGCGGAAAAAAATAATTCTAAATATTTCTGATCTTTGGCCGTTAGCAGCAATAGAATTAAAAGCTTTGGAAGTGAATTCATTTTCGCATAAAATATCCCTGTTTTTTGAACGATTCATTTACAAAAAGGCTACAGTAATTTTAGGTCAATCTAATGAAATTATTACCCATATTCATCACCTTTTCCCTAATAAAGAATGTCATTTATATCGCAATTATCCTGATCATAAATTACAAAATTTTGAATTAAAAACTACTGAAAACTATACGATTAAGTTATTTTATGCAGGATTATTAGGAATAGCTCAAGGCCTTTTAGAAGTCTGTGAAAAAATTAATTTAGAACATCTCAACATTGAATTTCACATTTTTGGAGAAGGAGCAGAAAAAGTCCAAATTGAAAACTACATAAAAAACAATCCGTCAAAAAAAATTGTTTTTCACGGTATGTTAGAACGTAATGATTTAATTTCAAAACTAACCACATTTGATGTTGCACTCGTTCCTTTAAAATCGAGAATTTATGGTTCAGTACCTTCAAAAATATTTGAATATAGTGCTTTAGGGATTCCTATACTCTATTTTGGAGGAGGAGAAGGGGAAACGATTGTTAACGAAAATCATTTAGGCTGGGTTGCAGAAGTAGAAAACCATATTGCTTTAAATGCTGTTTTAGAAGAAATTTCTGAAATGAAAAAGCCGAATATTCAATTGATGAAAACCGAAATTTTTGAACAATCTAAATCACATTTTAATCTCAGTCTTCAAATTAAGAATTTGATAGAAAAAAAAGTGTTTTAATAGGCCTTTTCTTCACCTTTAAAAATATTAAAAACGGTTTGTAAAATTATTTTTATATCTAAAATTATTGACCAGTTTTCTATATAAAAAACATCGTATTTAATCCTATTAACCATATCTTCGTCAGTCTCTATTTCACCCCGAAACCCTTTTACTTGTGCTAGTCCTGTAATGCCTGGTTTTACATAATGACGCATCATATATTTATTTATTCTGTTGCCATAGGTTTTATTTTGTGACCATAGATGGGGTCTTGGGCCCACAACAGACATCTCACCGAGTAAAACATTCATAAATTGTGGCATTTCATCTATACTTGTTTTTCGCATGAATCGCCCCATTTTAGTAACTCGCGGATCATTTTTAGAAGCTTCTTTTTCAGTAGTTTTATTAATATGCATAGATCGAAATTTATAACAAAAAAACTCCTTTTCATCTATTCCAGGTCGTCCTTGTTTAAAGAAAATTGGGCCACGTGATTCTAATTTAATTAAAATAGCTAATAATGGAACAAGCCAAGAAAGCAAACCAAAAATAACAATCAATGAAAAGCAAATGTCGAAAACTCGTTTAAACGCTTTAGTTATGGGGTCATGAAGTGTTGTTTTTTGTATGGATAATACGGGAAACATCTCGTAATAATCTATTTTTAAATTTTTTGCAAAAATTTCTTTAGTGTCTGGAATAAATTTTATTGTTTTACGATTTTCGTCAGCAAAATCTACAAAATCTTTTAACTGCTCATTAGTAATTTCGTTTAAAGAACAGTAAATTTCATCCACCCCATTATCCATAACGTAAGATTTGACATTTTCAAGTTTGCCTTTTATATTATTATTTGCCTTTTTATCTGAAAAAAAACCTAAAAATCGATATCCATAATCTACTCTTGTTTCAAAAAGTTGTTTTAATCGAATCGATTCTGGAGTGTATCCAATAATTATGGCACTTCTGTAATTACTTCCTGTTACAACTCTATATTTCTTTAAATAGTAAAAAAGTAAAAATTTAAAAATGGTAATTAATATAAAACTAGTAACCATAAAATAGGCTATCGCTTTACCACTAAATAAAACGGTTTTTGAAAACGGAAAAAAAGCAATAATTACCAATAAAAACAATACGCCTTGTTTTAAAATTTTAGAAGCAATTTCGACTGGAGTTGTAAATCGATAAATACCATAAAATTGTATTAAAAAAGCAATAATTGCCCAAACTAGCGTTTGATATACTAGATAATACAAAGCGTTTAAGTTTAATTCTTTAAAAAAAAACAAACATAAAATAGTTATAACCAATAAGTCGAAAAAAATACTTATTGGTCTAATATATTTAGAATATCTTCCTGTCCCTGAAGTCATACTAATGAATGTATCCTGTAAAGTCTTTGTGTTCTTCTTTTAAAAGTGCTTCGGTTGACAATGATTTAAAATACTCATACGTTATTTTCATTCCTTCACTTCTTGAGACTTTTGCTTCCCATCCTAATAATGCTTTTGCTTTTGTTGTATCGGGTTGTCTTTGTAGAGGGTCATTTGTAGGTAAAGGATGATATACCACTTTTTGATTGGTTCCGGTTAACTTTATTATTTCATCTGCAAAATCCTTTATGGTAATTTCATCAGGATTGCCTATGTTTACTGGATATACATAATCGGAATGAAGTAATCTATAAATGCCTTCTACTTGATCATCCACATAGCAAAAAGAGCGCGTTTGCATACCATCACCAAAAATAGTTAAATCTTCTCCACGTAAAGCTTGACCTATAAAAGCTGGAATTACCCTTCCGTCATTCAATCGCATTCTTGGTCCATAGGTATTAAAAATTCTAACGATTCTTGTTTCTACACTATGAAAAGTATGATAAGCCATGGTTATAGATTCTTGAAAACGTTTCGCCTCATCATATACACCTCTAGGCCCAATAGTATTTACATTTCCGTAATATTCTTCGGTTTGTGGATGCACCAAGGGATCTCCATATACTTCAGAGGTAGATGCAATTAAGATTCTAGCTTTTTTTACCCGAGCTAAACCTAAAAGATTATGCGTTCCCAATGAACCTACCTTTAAGGTTTGGATGGGGATTTTTAAATAATCGATAGGACTTGCTGGTGATGCAAAATGCAGAATATAATCTAAATCTCCTGGCACATGAACGAACTTGGTAATATCATGATGATAGAACTCAAAATTCTTGAGTTTAAACAAATGTTCTATGTTTTTTAAGTCGCCCGTAATGAGATTGTCCATTCCTATTACAAAATAACCTTCGGCAATAAAACGGTCGCACAAATGTGATCCTAAAAAACCTGCTGCTCCAGTAATAAGTATTCTTTTCATGTCTGTTTGTTTGGCAATTATAATAACGAAAAAATTATGTTTTTATTATATAAATATTAACTTTTAATTTTGAGAATAAATTTTTTTCTTTATGGTACTGTTTTTTTTAAATTGTAAAAATCTATTATTACCTCAAGTAATTCCATTTATAACTTATAGAAATATTTTGCCAAAAATAAACTTATCATTAGAATTCCAAAAGGAAAATCACTTAATTATTTTATATTTAATTACTTTAATACATTTTTGTAATTTCTAATAGAAATTTTAAAGGATTTTAATATTTTATTTTACAAGGATTGTTTGAAATTTAAAGTTGTTCTTAATTTCATTTTACATATTTTTACAAAAATAAATTTAATTGTTTTGAAGGTTGTTCATATTGTAGAAGCTTTAGCGGGAGGAGTTAACACTTATTTCAAAGATTTATCCTTTTTTTTTGGAGACAATGAAATTAATAAAACTATTGAGACAACTATTATTTATAGTAGTAATAGAAAAGAAGTGGATTCTGAAAGAACGAGAAATGAATTCTCAAAAGGCGTTTCTCTTCTTGAACTTAATATGGTTAGACATTTTTCTCCTTTTCAAGATTTAAAATCGATTATAAAATTAACTAAAGAACTCAAGAAATTAAACCCCGACATTATTCATCTTCATTCCTCTAAAGCTGGAGTTTTAGGAAGAATCGCATGTTTTTTATTGTTTAAAAAGAAAAAAATTTTTTATACTCCACATGGTTATGCATTTTTGAGAACAGATATTTCTGATTTTAGTAAAAAAATGTATTGGATAATTGAAAAATATTTTCAATTATTTTTTGGTGGGGAAACTATTGCCTGTGGGGATACCGAATATGAAATTGCCGCAAGCATAGGTAAATCTGTATTAGTTAGAAATGGTATTGATATTAACTCTGTGAGAGAAAATTTTATCAAAAGGAGAAATGAAATACTAACGATAGGTATTGTTGGAAGAATAACATTTGCGAGAAATCCTAGCCTTTTCAATGCAATTGCTAATAAATATCCTGAAATTAATTTTGTTTGGATTGGAGACGGTGAACTAAATCATGAAATAACAGCTCCCAACATTCGCATTACAGGTTGGATGCTTGAGAAGAGAAAAGTTTTGACAGAACTCAATGCAATTGATATTTATATACAAACTTCACTTTGGGAAGGACTACCAATAGCTGTTTTAGAGGCAATGGCTTTAGAAAAACCTGTTTTGGCAACCAATATTATAGGAAATAAAGATGTTGTTGTTCACAATGAAACTGGATTTCTTTTCGATACAATTGAAGAGATAGATTCATTTTTAGAATTTCTAAAAGAAGATAAAAACAGAGCTGTTTTTGGAAAAAATGCTTTAAATAGATGCATTGAATTATTTGATAAGAACAAAAATTTTAGATATTTAGCTAGTATTTACAGACAATCTTTTTCGTTGTAACCAATAGCATCCAAAAATTGATATCCATAATCCACAAAAAGCAATTCCATCAAAACGAATTAAATAATCGTCTGTAATATTGGAAAGAAAAAAGAGAAAGAAAAAAGAAATTATAATTGGACTTTTAGTACTAAATCCTAAATAGGCTAAATTATAAAAGAACATTAAAATTATTAGTACGCCTAATATTCCAAACTTTAAAAAATAATCGATATACTGATTGTGGGTTGGAAAATCATATTTAGCCAGAAATTTTTGATTTGTTTGCCTAAAGTATTTAAATAATTCCGGTTTACCATCTGAAGCACCAACTCCGAAAGGAAGGTTATTTAAGGATAATTCCCATGCAGATTTCCAAATTGATAGTCTGGTAACAAATGAATTATAAACCTCTGCTTCTGGGTTTTCTATTTCATCAAGTTTTCCTACTTTATCCATATGGGCAAATGTTACTTTGTAATATTTCTCTTTCATGTACGGGTTTTTTTGCACATAAACATAAAAGATCGAAGTTAACGAAATAGATAAAACAACTAGTATTCCTATTACAATTCTAAAATTATATTTTTTAATTATTTCATAAAAAAAGATTAATCCGAAACCGAATAAAGCATTAAATAAAGCTAAGCGAGTATTAACAAAGAGAATCAGAAAGAAAGAAAAAGCAAACGTAATTATATTTAATGTACTAAAAATTATTTTTTCTTTTTTTTGAAAAGAGTAAAAAATAAAATAGAGATTAATAATACTCGCAAATGCCAAATGCATATTTAATGCTGGTGCGTGAATGCCAAAACTGTTGGTAAATTGATATCCCATTTCCCATAAATCAATCCCTTTAACGTATTTACTGATTAATTCTGGAAAAAAAAACAAAAACCGGAAAAAGAAAAAAAGAATTATATATGTTGTTATAATCGCATAAACTCGACAGATTTTATTGAATTGAATACGTTGAAAATTACCAATTATAAACAAAGGGAAAATTATTAATGAAATACTTTTTTCTAATGATTTTATTCCTAATAAATAAGAATCATTTTTCCAAAAAAGAAGTATCTCTAATAAAAAAGGAGAAGCAATAATTGTAATTAAGGGTAAATATTTTTTAGAGTATTCTAATTTTTTAAAAAAAAACAAGTTGAATATTACAAATGAAACTATTAACCAAGTACAAGGTTTCCTAAAAATCATTGTTGTAGCAATAATGATTATGAAAAAATTAAATATTTTGTTGAAGCTCTTTTCTGAAATGTTCATAATATAAAGCAAAATAAATTAACGGAAATACACCTATTTTATGGCGAGTCGCTGTTCCTAAATCTGGTTCAAAAACCCCTTGAACTATAAAATAAGAAAATAAAATTAATAATGTCCATAACAAAAGGGGGTGCTTGTGTCTATCATTCAAGCAAATTGAAAGTCGAACAAAAAGAATATAAAATAATAAAAGTTGCCAAATAATAAAAGCTATAATTTGTGGTGAAAAAATATGTTTAAAGCCTTCTAGAGGAAGGTTTACTGCAATAAAACCGTAAATAATACTAATGGTTTCTCCATACCATGTATCAGTCTTAACAGGAGATTGAATCATTGAATTAGCGTCTTTAGAATTCATTCTTTCAGAGTTTACTGCATCTCTTGAACTTTGTGAAAAATTCTTTCCGCTTAAAATTCCAACACTTAAAGACATCAAAACAGCAATGAAAATTCCATATACTACTGATTTTAAAGCTTTATTTTTTAATTTTAAATAAGTTAAAGCATACATTCCTATTGAAATTATTGGTATCAACAAAAAATAAGAACGAAAAAAAACACCAAAAAAAGCGAGAATCAATAAGGAAAATACAATCTTTTTACTTAAAGTTATACTATCTGATTGATAAAGAAATATAATTATTGACAAATAAGTAAAAGTGATAAACTCTTTTGAGGGCATCGAAATAAAAATAGCCATCATAAAAAATGCGATATATACCAATACATTTTTCACATTAATTTTTTGAAAATTATATGGAATACCAATTTTGTACAAAATGTAAACAACAATCGGATATTGTATTATTGCTACTATTGGATATGAAAGATATTTTAATCCCGTTATTTTGTAAAATAAGCAGGCAAATCCATAGCTTCCTGAAGAGCTTAACTCACTATAATCATGAGAAATTATTGTTTTTGCATCATAAAAAAACTTATCTGGTAAGACAAAATAAGCCAAAACACCAACAAGCAAATTAATAATAAATAAGCATAAAAAGAACAATTTATTTTCTTTTATTAGAATTTTCATATTATTAAATTTTACAAATTTTTGGAGTCATAATATTAAATAAAAAAATTAATTTAAAAACACAATAATTTTATCTTTATAATAAATAAATAATGCTGAGGTAAAATTCCAAAAAATCATACTTGTTGAAAACGCAAATGCTGCACCCGTTAATCCATGATAAGGTATTAAAAGTCTATTTAAAAAAAAATTTATTATTACAGAACCAATAAGTATAATTTGAAAAACGTGTTGTCTTCCTGTCATATTTAAATAAACAGGGGCCATACCAAAAAACGAACATATACCCTGTCCAACTATTAATATTATCAACGAATTTTTAGCAATAATATATTCCTCTCCAAAAAAACTTAAAATATAAGTTGGGAAAAAACATATAATAAATGTAAATGGAAGTGTGAAAATAAAAATTAATCTTGAAGCATTTTTTAAAGTTCGAATTAACTGTTCTCTATTATTGCCCGAAAAATATTCTGAAATTTTACTTGCCATATTTACATTTACCACATTAATTATCATTGCAACTATTGTCATTATTTTTATACCAACTGTGTAAAACGCTACAGTCTTATCCCCCCAATATTTTTTTAAAAAAATAATGTCAAAACTCATCAACAAAAAAATAGCCATTGCACTTATTGCCATAGGATATGACTTCTTTAGTATATATTTATATGAATAAGTATTCTCATTAATCGAAATTTGTTTTCCAAAAAGTCCAAAAATCATGTATGTTGACAAAATTGCAAGAAAGATAAATCCTATTAAAAAAGTATCTACCAAATAAATTTCTTTATGGATATTAATTAACAAAATTGAACCAAAAATAACAGAGGCATATTTGAATGTGTTTCTGAAAAGTTCTGCAATATAAATTGAATCTAATGCTCTAAAAACCTCAGTGTTGAGGAGTGTTAATGAATAAAAGAATAAAGTTGCTGTTGATTTAATGAGTAAGATATATAAATTAGGATCGTTAAAATACGAGTTAATTGTTGACTCATCAATAATTAAAAGTAAAAAAAAAGCAAAAAAACAAGTCATAAAAATTATAAAAAGCATCTTTTTGTAGATAGCTTTTAGCTCCCAAATTGTGTTTGTGCTCTTCAATCGTCCTGTAAAGTAAAGTATAGATTGTTCGTTTCCCAATAAGCAAATACTTCCTAAGACTAATAAATAAGTTCTTATGAAATCATATTGTCCAATGATTTTTGGATCATAATTGTGGGTCAAATAAAGCGTAAAGCCAAAAAGCAAAATAATCCCAAATACTCTTAAAAGCATCGTTTTTAAACTCTGTAAAACAAATTGGTTTTCTTTGAGTTTATTTATTTTTAAAAACATTAATTTCAACATATTGCGCTTGTTAAGGTGTTTTTTTGCACTTTTGAGTTTTGAAAAAGTTACATTTAAACTTTAAATAATCAAAAAAATCAAATTGTGTTCAAATTAATTAAGGGACGCAAAATTATGAAAAATTTACTTCTAAAGTAAGATAAGTTTTTGTTAGTTAATTAAAAAAATTAAATTCAAAGTTTTGATAATTATATAAATAGATTAAATCCCAAAAAAATTAGTGTAATTCTAGAAAAACTAACTGGTTCTCTCTATCACTAATAAAATTTCTTTGGATTGACGTAAAAAATTTAATATTTTAAAAAGTGGGTTAAAAGTTAATTTTGGTAAATGATACTTTGAGATAGTACTAGCTATAAATCTGTCATATCCATAATCTAATATTTTTGTCTCAATACATTTAAACCCAATTTGAGATACTAAATAAGTTAGTGTTTGAACATTCCATGAATACAAATGATAATTTTTATCATTTATATCAAATTTTGAATATCGTCTACCTTTTTCAAAAGGTATTACTAATACAACTTTCCCGTTTTTATTTAGTTTCGATTTAATTATTGAAAGCGTTTCAATTGGATTAGGCACTTGTTCTAAAACATGATTGCAAATTATTACATCATAATAATCGCTTGGTATATCTCTTCTTTATTGATGAATTTAATTCCTAATTTTTCTATTTGTTTTTGAATACTTGATAAAAATACTGATATGAACAAAATTGAGTATAAATTATATTTTTATGGTCTAATTAATGCTTTATTCTCCAATCTCTTTTCCGTCTTGAATAATTTTATCTATTACAAACAAGGGCCTGTTTCTAACTTGATTGTAAATCCGTAAAACATATTCGCCTATTAATCCTAAAGATATAAGTTGAACACCACTAAATAAAATTATAGCTAAAATAGTAGCTGTAAATCCTTGAGGAACGTCATTGTAATAAACTCTTCTGTAAATATTATACCCAAAATAAATCAATGAAAAGAATACTGTAAAAAATCCAAGTCGAGTAATAATTTTCACCGGAAAATCACTAAAATTAAAGAACCCGTTAAAAGCCAATTCAAAAAGTTTACTCCAACTGTATTTTGTATTTCCTGCTTGTCTTTCGTCTCGATCATATTCAAAACCGATTTGTTTAAAACCAACCCAAGCTCTCATTCCTCTTAAATACCGGCTTTGTTCAGGCATATTGTTTATATTGTCGACAACTCTTCTGCTTAACATAGAGAAATCGCCACTATCGATAGGAATATTAAAACTGGAAATCTTTTTTTGCAATCTGTAATAAGCTAGATATGCTAACTTTTTTAAGAAACTTTCTTTTCTGTTTTTTCGGATAGCATATATTACATCAAATCCTTGAATCAATAATTTATAAAACTCTTCTACTAACTCAGGTGGGTCTTGCAAATCACCATCAATAATCATAGCTCCTTTTTTTCCTCTTACACTTGCCAAACCTGCACTAACAGCCAATTGATGTCCGTGATTTCTAGATAAAAGTACTCCAGTAAATCGATTGTCGGCTTTACAAATTTCTAGTATTAATTGGTTTGTTTTATCGATACTTCCGTCATTAACCAGAATGACTTCGCACATAAAATCAGTTTGATTAATAACATTTGAAAGCCTCTGAATTAAAGTGTCAAAAACAGCTTCTTCGTTATATAGCGGAACAACTATGGAAATATCAATTGAGTTCAAATTATTTTTTATTAACACTAATGTTGTTGTTAAAAACAGTTTACTATATTTTGAATGTAAAACTATAAAAATAATCGAATCCTAACCTTGTTATGAAAGAATAATATTTATTCTGTTTTTTTTAATTCTTGATTTTATTTTAAAAGAAAAGAAGCTATTTATTATACAAAATTTGAAGGTTTATTGCATTTCGTAGACTAATTTGGCTGTGTAACGATAAAATATGTCGTTTTATTCCTATTTATATATTTTTACATCATTATTAATCAATACATTAAAAAGTCATGAAAAAAATGTCCCCGTTTTTTATTACTTTGCTTCTAATTCTTTTTACAAATACTGCAGTAAGTCAAAGCATTGTTATAAACGAAATTTTAACTTCAAATACGACAATCAACCAAGATGAAGATGGAAGTTATCAAGATTGGGTTGAACTAAGAAACAATGGTGCTACCGCTGTTAATTTAACAAATTTTGGATTGACCGATGATGCAACTTTGCCATACAAATGGACATTCCCAAATGTTACTATTGCTGCGGGTCAATATTTATTAATATGGTGTTCAGACAAAAACCGCACTAATACAACAAAACCTCTACATACTAATTTTAAACTAAGTTCTTCAGGCGAAACAATTACTTTAACCAATGCTTCAGGAGTAGCTATAAATACAGTTACAACTCCAGTAATATTACAAAATATATCTTACGGGCGATTACCCAACGGTACAGGTGATTTTAAGTTTTTTAATGTGGTAACACCTGCATTAGCTAACGGAACGGTTGGATATACTGAAGCTTTAAGTCCTCCAACATTTTCTAAAGAATCTGGTTTTTTAACTACTGAGTTTAATTTAACCCTTTCTAGTACCACGCCTGGAGCAACTATTTTATATACACTTGATGGTTCTGAACCCCAATCTTCGAATTTAGGAGGAACTACTTACAGCTATAAAAATCAATATCCTGAACATCCAGGAGATGTAACAGGTCCTTTATTTACAAAAAGTTTTACAACCTTACAATATAGTGCTCCTATAGCTATTGTTGATCGTTCTAGTCAACCCAATAAACTGGCCTCAATATCTAGTACTTATTCTTTTGACCCTGACTATATTCCTACTTCACCTATATACAAAGGAACTGTTGTTCGAGCAAAATTAGTTAAGCCTGGCTCCTTAGATAGTAAAACGGTAACTAATACGTATTATATTTCTCCTTTGGGCGCAAACCGATTTTCATTACCTGTTTTGTCTTTAAGCCTAGATGAAAATAAACTATTCGACTATAATGAAGGTATATATGTAGCTGGAAAAGACTTCGATAAGTGGCGAATTGATAACCCTTTACTTGAACCTGATTATATTGAAGATGCCAATTATACGCGAACGGGTATTGAAACAGAAAAAATTACAAATATGACTTATTTCATAAATGGGTTACCTGTTTTAAATACCGATATTGGAATTAGAATTCACGGTGGAGGAACTAGAGCCTTTCAAAGTAAGTCTTTAAAACTATATGCGCGTTCAGAATATGGAGCTAATTCAATTGATTACAAGTTTTTTAGCAACAAGAAAGATGATAAATTTGAAAGTTTAATACTTCGAAATTCAGGAAATGATTTCAATAATACTCTTTTTAAAGATGCGTTAAACCACAGAATAATTCGTTCGCTTAATCTACTTACTGAAGCCTATCAACCAACGGTTACCTTTGTAAATGGAGAGTTTTGGGGAATTTTAAACATTCGTGAACGCTATGATGATGACTATTTTAAAAGAACTTTCAATATTGAAAAAACCGAATTGGATTTTTTAGAAGACCAAGGAAAATCATATAATGCTTCTTATGGTGATCATCTTGACTATCAAAATATGATTAGCTATATTACTAACAATAGTTTGGCAAACGATACAAATTATAATTATATTAAAACCAGATTAGACCCAGATAGTTTTAGTGATTACTATATTTCAAATATTTATCTGCAAAACGGTGATTGGCCAGGAACCAATATTGAATTTTGGAGAAAGAGAACCAATGGTTACATTCCTAATGCGCCTTATGGTAATGATGGTAGATGGCGATGGGCAATTCACGATATGGACGGAACTTTTGGTATTTATTATGATGATGTTACCTATAATACTTTAGAATTAGCAACTGCATCAGACGGTCCGGTATACCCAAATCCGGCATGGTCAACATTAATATTAAGAAAATTATTAGAAAACTCTTCTTACAAAAATGATTTTATCAATCGTTTTGCCGATTTAATGAATACTACGTTTTTACCATCAAGAATTATTTCTATGATGGATGAAATGAAGGCGGTAATCTATCCAACCATTCCAGAACATATTTCTAGATGGAAAGCTCCGGCTGATTTAGATGATTTTGATTGGTCTATTAACTTTCAAAAAAGTTTTGCTACTCAAAGACCAGCTGCACAAAGAGACCATATTCGCTCTAAATTTGGTATAGCATCAAATATTAATGCTACTTTAAATGTTTCAAATCCAAGTCATGGTTATATAAAAATGAATACCATCGAAATCCAATTAGGAACAGATGGAATTACTTCTAATCCTTATCCTTGGTCAGGAGTGTATTTTTCAAACATTCCTATTAAATTAAAAGCAATTGCTAATCCAGGATATGTATTTAGTAAATGGACTGGAGCATCAGATAGTACAAATCCTGAAATTACTGTAACATCTGCTACAAGTTTTAATGTTACTGCTGTTTTTGTTGCTGAAACGATAGCTACTAGTCAGCCTATTTACTATTGGATGATGAATTCAACAATTGCTAACAATTTACCTCTTGAAACTTTAAACACAACTTATAAAACTGGAACAACAGATGGTGTCATTCAATATCAATCGTGTTTAGAGGGTTATCCTTTTGTTTCTACTGATGTCGCAAACTGGAGAAAAGCTTCTATGGAAAGAAGAAACAGTCCAACAGATATCAACTACATTCCTTTAGCCAATAACAATCTTCCATTTGCTACAAGTGATATGAGAGGATTGCAAATTAAAGAACCTTTGCAAAAAGAGGGTGTAGAAAATACAATGATATTTAGTTTTTCTACAAGTGGTCAAAAAGATATTAAATTCTCATTTGCAGCCATAAACGAATTAACTAATGCTACTGCAATTGTTGTTGATTATTCGGTCAATGCGGGAAGCCCTGTTTGGATAACATCAGGACTGACTTCGAACTCCTTGCCTTTAACGAATGCCTATCAGTTATTTAATATTGATTTTGCAACCATAACAGCTGCAAATAACAATGCTAATTTTAAAATTCGTTTACGATTTACAGGAGCGAATATGACAGCCGACTCAGGAGCTAGAATTACTTTTAATAACATTGCGGTACATGGAACCCAAGTAACTTTAGCGGTTGTTGAAAATACGATATTGAAATTTTCTATTTATCCAAACCCGTTTTCTGATATTGTCAATATAATTGGAATAAACGGTAATGCATCTTTTAACTTATTTACAATTGACGGAAAATTGATTAAAAAGGGTAAATTAGAAGAAAATAATCAAATAAATCTGAATGACTTGTCTAAAGGTTTGTATTTATTGCAATTAACTTCTGATGGTAAAGCAGAAACAAAAAAAATAATTAAAAAATAATTTATTAATACTACTCTTATTAGAGGTAATAGCACTACTATTAACCTCTTTTTAATATTACCATTTATCGGATTTATTTGTTTTATACCGTTAAAATTCAACAGTTGGTCTACTATAATTGTAACTTCATCGAAAAACTGTTTAACTGTATGAAAAAGATTACTTATGTATTTTGTTTATGTTTATTTATTTGCTCTTCGAAAGTTATTTTTTCTCAAAATATTATCATAAACGAAATTCTAGCTTCTAATACTAATTCAATTCAAGATGAAGACAGTTCCCGACAAGACTGGATAGAATTATACAACTCTGGAACTTCCTCAGTAAATCTGTTAGGATTTGGTCTTTCAGATGATCCTTTATTGCTTTACAAATGGACTTTTCCAAATATCTCCCTAGGCGCAGGACAATATTTAATAGTTTGGGCTTCAGATAAAAACAGGTCTGTTGCAGGAAATCCGTTGCATACCAACTTTAAAATTAGTGCTTCAGGAGAAGCGTTTTTTCTTACCAATACTTCGGGATTAACAATTAATACTTTTCCTGCTATTAGTTTGCACGCAGATATTTCTTACGGTCGATTTCCAAACGGTACTGGGACGTATGTTTTTTTTGGTACTCCAACTCCAAATGCTTTAAATGCAACTACAGGTTTTTCAGAAGCTTTAAGTCCACCTGTTTTTTCTCAAGCTTCTGGGTTTTTGACTTCTGGATTTAATTTGACTATTTCATCTCCTGATCCAGGAACAACTATCATATATACTCTTGATGGTTCTGAACCTGATGAGAATAATTTAAGCGGAACGACCTACAATTACAGGAATCAATATGCCAGAAATCCAGGACAAGTATTTGGCACATTTCTTTTCAATACTTTTCAAACCCTTACATATACTGCGCCGATTGCCGTTGCCGATAGAACGCCACAGCCCAATAAAATCTCTGCGATTTCCACGACTTACGACTTTACCCCTCCCTATTTTCCAAACGGCACTATTTACAAAGGAAATGTAGTTAGAGCGAAAGTGATAAAAGCTGGTGCTTTGTCTAGCAAATCTGTTTCTAAGAATTATTTTATAACTCCTTCAGGAGCAGGTAAATATACTTTACCTGTGCTTTCGCTTTGTTTCGATGAAAATGATTTATTCGATTATGAAGATGGAATTTCAGTTGCTGGAATTGACTTTGAAACTTGGCGCCTTGCTAACCCAACACGCACCCCGACTCGACAATGGGGGAATTATGAAAGAGATGGAATCGCCAATGAGCGAAAAGCTAATATGCATTATTTCGTCAATGGTCTTGAAAAAATAAATCAAGATATCGGTCTTCGTGTCAGAGGAGCTTTTTCAAGAGTTTATCCAAGTAAATCTTGGAATATCGCTGCACGTTCTGATTTTGGCGATGACAACCTGTCCTATAAATTTTTCTCTGATGAGCCATACACGAGTTATGAAAGACTGAGTGCCAAAACTGGAGGTAGTGATTTTTACAATACCATGATCAGAGATCCTTTAAACCATCAGTTGGTAAAGGACTTACGAATGGATACTGAATCGCATCAACCCATGGTCGTATTCATGAATGGAGAATATTGGGGAATGCTTAACATGCGCGAGAAATATGATAATAATTATTTTAAGCAGGTTTACAATATTGATGCAGTTGATTTAATTGAAAATCAAAATGCTGTTCAAGAAGGCGATATCATAGATTACAATAATATGTATTCCTATATTTCGAGCAATTCTTTTACAAGTGATGCTAATTATGCTTTTATTCAAACACGAATGGATACGGATAATTTTATAGACTATTTCACCACAAACATTTTTACTCAAAATGATGACTGGCCAGGAAATAACATTGTATTCTGGCGAAAAAAAACAGCTGGTTTTGTGCCAGGTGCTCCTTACGGGCATGACGGTAGATGGCGTTGGGCCATCCATGACATGGATAGTACTTTGGATGAAGCAGATCATAACTCGCTGGCAGATGCAACTGCTACTAATGGCACAAGTCCTAATCCGCCGTGGTCTACGTTAATTCTTCGAAAATTACTTCAAAACAATACTTTTAAGAATGATTTTATCAATCGATTTGCCGATTTGATGAATACCAACTTTCTTCCGTCAAGGATAATCGCAAAACAAAATGAATTGACTGCAATTATTGCGCCTGAAATGCCTGATCAATATTTTAGATGGAAAGCACCTCTAAACAATAGTGATTGGCAATATCATTTAAATGAACATGTAAATTTTGCTAATCAAAGACCTGCATTTCAACGTAACCACATCCGCTCTAAATTTGGCATTTCCTCAAACATAAATGCGACTTTAAATGTTTCAAATTATGATCATGGATATGTAAAAATAAGTACGATTGAAATTAAAGATGGGACTCCTGGTATTATCGGAAATCCTTATCCTTGGACAGGGATTTATTTTAGTGGAATTCCGTTTAAACTAAAAGCAATCGCTAAACCTGGATTTGTTTTTAGTAATTGGACTGGGGCTTCAACTAGTACCGATTCTGAAATTACAATTACACCAACGGCCAACTTTTCAATCACAGCCGTATTCGTTCCAGATGGTATTGTAGATATAAGTGTTCCTATCTATTTCTGGATGATGGATGGAAATATTGTTAATGGAGCTCAATTGACCTTATTAAATTCAACTTATGAACTTGGGTCTAATGGTGTAATTCAATACCAATCTTGCAATACTGGTTATCCTACTGCAAATTCTGGGAAATCATCTATGGAAAGAAGAAATCTTCCTACAACTATCAATTACAGACAAGCGGTTAACGGAAATGTTGCTTATCCTGCAGATATGAGAGGAATTCAAATCAAACAGCCTTTCCAAAACGGTGTGTTAGAAAATACTATGGTATTCAATTTTTCCACAAGTGGATATAAAAAAATTAAATTCTCATTTGCAGGAATTGATGAAGGTGCAGCAAGTGCCATAGTTATAGATTACGCTGTAAATTCAGGGACACCAATTTGGGTAACTACTGGATTAGCTTCCTCTTCAATACCATTGACATCTTCCTATCAATTGTTTCAAATTGATTTTTCAAGCATTGTTACAGTAGATAATAATTCAAATTTTAAAATTCGTTTCCGTTTTACTGGTCCAAATATGACAGCCAATAACGGAAAACGTGTAACTTTTAATAACATCGCAGTTGACGGTGTAAAAATACCGCTGTCCTATCCTTCTCCTAATGAGTTTAGTGTTGGCAATATGATTACTAATTTATTGCCTTCAACAACAAGAGTAATGACAGATTATAGTGTTTCGCCTGCTTTACCTTCTGGATTAACTTTAAATCCTACTTCTGGAGTTATTTCAGGAACACCAACTTTAACTTCATTAGCTTCAAATTATATAGTTACTGGAACTTATGCTACAGGAACAGAAACTTTTAACATAAATATTACTGTTAAAGATATTGCACCTAGTTCTTTAAGTTATGCTTCTCCTAATATATTTACTAGAAATACTGGCATTAGTAATTTAACACCCACTTCATCTGTTGGATTAGTGGTAAGCTATTCTGTTTCTCCTAATTTACCTAATGGTTTAGCTTTAGACACGTCTACAGGAGAAATTTCAGGAATTCCAACAGTTGTTACTCCAACATCTACTTATACCGTTACAGCTGTGAATTCAGGTGGTTCGACTTCATTTGATGTCGTGATTACTGTGAATGATGTTGCGCCATCGGCTCTTTCGTATTCTTCTCCAAATGTATTTACTGTAGGAAATAACATTTCAGAATTAATTCCAACATATTTTGGGACAATTAACAGTTTTAAAGTTGTTCCTGATCTAACTTATGGATTAATTTTTGATACTTTAACTGGAATTATTTCAGGAATTCCCGAAATAGAGTCGGAAACTACAACTCACATAATCACGGGGACAAATACTTATGGAAGTACTTCATTTGAGATAGAAATTACTGTCGATAAGACATTAAATGTTGGTGATAATAATTTGAAAAACAGTAGAGTTTTTCCAAATCCTTTTAGTGAAATCCTTTATATATCAGGCATATCTAGTTTTTTATCCTATAAGATGTTTACAATTGAAGGCAAGTTAGTGCATAGTGGGGACGTTAGAAACTCTAGAATAGTATTGCGTAATTTACCCAGTGGAGTATATTTTTTAAAATTGATTTCAGAGGGAAGAGATGTAATAAAAAAAATAATTAAGCGATAAAAAAAAGAGGCTAAATCTTTGTATGATTTCAGCCTCTTTTATTTTTTGATTAAAAAACTTCCCTATTTAGAGAAGTTTTCAATTCATATATTTTTAACGTCGTTAAACATCATCATAATCTATAGCAATACTTGCAGATGTAGGGTGTGCTTGGCAAGTAAGTATTAAACCTTCAGCGATTTCGCTATCGGTAAGAATAGAATTTTTAGACATTTCAGCAGTTCCTGATGTAATGCGGGCTAAACAACTGCTACAAATACCGCCTTGACAGGAATAAGGAGCATCGATTCCTTGTTTTAAAGCGGCTTCAAGGATGGTTTGTTTTTGAGACATTTCAAACGAAGTTTCATCGCCATCTACTAAAATCGTGATTTTTGAATGTCCTTCTAATGATTTCTCTATTTTGTTTTCGCTTGTAGATGTAGAAAACAACTCAAATTTTATTGCCGATTCTTTAATGTTGCGTTCTTTTAAAACACCAGAAACGGTGTTAATCATTTCTTCTGGCCCACACAAGTAAAATTTATCAAATTGCAAAGCTGCGTGTTTGTTATTCAAGACAAAATTTACTGTCGATTTATCAATTCTCCCGAAAAGTTCATTATCAACTTTAGCCTGACTGTATACATAATGAATAAAAAAGCGACCAACATATTTTAAATGCAAATCATGCAATTGTTGATGAAAAATGGTTTCTTCAGGCGATTTATTACCGTAAACCAATACAAAAGTACTTTTAGGTTCCTGGCTCAATACATTTTGAATAATAGAAAACACAGGAGTTATTCCGCTACCAGCTGCAAACGCCATATAGTTTCGTAAACGATTCGCTTCTGGTTCAAAAGTAAATTTTCCTTCTGGAGTTCCCACTTCAAGAGTATCTCCCGCTTTTAATTTAGAATTTGCAAATGCTGAAAAAGCTCCGTTTTTTACTTCCTTTACAGCGATTCTTAGTTCACCACTTTCTGGCGAAGAACAAATAGAATACGCACGACGAATTTCTTGTCCATCAAGAGTGAGTTTTAAATTGAGGTATTGACCAGCAATAAAGCGATAAAAATCTTTAAATTCTAACGGAACATTAAAAAGAACAGATACTGCTGATGGGGTTTCGCGACGAACTTCTTTAATGTTTAATTTATAAAATGACGACATGTAGAATAATTTTTGGCAAATGTACGAAATGGAAAAGGTTTCTAAAAATGATATGCATCAAGTTTTTATACCTAAAAGTATTATGCATAAGAAATTTATGTATATTTGAATTTACAAAATGAATATGAAATGAAAAATTCACAATTATACAAAGGAAGTCTCAACACAATAGTTATGAAACTCTTAGAAGAAAACGGCAGAATGTATGGCTATGAAATTACCCAAAAAGTAAAGGCGATGACGCAAGGAGAGCTTCACATTACCGAGGGTGCTTTGTATCCTGCTTTGCACAAGCTTGAAGCAGAAGGTTTGCTAGATGTTGAGGTAGAAAAAGTGGATAATCGTTTAAGAAAGTATTATAAACTTACTGAAAAAGGCACTACCGAAACCATAAATAGATTAGCAGAACTCGAGGATTTTATCAGAAATATGCAATCATTAGTACAACCAAAATTAGCATTTTAGTTATGAAACTTTCACAAGAACAAATCGCAAAAATTGATGAAAAATTGACTTTAAAAGGGTTGGTTTACGAAGATATAAAGTTAGAACTACTTGATCATATTGCTTCTGACACAGAAAATGTAATGACAGATAAAGAAATTGCTTTTGAAATAGCTTTTAAAGATGTTTTTAGAAAATGGAAACCACAATTACAACCTTTTAAAAGTTGGTTTTTGGAGTATGATAAGATACCAATAATAGTCACTAACAAAATGATAAATCAGGTTAAATATTGGTTTATTGTTTTTCCAATAGTAATAGCTACGATTATTACTTTTTTTGTTTCTAAAAGCATAAATATGTTTGAAAATAAAGCATTTATGAATTCAATTAACAGTATCTTTAAAACAAGTTTTATTGTAATCTTTTTTTTGTCTATCCTTACTATGATATTAATTAAAATAGCTAAAAATAATACAACTTATAAAAGCTTTTCTAAACAAACTAGTAGGTTTTCAATTTGTTTTACTGGAACTTTTTTATACTTAAGCGGGTCTAAACCTTTTCTTTATTTTGATGCCAATCTATATTTAAATTTAATTATGATTTCCCTTTTAACATTTGTGACTATTGTAAGCATTGTTTCGTTTATTTATTTATACAAACATTTCGAATTCGAAAGAAAATTATCTAAAGTATAAGCTATGAAACTAAGTCAGGAAAACATAGAGTTTATAAACAGCTATTTAAAAAACAATCAAGTTGTTTATCTAGACATTCGATTTGAAATGATAGATCACATCGCTGCTGCTATCGAAGCGAAAATGGAAGTAGAAAGTCTTGATTTCTATACTGCTTTCAAAAACTATATGGTTCTAAATAAATCAGCATTATTGAAAAACAACAAAACAAGTACTTCTTTTTCTTGGTTTGAAATTGGCAATTATTTGAAATATTTAGTTACTCCAATAATGATTGTAATAGCTTTTTTATTGTTTATAACTGTAAAGCTTACGGATATTCTTAGTTATTTTTCAAAATCCTTTACCTTTAATAATTTAGTTTTTTTGCTTTTTGTTTGTATCGCAAGTTTCCAAGTACTATACTGCCACTCCTATTTAAAAAAACGATATTATGGAATTGAGAAAACAAGTCAAATACTATTACTATTATATTTGATTTTGCCTATTTTTTCTGGTGACATATATGTCTCAATCTTGCTCCTATTCTTTCTTTTTGGATATTTGAATTATTTTATAGGCGAAACTTCTAAGTTTAAGAAGCATAAATATAAGTATTTGTAAATGAAACTCTCACAAGAACAAATAGCACATCTCTACGGATTTACACGTCAGCATCACGTAGAGTATTATGATTTACAAACCGAGTTGGTAGACCATTTAGCCAATTCTATCGAAGAGCAATGGCAAGAAAACCCTAAACTTTCTTTTGAAGCTGCTTTGAATGTAGAGTTTAAAAAGTTTGGTATTTTTGGGTTTATGGATGTGGTGGGTCAAAGGAAGATTGTGCTTCAAAAGCGATATGAAAAAATCGCATGGGATTATTTAAAAGATTTTTTTAAGCTTCATTTGATAATTTTTACACTAGTATCATTAGTTTTTGTGTTCTTTTTTTTAAATAAGGGAGAGAGAATGGTGGTTATTGTAATTCAAATGGCAATTTATTTTTCAATTAGTATTTATTTTTGGGTGGCAAGAATGATTAATAAATATAAAACGAGAAATAGTAATAGCAACAAATGGCTATTTGAAGAAGTCTTGAGAAAGCACTCACCGTTGGCTCTCTTCGGGGTTTTCATTTTTACCAGTTATTATGTTCCTCAATTAAAAGAGAAGCTAAATTTTATAATTCCATATTCTATTCAATCTTTATATGATAGTGCTTTTATAGTTTATTTTGGATTGTTTATATATATAGTAAAAATAAGAATACCATTAAAAACAAAGGAATACCTCAAACAAACTTATCCCGAATATAATTTTCAAAACGTGTAACTTTTTTTCACTTTTACCAACTTATTATTGAAACTGAATAAGTAATTATGATAAAAAAATTTCTCTTTTTAGAATGGAAAGAGGCCATTCGATCGGCAACTTTTGCTACTAATATGGCATTAAAAATTGTGATGGCTTTTTTTGCCATTTATTTTGCTATCCTTTTTTTAGCTCTTGGTGTACTTGCTTTTTACCTGCTTCGCGAAATGGGTTTAGACCCAATTACAACTGTAAATAAGTTCCTAATTTATTACTTTTTAATGGATTTAGCGTTTCGATTATTGTTGCAAAAAATCCCAGTTATGAATATTCGTCCTCTACTGGTTTTTCCTATAAAAAGAGAAACAATTGTTCATTTTTCATTAGGCAAAACAGCATTTTCGTTTTTTAACTTTGCCCATGCTTTTTTGTTTCTTCCGTTTTGCGTTGTTTTAATTATTGAAGGCTATTCTGTTTTTAGTGTGTTACTATGGCATATCGCTATTTTTTCATTGGTTTACAGCAACAATTTTTTAAATATTTTATTAAGCAATAAAGATAATTTATTAGCTGTTTTTATTGGTGTTGTAGCTATTTTAGCAGGGTTACAATATTACCAATTTCTTGACATTACAACTTATACCGCGCCTTTTTTTGATGGGTTATTCAACTCTAAAGCACTATTTTTAGTTCCTGTTTTGGTTCAAATCGGTCTTTATTATATTACTTTTAATTATTTTAAAAAGAATTTATATATAGACGCCGGATTATCTACTAAAACCGAAATTGCCAGAACAGAGAATTTAACCTGGTTGAACCAATTTGGAACGATTGGCACTTTTCTTAAAAACGACATTAAACTTATTAAAAGAAATAAACGTTCGAAAACAACAATTGGAATGAGTATTATGTTTCTTTTTTATGGGTTACTTTTTTTTACCAATAATGTAGAAGTTTACAACAATCCTTACATGCATATTTTTGCAGGAATTTTTGTTTCAGGCGGTTTCCTAATTACTTTCGGACAATTTGTACCAAGTTGGGACAGTGCCTATTATCCATTAATGATGACACAAAACATTCCATATAAAGGCTATCTCAACTCTAAGTGGTGGCTAATGGTTATTGGAACAGTAATTTCTACCATTTTAGCATCTTTCTATTTGTATTTTGGATGGCATATTTATCTTACAATTGTTGTAGGAGCTATTTACAATATTGGTATAAACTCTCATTTGGTTTTACTTGGCGGAGCATATACTAAAACGCCAATAGATTTAAGCTCAGGGAAAGGTGCTTTTGGCGATAAAAAGGCATTTAATGTAAAAACCATGCTGGTTTCTATTCCGCAATTGGCATTGCCAGTAGGTTTATATTGGTTGGGATCCTATTTAGCCAATGAAAATGTAGGACTGGCTTTAGTTGCAATTATAGGTATATTAGGTTTTACATTAAGGAATCCTGTTTTTAAGTTGATTGAAAAAATCTATAAATCAGAAAAGTATGGAACAATTGAAGCATACAAACAAAAAAGCTAACTTAATTTTTAATACAACTAACTAAATTAACACATCAACGAATAAACTTTTCAACATGATACAAGTACATAATCTTTCAAAAACATATAACGCAACAACGGTTTTAAAAATAGATAATCTTGAGATTCCAAAAGGGCAAAGCTTTGGTTTAGTAGGCAATAACGGTGCAGGAAAAACCACTTTTTTCAGTTTATTATTAGATTTGATTCAACCTTCATCAGGAAGTATAACAAACAACGGCGTTCAAGTAAATACAAGCGAAAACTGGAAGCCTTTTACCGCTTCTTTTCTTGATGAAAGTTTTTTAATAGGGTATTTAACTCCAGAAGAATATTTTTATTTTATTGGAGATTTAAGAGGACAAAATAAAGCTGATGTAGATGCACTTTTATTAAAACATGAAGAATTTTTTAATGGAGAAATTCTAAAAAACAAAAAATATTTACGTGATTTATCTAAAGGAAATCAGAAAAAAGTAGGCATCATCGCCACATTAATTGGAAACCCTGAAGTGATCATTTTAGATGAGCCTTTCGCTAATTTAGATCCAACTACAGTAAATAGGTTAAAAATAATAATTAAAGAATTGGCTGAAAACCCAAATGTAACAGTGTTAGTTTCCAGCCATGATTTACTTCATACGGTTGAGGTTTGCAATAGAATTGTGGCTTTGAATAAAGGCGAAGTAGTAAAAGATATTCAAACTTCTAAAGAAACATTGCAAGAACTAGAAACATTTTTTGCGGTTTAATAGCAATTGGTTTTCAATATATTCAAAATAAAACATTTTAAAAATAGCAGACCTAACACTTGCTTTCTCAAAAAGAAACGTATTTTTACCAGTCATTATACTAAATTTGCCTTTTAAAAGTTTTAAGAATAAAACCGTTTTACATTGAAAACCACTTCACTAAAATATTATTCAGTTTTAATCGTCATTGTGCTTTTGATTGCTTGCTCTACTAAAAAAGACACTTTTTTATCTAGAAATTCGCATGCTTTAAGTACAGAATACAATATTTTATACAATGGTGGAGTAGCTTTAGATAAAGGAATCCTCGATTTAAAAGCACAATACAAAGACAATTTTTGGGAACGATTGCCCATAGAAAGAATGCAAATTAACAAAGAGGCTATTCTTCCTGGACAAACCGCTGCAAACCCTAATTTTGAAAGGGCTGAAACTAAAGCCATAAAAGCTATTCAAAAACATTCTATGAATATTGCTGGCTCAGAGAGAAATCCTCAAATAGATGAAGCGCACTTAATGCTAGGAAAAGCGAGGTATTATGATCAAAGATTTGTTCCCGCTTTAGAAGCCTTCAATTATATTCTATACAAATACCCAAATAGTGATAAGATTTATGAAGCTAAAGTATGGAGAGAAAAAACCAATATCCGAATGGATAACGATGCTTTAGCGGTAAAAAATCTCAACAAACTTCTTAAGGAAATCAAATTTAAAGATCAAATTTTTGCTGATGCTAATGCCATTTTATCTCAAGCATTTTTAAATCTTGAGCAAAAAGACAGTGCAATTGCTAAATTAAAATTAGCTAAAGCGTTTACGAAACAAAAAGAAGAAAAGGCAAGATATCATTTTATTTTAGGGCAATTATATGAAGAATTAGGTTATAAAGACAGTGCTTTTGCAGAATTTCAAGCCATTATTGAAATGAAAAGAAAAGCAGCCAAACAATATGTTATTCAAGCTCATGCCAAGCAAGCCCAACAATTTGATTTTGAAAAAGGAGATACGGTAGCTTTTCTTAAAAATTTCAACTATTTGCTAAAAGACAGAGAAAACAGACCCTTTCTTGATGTTTTAAATCATCAGTTGGCTTTGTTTTATGATAAAAGAAACAAACACGACATTGCTAAAAAGTATTATAATAGTTCTTTAAAAACGAAATCGCAAGATCAATATCTAGTTGCCTCAAACTATAGAAATATCGCGGATATTTACTTTAAAAAAGCCAAATATGTAACGGCAGGAAAATACTTTGACAGCACTTTAGTGGAACTAAATGCTAGATCTAGAGAGTTTAAAGCGATAAAAAAGAAAAGAGAAAATTTAGTTGATGTAATAAAATATGAAGGTGTTGCGACACGAAACGACAGTATTATAAATGTTTACTTTTTATCAGATAAAGAAAAAGTTACTTATTATGAAAATTATATTATTCAATTAAAAAAAGAAGAAGAGGCTAAAAAACTTTTAAAGGAAAAAGAAGAGAAACAAAATGAAAATCAAGCAGGTCTAGAAGGACAAGACCCTGTAGACTCAAACGGTAGAGCGCTAAGCAGAAATAAATCGGAGCCTGAAAGAAACGCTTTAGCTCCTCCATCTGACAGAAGTACATCTAAATCATTTTCTCAAAGTAATTTCTATTTTTACAATCCAACAACAGTGGCTTTTGGTAAAAATGAGTTTAGAAAAAAATGGGGTAATCGTCCACTAAAAGAAAATTGGCGTTTATCATCGGCAACAGCAATTAAAGAAAACACTAACGATGAAGATGTTGCTCAAGACAGTATTGCCGAAAATTCTAAAGTAGATAAAATAGAGGAAAAGTATATTCCTGATTTTTACATCAAACAGCTTCCGAAATCGCAAACCGAAATTGACAGTATTGCTAAAGAACGCAATTTTGCGTATTATCAATTAGGAAGTATTTACAAGGAAAAGTTTAAAGAATACAAATTAGCAGCCAACAAATACGAGCAACTTTTGTTAAACAAACCAGAAGAACGCTTGGTGCTTCCTAGTATGTACAATTTATTTAAAATATACGAAATAATCGATGTCGAGAAGGCTTTGGCTATGAAAAACAGAATTATTTCTCAATTTCCAAATTCTAGATACGCTCAAATTATTGGAAAAACAGAAGCCGCAACTGCTGATTTAACCGAAACGCCTTCAGAAAATTATAATAGATTATACAAATTAGTAGAAAGTGGCGATTATAAAACGGTTTTATCAGAATCTGAAAAAGCAATAAATCAGTATACAGGAGAAGAAGTTGTTCCTAAATTTGAATTGTTAAGAGCATTTATGATAGGAAGAATAAAAGGGCTAGATGAATTTAAAAAAGCGTTGAATTTTGTAGCATTAAATTATCCAAATGATGATGAAGGCAAACGTTCAGAATTATTATTAGCAACCGATGTGCCTAAATTCGAAAGTTTACGATTTTATCAAGCAAAACCTTTGGGCTGGAAAATTCTATATAAGGCTAATGGTCTAGAGGATAAAAACACAATTCAGTTACAAGATAAAATTAAAAAATTTATAACAGACAGAGATTTTGCAAAAATTAAAATGTCGTTTGATTTGTATACAACAGATAAAAATTTCATCGTCATTCATGGCATGAAAACCGAAGAATATGCTAACGGAATTGCTTCTATTTTAAAAGAGTTTAAAGAGTATAAAGTGCAAGACAAAGCCTATATTATTTCAAGTGATAATTATAAGATAGTTCAAATTAAGAAAAATTTCGAAGAATATTTAAATACAGATCCTTTGGCGCCAGTGGTTCCAGTTCCAGTAGAGCAAAGCCAACGTTCAAATCCAAATCCAAATTCGAACCTGAACCCAATTCAAAATCCAGATTTAAACCAATTTAATCCAGACGAGGGCAATATTCCACCACCTGAAATGGGCGAACAAGATGCTCTAGAAGGCGATGATTCTATTTTAAACATGCTGCCTCCAAGTGTTCCAGAGGATGAAATTGATCCGTCACAGGAAATACCAGCTATACCAAAACCATAAAACGAAAACAATGTTTGATAAAAATCCGAAATCATATACCGATTTGTTAGGGAAAACCAACAGAATAGTTGAAGGAACTACCATTCATGGCGATATTGTGTCACCTGCAGATTTTAGATTAGACGGTCATTTAGTGGGTAATTTTCAATCGAAAGGCAAAATTGTAATTGGACCAGCAGGAAGTATAAAGGGAGATATTAGTTGTAAAAATGCTGATATCGAAGGGCGATTTGAAGGGAAAATACAAGTAGTAGAAATCCTAAATATAAAATCGANGCTGAATTTAGCGCCACTTGTGTAATGAAATCCAATGTGAAAACACCAATTACAAATGACGTTCAAGAAAGACCCGAAGAAAAGAACTAAAAATAAGTGGTTAGCGCTTATAAATATACCAATACAAATGGGAGTAATCGTTTTTGGGTTTTCTTACTTAGGGAATCGGCTTGATGAAAAATACCCAAACCCAAATGATATTTATGTCAAAATACTAACTTTAGCAGGAGTTGCACTTTCTTTCTACAACATCAACAGACAGCTAAAAGACATCAATAAATCTTCTGATGAATAATGATACAATTAAAAAACTACCAACCCATTTTAGAGTTAACAATAGTCTCAACTGTTATTTTTCTTATTCATAAATTGTTTTTTTTTATAAAAAGAAATAATCCAAGTTTTCACTATTCAATAGAAACCGTTTACTTTTTCTTTTTTGTCTGTTCCTTAATATTACTTTTTATTCTTATTCTAGTCAAATCTAAGAATATAGATAATGTAGGATATACCTTTCTCTTAATCACTTGTAGTAAAATGGCGATTGCCTATATTGTTCTTTTGCCTATTTTGAATGCTGACACAAAGAGTGTCGCAATAGAAAAAATTAACTTTTTTATCGTTTTTGCTTTGTTTTTAGCAATAGAAACCATTATTACGATAAGAATAGTAAATAATAATTGATAAAACTCTTGTAAATCATCAATTTCATCAAAAAAAAACTTTTATCTCTTTTTCAATAATAAGAAAAGATGTACCTTTGCACCAAATTTCAGAAAGTAATATTTAAGTTAATTGATTGACTATGGTGTTTTCGAATAAAGCTACAAAATTCATATTATTATTAACACTTGTTTTTGCTCCAATTCTTGGATTTGCAAACGCATCAGATGACTTACCAGTAAAATCTGAAATTCAAGTAGATGCTCACTCAACTCAAGCTAATCATGAAGAACATTCTGAACCAACAGATATAAAAGCTAAAATTGATGCCTACAAGCAACATCACGTTTTAGATGCGCATGAATTTTCTTTATTTGAAGACGAAGCAACTGGAGCACATTACGGGTTTCCTCTGCCAATTATATTATGGGATAATGGAGTTGAAATTTTTTCTTCATCAAAGTTCGAACACGGTCACGCAGTTGCTGAGTCAAACGGTAATTATTATAAATTAGGTCACGACGAAAAAATATACAAAACCGATGCTTCCGGAACCATGACAGGCGATGAGCATCATCCTACAAACATAAAACCATTAGATTTTTCTATCACAAAAAACGTATTATCAATTATGATTGTCGCTTTTTTAATGTTTTTTGTGTTTTCAAGCTTGGCTAAAACCTATGCTAAAAACGGAGGAATTTCATCTGGAGTAGGACGTTTCTTCGAGCCTATAGTTTTGTATGTTAGAGATGAAATAGCTATTCCAAATATTGGCGAGAAACACTATAAAAAGTACATGAGTTTCTTGTTGACAGTATTTTTCTTTATTTGGTTTTTAAATATTTTCGGATTAACACCACTAGGTATTAACGTTACAGGTAACATCGCAATTACATTTGGATTGGCGGTAGTTACTTTTATTATTACAAATATAACGGCAAACAAAAATTATTGGGGGCACATTTTCTGGATGCCAGGTGTTCCAATTCCAATGAAGATAATACTAGCTCCTATAGAGTTATTAGGAATATTTATCAAACCATTTGCATTAATGATTCGTTTGTATGCAAATATGATTGCAGGACACATAGTAGTGATGAGTTTGCTCGCTTTAATTTTTATTTTCAAAAATATTGGCATGGGTGCATTTTCATTAATATTAACGTTTATAATTTCAGTTATCGAAATATTAGTTGCGGCATTACAAGCTTATATTTTTACTATGTTAGCTGCTTTGTATTTTGGTTCTGCTGTAGAGGAGCACCATCATGATGAGGCACATCATTAAAACGTTAGAAATTAGAAATACGAAGTTAGAAATTATTTCTAACCTCTAAATTCTGACCTCTAATATCAATTTGAATGTTTAATTTTTAATACATATTTTTATGGAAATTCCTAAAATCGTTGGAGCAGGATTAGTAGTTATTGGTGCAGGTATTGGTATTGGTAGAATCGGTGGTTCTGCAATGGATGCAATCGCTCGTCAACCTGAAGCTACTGGAAAAATTCAAACAGCTATGCTTATTGCAGCTGCGCTTATTGAAGGTATTGGTTTCGCAGCTTTGTTTGCTGTAAACTAGAAAAAAACAAAAAGCTGTAACGGTTGGTTACAGCTTTTGTTTAAAATTTAAATTTACATTATACGCTATATATTATGGAAAAGTTAATAAATGATTTTTCGTTCGGATTGTTCTTCTGGCAAACTTTAATTTTTGTAGGATTGATTTTCCTATTGAAAAAATTTGCATGGAAACCAATTCTTGATGCCGTAAACGAAAGAGAAGAAGGAATTAAAAGCGCCTTGCTTTCTGCTGAAAATGCTAAGAAAGAAATGCAAAACCTTCAGGCTGACAATCAACGTATTTTGCAAGAAGCAAGATTAGAGCGTGATTCATTACTAAAAGATGCACGCGAGATCAAAGACAAAATGATTGCTGATGCTAAAAACGAAGCACAGGCTCAAGGGCTAAAAATGATTGAACAAGCTAAAGCGTCTATTGAAAGTGAAAAAAATGCTGCAATGGCTGAATTGAAATTGCAAGTTTCTTCATTATCATTAGCAATTGCTGAAAAAGTATTAAAAGAGGAACTGTCTAACAAAGAAGCTCAAACTAAATTAGTAGAGAAGATGTTAGGAGATGCTAAATTAAACTAATTATGGCAAGTACAAGAGCAGCAATTCGTTACGCAAAAGCCATTCTAGATATAGCAGCCTCTAAAAAGAGTGCCGACAAAGTGAATAGTGATATGATCTTAATTGCATCTACATTAAAAAGTAATGTCGAATTAGATTCTTTTATTCAAAGCCCAACGATAAAAGTTGAAGTTAAAGAAAGCGCCCTTTTAGAAGTTTTTGCAAATGCAAATGCAGTAACTAAGAGTCTTTTTCATTTATTATTTGAAAACAAAAGATTTGAAATTCTTGGTGCTGTTGCCTCAGAATACAACAAATTATTTGATGCCATGAATGGTGTAGAAGTAGCCCAAGTAACTACTGCTATTCCTATGGATTCGGCTTTAGAAGTTAAGGTTTTAGCAAAAATAGCCACCTTTTCAGATAAAAAAATTACAATTGAAAACACCATAGATGCTTCAATTATTGGAGGATTTATTTTAAAAATAGGCGACAAGCAGTATAATGCTTCAGTTGCTAACCGATTAAAAGTATTAAAAAGAGAATTAAGTAACTAGTTATTTATAAATAATTATGGCGGATATTAAACCTGCTGAAATTTCAGCAATATTAAGAAAGCAAGTAGAAGGTTTTGAATCTGGTGCTACTTTAGAAGAAGTAGGATCAGTTCTAAACGTTGGAGATGGTATTGCTCGTGTTTACGGGTTATCAAATGTTCAATATGGTGAATTAGTAGAGTTTGAAAACGGTTTAGAAGGAATCGTTTTGAATCTTGAAGAAGACAATGTTGGGGTTGTACTTTTAGGACCATCAACAGGAATCAAAGAAGGTTCAACTGCAAAAAGAACACAACGTATTGCTTCTCTTAAAACAGGTGAAGGAATGGTAGGTCGTGTAGTAAACACTCTTGGTTTTCCTATAGATGGAAAAGGACCAATTGGTGGAGAATTATTCGAAATGCCATTAGAAAGAAAAGCTCCTGGAGTAATCTTCCGTCAACCCGTTACTGAACCTTTACAAACAGGAGTAAAAGCAGTTGACGCAATGATTCCAGTAGGTCGTGGTCAACGTGAGCTAGTTATTGGTGACCGTCAAACAGGGAAATCAACTGTTTGTATTGATACCATTTTGAATCAAAAAGAATTTTACGATGCTGGAAAACCAGTATTCTGTATTTATGTTGCTATTGGACAAAAAGCTTCAACGGTAGCAGGAATTGCAAAAATGTTAGAAGAAAAAGGGGCAATGGCTTATACTATTATAGTAGCTGCCAATGCTTCTGATCCAGCTCCTATGCAAGTATATGCTCCTTTCGCAGGTGCTGCAATTGGAGAATATTTTAGAGATTCAGGTCGTCCTGCGTTAATTGTTTATGATGATTTATCAAAGCAAGCGGTAGCATATCGTGAGGTTTCTCTTTTATTAAGAAGACCACCGGGACGTGAGGCATATCCTGGAGACGTTTTTTACTTACACTCTCGTTTATTAGAAAGAGCTTGTAAAGTAATTGCCGATGACGGAATTGCAAAAAACATGAACGATTTACCAGATTCTTTAAAAGGAATCGTGAAAGGTGGAGGTTCATTAACAGCACTACCAATCATCGAAACTCAAGCTGGTGACGTTTCTGCATATATTCCAACAAACGTAATCTCGATTACTGACGGACAGATTTTTCTTGATGGAGATTTGTTCAATTCAGGAGTTCGTCCAGCAATTAACGTAGGTATTTCGGTATCTCGTGTGGGTGGAAATGCTCAAATTAAATCAATGAAAAAAGTTGCAGGTACATTAAAATTAGATCAAGCACAATTCCGTGAATTGGAGGCGTTTGCTAAATTTGGTTCTGATTTGGATGCCGTTACTTTAAATGTAATTGAAAAAGGAAGAAGAAATGTTGAAATCTTGAAACAAGGTTTAAACTCTCCTTATACAGTTGAAGATCAAGTTGCTATTATCTATGCTGGTTCAAAAAACTTATTGAAAAGTGTTCCTGTAAATAAAGTTAAAGAATTTGAGAAAGATTTCTTAGAATACTTAAACAACAAACACAGAGATACTCTTGATGCTTTGAAAGCAGGAAAATTAGACGATAAAATTACAGATGTAATCGAATCAGCAGCTAAAGAAATCTCAGCAAAATACAACTAAGTGGGATTTTGGAAGTTAGAAATGGGAAGTTATATACCATTTCTAACTTCTAACCTCTAACTTCTAACTTTTAACTTTATATGGCAAACTTAAAGGAAATCCGTAATAGAATTACTTCCGTTTCATCGACGATGCAAATCACATCGGCAATGAAAATGGTTTCTGCAGCAAAACTGAAGAAAGCACAAGATGCAATTACAGCCATGCGTCCTTATGCCGAAAAACTAACGGAATTATTACAAAATCTTTCGGAAACTCTTGACAGTGATGTAGGAGGCGATTTTACTACACAACGTGAAATTAAAAAAGTATTAGTTGTTGCCATAACTTCAAACAGAGGTTTGTGTGGTGCTTTTAATTCTAATGTAATTAAGGAAGTAAAAAACCGTGCGGCATTTTATGCAGGGAAACAAGTTGATGTTTTTGCTATAGGTAAAAAAGGAAACGATATTTTAACTAAAACGTTAAAAGTTGTAGACAATCAAAGCGCAGTTTTTGATGATTTGACTTTTGATAATGTATCGAAAATTGCCGAATTGTTGACTCAAAAATTTGTTTCAGGCGAATACGATAAAATCGAATTGGTTTACAATCAGTTTAAAAACGCCGCTACTCAAATTATTCAAACAGAACAATTTTTGCCTTTAGCACCAATCGTTTCGGATAAGGTAGCTTCAACAGGGGATTATATTTTTGAACCTTCAAAAGAAGAAATCTTGTTGACTTTAATTCCAAAATCATTACGTACACAATTATACAAAGGCATTCGAGATTCATTTGCTTCTGAACATGGAGCGCGTATGACCGCTATGCATAAAGCGACAGACAACGCAACTGAATTGAGAGACCAATTGAAATTGACGTATAACAAAGCACGTCAAGCCTCTATAACTAACGAAATATTAGAGATTGTAGGTGGTGCAGAAGCATTGAAAGGATAGTTAGAAAATTAAATACTGTTTAAAAAAGCCAACTTTGAAAGTCGGCTTTTTTATTTTGATTTCATTAAATAATATATTAAGTAGTCATAAAATTCAGCATCTTCTTGAATGCTTTTGTCATAGGTATTTCCACCATGATGACCTAAATTCTTCTTGGTAATTAGATAAATTGGATTTTTTTGAGCTTCTCTATTTTGTAAAGAAGCTGCAAATTTATAGGAGTGAAGTGGAGGGACCCTGTCATCATTGTCAGCTGTAAAAATAATGGTAGTGGGATAGTTTACCTCGTTGCTTATTTTCTGTAAAGGTGAATATTTTAGTATTGAATTAAATTCCGATTCAATTTCAGGATTACCAAATTCATCAAGATGGTATTTACCTACGGTATATTTGTGAGCATTAATCATATCAAATACTCCCACTTTAGGCATTACTAACTTATACAAATCGGGTCTCTCGATTAGAGCATAACCTACAACTAATCCCCCATGTGAACCACCTGTAATGGCTAATTTTTTTGGATTTGTATATTTTTCTTTAATCAAGAATTCAGAAGCATCAATAAAATCATTTAAGCCCTTAATTTTATTTAAACCACTACCATTTTTATGCCATTCTGCACCTTTTTCACCGCCACCTCTTATTTCAGCATACACATAAATACCACCTTTATCTATAAAATTCAATAAAGAATTATCATACTTAGCAGATTTGATTATACCAAAACCACCATATGCTTCTAAAAGACATGGATTGTTTCCATCTAGATTTATATTTTTTTTGTAAAGTATTTTAATTGGAATGTCAATATTTTCTCGATTTTTAAAGCTAATACATTTTATTTCAAAATCTTCAGATAAGTAAACAATTTCTTCATTTGGATTAAGGAGAGTAGCTTTAGTTCCTGATATATTTATTTTAAAATTTTTTTTAGGATTCGTATATGAAGCAATATCAAAATAAAGTTCATTTTTTTCTTCATCAAAATCTCTAAAATTTATATTCGCTCCAATAGGGGATTCAATTTTTTTTATAAAATTACCTTCATAATCATAAACGGACAAATATGTTTTAGTCTCGGATTTATAGTTGCAAATTAAGTACTTATCTGTAAAATTGGTATTTGTAAGGAGATTATTATAAAATTGAGGAATAATTTGTTTGTCATCTATTTTATTGTTTAAATCAAAAGAGCGAACCTCACCCCAATTATAGTTTTTTGACGAATAAAATATTCTTCCTTTATAATAATTAATGAATCCAAATGAATTAATCGAGTCTTTGTAAAATTGTACAAACTCAATTTTAGATTTATTTAAATCTGAAAAATAATATTTTTTTGTATTATTGAGAGTGTTTTTTTCAATCAAAAAGAATATTGCTTTATTATTAAAAAAATCAACTTCAGTATTTTCATTTACACCATCAAAAAGTAATTCATCATCTTTTTGATTTGTATTCAGCTTATGATAAAACACTTTAAAAGTTGAATCTTTAGCAAAGCGACTCTTATTAGTATTTAATTTATAAAACACACCTTCATCTTTATTCCAAGAAATATTAGAAAATTTAATGTTTAATAAACTATCATTAATGATTTCATTTTTGTTTAAATCTACAAACCGCACTTCAAGTTTATCACTTCCGTTGATTCTCAACGAACATGATAAATATTTTGAATTCATTGATGTTGAAATATCGTCTATGGTTACATTTTTATTTGGATAAATTTTGTTTGGGTTAAATACTTCTTCAAAATTTGAATTAGAATTTCTTTGTAAAAATAAAAGGGGAGATTTTTTTGGATTAATAGACGAGAAATAATATTTTAAACCTATAGTACTTATAGGAACTTGACTAGTTGTAGCTGAATTGTATATTTTCAGTTTATTAATTGTAGACACTTTTTTTTTAACTGTCGAATAGTTTTCTTCGGCAAATTTATTTTGTTTTTCTACCCAATTTTTAACCTCTTCTGAATCAATATTTTCTAACCAAGTATAATCATCTTGATAAGAAATATTATGTTTTGTAATTGTCGTAGGTGTTTTTTTAGTTGTAGGAAATTGTTGTGAAAAAGAGGATATGGCAAATAAAAAAGACAATAAGGTGTATATGATTTTTCTCATGGTTATAATTTATCAGGCTACTGACAAATATAAATGAAATCTTTAAAAATAATAGGATGAACGTAATAAAGATATTTTCTTTTTTAAATCAAATTAATTCATTGATTAATGTCCTTTTCTGAAAGAAAAATGAATCCAAATTAAAATTATAAGTAAAAAAAAATGATTGCACAATCAATTTAGGTCAATAACCAAAGAATTGGTTATTTTTGTAAATAACAACAAGTCAACAATTTTGGGATTATATAAAAAACTTTTTAAACAAACTGCTATTTACGGACTCGCAACTGTATTGCCGAGAATGTTTAGTTTTTTATTGGTACCGCTCTATACCGATTTATTGCCAAAAGCCGAATACGGAAAAGTATCCATCATTTTTGCATGGATGATATTTTTTAATGTTATCCTATCCTACGGAATGGAAACGGCCTTTTTTCGATTTTACAATAATGAAACCAATAAAAAAAAGGTTGTTGAAACCGCAACAGTTTCTATCTTCTGGTCTACAATTTTCTTTTTAATTGTTGCATTGTTATATAGAAACACTTTAAGCAATTGGTCAGGAATAGAGGCACAATACATTATCTATACCATTTGGATTTTAGTTCTCGACGCCTTAGTAATTGTTCCTTTTTCAAAACTTAGAGCTACTCAAAAACCCATGATTTATGCCATAATTAAGATAGGAAATGTAGTTTTAAATCTTACTTTGAGTGTTTTCTTTTTATTGTTTTTACCTAAAATAGCAATCGCTAATCCGAATGGTTTTTTAAGTACATTATATATCGAAAATTTTCAAGTAGGATATATTTTTATTGCTAATGTACTATCAAGTTTAGCAACATTTGTAGTGCTATCCCCAAGTTATTTACAAATAAATTGGGATTTCGATTTTGATTTATGGAAAAAAATGATGCGTTACGGATTACCCATTATGATTGCAGGAATAGCTTTCGCCATCAACGAGCAGTTCGATAAAATTTTATTAGGAAAATTATTGCCAGCCAATATCGCCGAAGCCCAAGTTGGTGTCTATTCTGCTTGTTATAAACTCGGCTTATTTATGGTGTTGTACAGAACGGCTTATACCTTAGGGATCGAACCATTCTTCTTTAGTCATGCCGCAAATGAAAATGCACCACAAACCTACGCTACAGTAACTAAATATTTTGTCATTTTCGGCTCTTTCATTTTATTAGCTGTAATCGTTTTTGCCGATGTCTTAAAGGTAGTAATGATTCGTGATGCGTCCTATTGGGAAGCCATGAAAGTAGTTCCATTAATAATCTTAGCCAATTTTTTCTTAGGAATTTATACCAATCTTTCCGTTTGGTACAAACTCATCGATAAAACCTATATAGGAGCTTATATTTCAATATTTGGTGCTATCATAACATTAGCGCTTAATTTTTTATTAATTCCAACCATGAGTTATTACGGTTCTGCCATTGCTACCATTGTAGCCTACGGGAGCATGATGTTTACCTCCTACTATTTTGGAAACAAATACTATCCTATTCCTTATGATATCAAAAAAATAGCAAGTTATCTAGTTGTTTCAATAGGCTTTTCAATACTCTCATTTTATGTTTTTAGGGAGAATTATTTTGTTGGAATACCATTATTAATTTTATTTTTGTATTTCATATATCACAACGAAAAAGAAATCTTAAACCGAATTTTAAAACGTAAAAATAATTAGAAGCTATTTCCTGCTGTTCACTATATCTTTTCCTGCTTAAAGAAAGCAGAAAAAGGATGCCGTTTCCATCAGGGCTAAATATAAATTCCAACAATGACCATAAAAATCATCAATAAATCGCAACACGCTTTACCAAATTACGAAACCAATGCCTCAGCAGGAATGGATTTGCGTGCCAATATATCCGAAGCAATACTATTAAAACCATTAGAACGAGCTATTGTAAAAACGGGGCTTTTTATAGAACTTCCAATTGGTTACGAAGCGCAAGTACGACCTAGAAGTGGCTTGGCAGCAAAAAAAGGAATTACAGTTCTCAATTCCCCTGGCACAGTCGATGCTGATTATCGAGGAGAAATTGGAGTGATTTTAGTAAATTTATCCAATGAAGAATTCATCGTTGAAAACGGCGAAAGAATTGCCCAACTTATTATCGCTAAACACGAACGAGCAGAATGGATAGCAGTACAAGAACTATCCGAAACTGACAGAGGAGAGGGCGGTTTTGGAAGTACTGGAGTGAAATAAGAATTTAGATTTCAGTCTAAAATTTCAATTTGGTAGTCATAAATAGTTTAAAACCTTTAGAAATCGGCTAAATCCTTTTAATCTAAGTTTAATAATAACAAATTAAAACCTTCGTGAACTTTGCGAAAAACTTTGTGAACTTTGCGGTTAAAAATAATAAAACATGAAAATAATAGTACCAATGGCTGGACGTGGATCCAGATTAAGACCTCACACATTAACAGTTCCAAAACCATTAATTCCAATTGCCGGAAAGCCAATCGTACATCGATTAGTTGAAGATATTGCTGGTGTATTGAATCAAGATATTGAAGAAGTAGCTTTTATTATTCATGAAAGCTTTGGCAAAAAAGTTGAAGAAGAGTTACTAGCAATAGCAAAAAAATTGGGTTCTAAAGGAACCATATACTATCAAAATGAAGCTTTAGGTACAGGTCATGCTATTATGTGTGCCAAAGATTCCTTAAGCGGACCTGCCGTTATTGCTTATGCCGATACATTAATTCGTGCCAATTTTGATTTAGATAAAACCGCCGATAGTGTAATTTGGGTTAAACAAGTAGATCAACCTGAAGCTTTTGGTGTTGTCAATCTAAACGACGCCAATGAAATAATCGAATTAGTAGAAAAGCCAAAAGACTTTGTGTCAGACCTTGCTGTTATAGGTATTTATTACTTTAAAGACGTTGCAGTTTTAAAAAATGAACTTCAATTAGTAATAGACAACAACATTATAAATGGTGGAGAGTATCAAATTAATGACGGAATTAAGCAAATGATGGCAAAAGGCATGAAATTTGTACCAGGTGAAGTAGACGAATGGATGGATTGCGGCAATAAAAACGTAACCGTAGAAACCAACGGTAGATTATTAGGATTTCTTCAAGCTGATGGACAAAATTTAGTATCTAATTCGGTTGTTTGTGAACATTCTACAATTATTCAGCCGTGTTTTATAGGAGAAGATGTTATTTTGATGAATGCTACTGTAGGCCCAAATGTATCTTTGGGTAATGGATGTCACGTAGTAGACAGTACAATTAAAAATAGTTTGGTACAAAACCATTCTCATATAAAAAATGCGACTTTAGACAATGCTATGATTGGAAGTCATGCTAGTTTTGATGGCAATTTTACAAGTATTAGCATAGGTGATTATTCAGTATTAGAATAAAATTGATTTTTGTATCTTTCAGAAATAATGGTTTTTGCTCATAAAAATGAAAAAAAATGTTTTGATTTTCTTTTATTTCGGAATGTTTTTTCCAACCCTGCTTTTGGCTCAAACTGAGCCAAATGATATTGCATTGGCAAAAGATGAATTTCAGGATTCGTTTTATGAATCCTTATTGCAAAAAGGAATCGAAAATTACGACAAAGCGATTACAGCCTTAGAAAAATGTCAAAAATTGCAACCTAACAATGCAACGATTTTCTTTGAATTCGGTAAAAATTATTTGGCGCAAAAACAATACGTAAAAGCATATAGTTCTTTTGAAAAAGCTACTCAAATCGACCCGAAAAATAAATGGTTTTGGGTAGGAATGTACGACGTTTGTTATGAAACAAAAGATTACAATCAAGCTATAATTATTGTAATCAAACTAATCGAATTTAAAAAAGAATACAAAGAAGATTTAGTTTCTCTTTATATGAATACACAACAATTCGATAAGGCTTTAAACTTGATAAATGAATTGAATGAAACGGTTGGAAAATCGGAAATGAGAGACAATTATAAGTTGCAAATTTTAAGAGAATCCAAGTATCAAAATTCCGAAAAAGACAATTTAATTGCTCAAATAAAGAAGTTTCCAAAAGAAGAATCCAATTATATAGCTTTGATTTATTTATATTCAGAAAGCAATCAGGAGGAAAAAGCACTAGAAATTGCTAAAAAGTTAGAAACTGAAATTCCAACATCGAGCTGGGCACAAGTAAGTCTTTTTAAATTTCATTTAAACAATAATGATGGTGCAAATGCAGTTAAAGCTATGAATATTGTTTTGGAAAGTAAAAATATAGATCAGAAAATTAAACATCGAATATTGAATGAGTTTTTAATTTTCATAAATAACAAACCTCAATTCGATACTGATTTAGAAAAAGCAATTGCTTATTTTGATACTGACACAGCAGTAAAAGTAGCTTTAGAAATAGGAAAGTTTTATCACAATAAGAAAGATTGGGACAAAGCAATCAAGTATTATGAAAAGCATTTAAATACAAATTCAGAAGATTTTGCAACCCAAATTCTTTTATTTGAAGTGTATACTCAGAAAATGCAATTTGATGTTTTAGCTAAGAAAGCAGAAGATTTAATAGAGATTTTTCCATTGCAACCTCAATTTTATTACTTTGCAGGACTGGCCAATAATCAATTGCAAAAATTTAAAAAGGCTTCAAGTTTACTCGAAATGGGATTGGATTATTTGGTAAATGATAAAGCGCTTCAAATTAATTTTTACATACAGCTGGGAGAAGCTTATAGCGGTTTAGGCGATGTGGTAAAGAAAGAAAGTTATTTTTCTAAAGCAGAAAAAATATTAAAAGAAAAGAATTAATGAAATCGCAATTAGCAAACCTTTTGCGCAAGCAAAAACATAGTAATAAAAGCGATAACATATATGACCATTTAAAAATTACTTTTACATATATGAAAAAACACAAAAGGATAGCGCATTTTAGTTTGGTCGTTTTTTTAAGTTCGCTAACACTTCTTTCCTGTAAATCTAAAGCAGTATTAGCTTCAGGAACAGCTAGTAATTCTTTGTCTTCAGATAAAATTATTGAGAAGCATTACGGCACTAAAGTAAATTTCTCTACGGTTTACATAAAGTCAAGTGCGCATTATGAGGATGGAAAACAATCGCAAAATGTAACCGCTGAGATAAAAATAAAGAAAGATGAATTGATTTTAATAAGTATTCGTTTTTTAGGAATAACCATGGCAAAAGCATTAATAACTCCATCAGAAGTAAAATATTACGAGAAAATTGGAGGCAAATTTTTTGACGGAAATTACTCGATATTAAGCAAACTTGTAGGCACCGATTTAGATTATCAAAAAGTACAAAACATGCTTATTGGTGAAGCTTTAGACAATTTAAAAGAATTAAAATATACTACCTCAATTGAAGATAAATGGTACAAATTAGAAAATAATTCAGACTCCAACACAAAAAAAACCTATTATTTTGAAGCTGAAAATTTCTTAATCAAAAAACAAGAAATAGCACAATACAGCCAAGAGAGAATGGTTAAAATTAGCTACCCCAGTCATTCAGAATTCAATAATATTGTATTCCCAATAGGACTAGTTATTGATGCACACCAAAAAAGCGAAAAAACAAATATTACAATAGATTACAATACAGTATCGTTTAATGAAGAACTTTCTTTTCCATATAGTGTCCCTGAAGGATATCAAAGAATTTTTATTAATTAGCTTTGCAAAAATTAAATAGTATGCCAAAATTTATTTTAAGTCTAATATTTTTAATGATAACTTCATTTTCATGGAGTCAATTAACGCCGCAAGAAAAATTAGAACAGCGTAAAGCACAAATTCTAAAAGAGATTAGAGAAAAAGAAGAGCAACTACAAAACGTTAAATCGAAAGAGAAAACAGTTGTCACTCAGTTAGCATTACAAACTGAAAAAATAAAATTGAAGGAAAAATTAATTAACACAACAGAGAAGCAGACCAAGCTTTTAAATAATGACATGTATATCAACCAAATCAATATCAATAGACTCAAAAAAGAGTTAGTAGTGTTGAAAGAAGATTATGCAAAGATGATTCTGAAATCCTATAAAAGTCGTTCAGAGCAAAGCCGAGCTATGTTTTTATTGTCGTCGGAGAGTTTTTTACAAGCGTATAAAAGAGCGCAATATATGAAGCAATATGCTAGTTATAGAAAAACGCAAGGACAAGAAATTCAACAAAAATCGGAAGAGTTATTGGTTTTTAACGATAAAATTGGAGTTCAAAAACAAGAAAAAGAAAAACTCTTAGAAGAAAAACAGAAAGAAAAAAATGAGCTTGAAAAAGAAAAACAAGTACAGCAAGAAATAGCAAAATCTATTAAAAAAGATAAAAAACAAATTACTGCCGAAATCAAGAAAAAACAACAAGAAACACGAGCAATCGATAATCAAATTGAAAAGTTAATAAAAGCTGCAATTGCAGCAGCTAATAAAAAAGCCGCAGAAGCCAACAGAAAAAAGGTTGAGACGAATAGAAAAGAAAATCCAACAAATACAAAAGTAGTATCAAAAGCTACTGAAATTGCAGAATCAAAAGCCATTGAAACATCTACAAAAATAGTTTTAACAACAGAAGGACAAATAGTAGCCAACAATTTCAAAGCCAATAAAGGAAGATTGCCATGGCCAGTAGAAAAAGGATTTGTTTCCTTGCCTTATGGAGACCAACCGCATCCCGTTTATAAAACTTTAATTGTTCACAATAGCGGTGTTGAAATTGCTACAGATCAAGGAGCGACTGCTAGAGCTGTTTTTGGCGGTGAAGTGATAAGCGTGATGATACTTTCGCCAGTAAATAAAGCAGTTATGATACAGCATGGAGATTATTTTACCGTTTATCAAAATTTAAGCAGTGTTAATGTCGCAAAAGGAGATAAAGTTTCAATTAAGCAAGCTTTAGGAAAAATTAGAACCAATGGCGATTCAGGAAAAACGGTGCTAAAGTTTACGATTTCTCAAAATACTACATATAATAATCCAGCGAGTTGGTTAAATAATATGTAGAGATAGGTTTAATGATCTATTCTATCATAATTTTAGCTGAAGATATTGTAAATAAAAGCAAACTTTAGTTTCATTTTCTATTTTTATTTGACTTAAAAAAAATAGAATTTATTTTACTAAAAAAAATCTTGATTTATTATTTTAAAAAATTATCTTTGCACTCTGAAAAAAGCACCCATTATATAAAAAATAATTAGATGTTTTTTACAAACCTAAAACGCTATTAAATAAATACATAAGCAATGTCAAAAGTAATCGGAAAAGTTGCACAAATCATTGGTCCAGTAGTTGACGTAGTTTTCAACGGTAAGGATGTTGAACTTCCAAAAATTTATGATTCATTAGAAATCACAAAAAAAGACGGTACTTTGTTAGTACTAGAAGTACAATCTCACATTGGTGAGAACACCGTTAGAACCATTTCTATGGACTCAACAGATGGTTTAAGCAGAGGCTATGAAGTAGTTGGAACAGGAAATCCTATCAAAATGCCAATTGGACCAGATGTTTACGGTCGTTTGTTCAACGTAATTGGAGATGCAATTGATGGTTTAGGTGAATTACCTAAAACAGGAGATAACGGATTGTCAATTCACAGACCGGCTCCAAGATTCGAAGATTTATCAACTTCATCAGAAGTTTTATTTACAGGTATTAAAGTAATCGATTTAATTGAGCCATATGCAAAAGGAGGAAAAATTGGATTGTTTGGTGGTGCAGGAGTAGGTAAAACAGTATTGATTCAAGAGTTGATTAACAATATTGCTAAAGGTCACGGTGGACTTTCTGTATTCGCAGGAGTAGGAGAAAGAACACGTGAAGGAAATGACTTACTTCGTGAGATGTTAGAGTCAGGAATTATAAAATACGGTGAGGAATTTATGCACTCTATGGAAAATGGAGGGTGGGATTTGTCTAAAGTAGATATGCCAGGAATGAGAGAGTCTAAAGCAACTTTCGTTTTTGGACAAATGAATGAGCCACCAGGAGCTCGTGCTCGTGTAGCACTTTCTGGATTGTCTATCGCTGAGTATTTCCGTGATGGTGCAGGATCAGATCAAGGGAAAGATGTATTGTTTTTCGTGGATAATATCTTCCGTTTTACACAAGCAGGTTCTGAGGTATCTGCACTTTTAGGTCGTATGCCATCTGCAGTAGGATACCAACCAACATTAGCAACCGAAATGGGAGCGATGCAAGAACGTATCACATCTACAAACAAAGGTTCAATTACATCTGTACAAGCGGTTTACGTTCCTGCGGATGACTTAACTGACCCGGCGCCAGCAACGACATTTGCTCACTTGGATGCTACAACTGTATTGTCTCGTAAAATTGCTGAGTTAGGTATTTATCCAGCGGTGGATCCGTTAGATTCTACTTCAAGAATTTTGACTCCACAAATTCTTGGTGATGATCATTATGATTGTGCGCAAAGAGTGAAAGAAATTCTTCAAAAATACAAACAATTGCAAGATATTATTGCGATTCTAGGTATGGAAGAATTATCAGAAGAAGATAAGCTATCAGTTTCTAGAGCGCGTAGAGTTCAACGTTTCTTGTCTCAACCGTTCCACGTTGCTGAGCAATTTACAGGATTAAAAGGGGTTTTAGTAGACATTAAAGATACCATCAAAGGATTTAATATGATAATTGATGGAGAACTAGATCACTTGCCAGAAGCGGCTTTCAACCTTAAAGGAACTATTGAAGACGCTATTGAAGCAGGAGAAAAAATGTTGGCAGAAGCGTAATATAAAGTTAGAGGATAGAAGTTAAGGGTTAGATGTAAAATATTTCATCTCAAACCCTCAATTATAACTCATAACTTATAACTCATAACTTATAACTCATAACTCATAACTATGTTATTAGAAATAGTATCACCAGAAGCAAAATTATTTTCAGGAGAAGTAACTTCTGTATCTTTACCAGGAGTGAATGGTAGTTTTCAGATGTTAAATTTTCATGCTCCCATAGTTTCTACTTTAAAGCAAGGTGCTGTAAAAATTGCAGCTTCAAGTTTTAAATTTGATAAAGATGTTGAAGATAAATTTACTAAAATTAATGATCAAAACTATAGTCTTGATATCAATTCGGGAACTATAGAAATGAAAGACAATAAAGTAATTGTTTTAGTAGATTAAAAAATTTAAAATAAAGAGTAAAAGCCAAGCAGTATTGTTTGGCTTTTTTTATTTTTGAATATCTAAATTACTAATTGTTTTTAAGGTATAAAAACATGAAAAATTTCCCTAATAATCTTTCTTTAAAAATCGAACTTCGCAAGCAAAACAATGCTTTGCGTAAATTGTCCATTCCAAAAGATTTGATAGATTTTTCATCTAATGATTATATTGGTTTTGCTCTATCAGAAACTATTTTTCAGGAATCTCATCAATATCTTATTGATAAAAATATCAAAACAAACGGAGCGACAGGTTCTCGATTATTGTCTGGAAATCATCAATTGTATCAAGAAGCAGAAAAACGTATTGCCCAATTTCATCAGTCTGAATCAGCCTTAATTTTTAATTCGGGTTACGATGCCAATGTTGGTTTTTTTAGTTCAGTTCCTCAAAAAGGCGATTTTATTTTATACGATGAATTAAGTCATGCTTCTATTCGCGATGGATTACAATTGTCAAATGCAAAATCATATAAATTTAAACACAACGATTTAGACGATTTAGAGCAATTAATTTTACGAATTCAAAAGGAGCATTCTGAAATTTATATTGTTACCGAAAGTGTGTTTTCTATGGATGGAGATACGCCAAATTTAAAAGAACTAGTTCAACTTTCTAACAAATACAACTGTTATCTGGTTGTTGATGAAGCTCACGCTCTTGGTGTTTTTGGATTAAATGGTGAAGGAATTCTACAATTAGAGGAAATACAGAACAATGTTTTTGCAAGAATAATCACTTTCGGGAAAGGGCTAGGTTGTCACGGAGCAGCAATAGTAGGAAGTTTAGAACTTCAAGAATATTTAATTAATTTCTCAAGAAGTTTTATATACACCACAGGGCTTTCTCCTCATGCTGTTGCAACAATTTTAATAGGGTATCAACATTTAGAAGAAACAAAAAATATTCAAAAATTAAAAGAAAATATCATTCATTTCAATCAAGAAAAAAATGTATTTGGTCTAAAACCTTTATTTGTTAGAAGTAAATCGGCTATTCAATCGGCAATAATTCCAGGGAATGATGCTGTAAAGGCAATAGCAAATCAATTTCAAGAAAAAGGATATGATGTAAAAGCCATTTTATCACCAACGGTTCCAGAAGGACAGGAACGATTGCGGTTTTGTTTGCACAGTTATAATTCTAAAGAAGAAATATCAGAAGTATTGAAATTGTTGTCTGAATTGGTTTTTAAATAATATAAACTAAAAATCGTTGCGAACTTTGCGCATTCTTTGCGAACTTTGCGGTTAAATAAAAAATATGAAACTATTTATAACAGGAATCGGAACAGATGTAGGAAAGACCGTAACAGCAGCAATCTTAACCGAAGCTTTAGAAGCCGATTATTGGAAACCCATACAAGCCGGTGATTTAGAAAATTCAGATACACATAAAGTACAAGAAAGGGTATCAAACAAAAAGTCTTTTTTTCATCCTAATGCCTATGCATTAAACACTCCTGCAAGTCCGCATTATGCTGCGGCAATAGACGGAATTACTGTTGATATTAATCAAATCATTGAACCTAACACGAGCAATCATCTAGTAATAGAAGGAGCGGGAGGCGTTTTAGTGCCATTTAACCATGAAAATTATATTATAGATTTAATTCAGGAAGATTATAAAGTAATTTTGGTTTCTCGACATTATTTAGGAAGTATCAATCACACATTGCTAACATATGAAGCCTTAAAAAGCAGAAATATCAAAATAGAAGGAATTATATTCTCTGGTGATGAAAATAGAGCCACCGAAGAAATAATTTTAAAAAATACGGGAGCCACTTTTATAGGAAGAATAGACAATGAACCCTATTTTGACGCAAACGTCACGAAATATTATGCCGATAAGTTTAGAGAAAACCTTTTAGGACTGCAATAGCAATCCCAATGACAATTTCAAAAATTAATTTTAATCTTGAAACGAAAATTGCAACCATTTAATCTGAAATCCAATGACATTATCTGAAAAAGATCAATTATACCATTGGCATCCTTATACTCAACATCAAACAACGGGTTTGTTGCCAGCTATTGTAAAAGGAGAAGGGGCTTTGCTTTGGGACGAGAACGGTAAAGAATACATAGACGCTATTGCTTCATGGTGGGTAAACCCTTTCGGGCATTCCAATCAAGTAATTGCCGATGCTATTTATAAACAATTGACTACTTTAGAGCATGTGCTTTTTGGAGGATTTACTAATAAACCCGCTGTGTTTTTGGCAGAAAAGTTAATGGAGATTTTACCATCCAACCAAAAAAAAATATTTTACTCTGATAATGGTTCAACTGCAGTTGAAGTCGCAATTAAAGCTTCACTGCAATATTTTTATAATAAAAACCAAAAGCGAACCAAAATCATAGCGCTTGAAGATGCTTTTCATGGCGATACTTTTGGAGCTATGGCATCAAGCGGAATCACTTTTTTTACCGAAGCTTTTCAAGGGTCATTATTAGAAGTGGTTCGAATTCCAGTTCCAACTCCAGGAAACGAAACTGACTCTTTTCAAGCTCTCGAAAAATTGGTTCAAACAAACGAATTTGCTGCCTTTATTTTTGAGCCGTTATGTCAAGGTGCCGCTGGTATGGTTATGTATGCACCAGAAGTTTTAGATAAAATGATTGCACTGTGTAAAGCCAATAGCGTATTTACCATTGCCGATGAGGTTATGACTGGTTTTGGCAAAACAGGCAAAACACTCGCGGTTGATTATTTAGAAACAAATCCAGATATGATGTGCTTGTCTAAAGCCTTAACAGGAGGAACTATTCCTATGGCAATTACTACTTTTACTCAGGAAATATTCGACGGATTTTTAGACGAAGATGTGAACAAAGCTTTTTTTCATGGTCATACTTTTACGGCAAACCCAACAGGATGCGCAGCTGCTTTAGCGAGTATAACTTTGTTAGAAACCGAAGAAATGCAAAAAAACATTCAACGAATTCATGATTTACATTTAGTTTTTGAGCAAAAAATAAAATACCATTCAAGAGTTAAAACCACTCGAATTCTTGGAGTCATTTTTGCTTTAGAACTCAAAACTGAAAATCAGGAAAGTTATTATGGTAATTTAAGAAATAAACTGTATCACTTTTTTATAGAAAACGGCATTATTTTACGACCAGTGGGTAATACCGTTTATATCTTGCCACCTTATATTATTACCAATCAACAACTCGAAAAAGTGTATCAAGTTGTTGAAAAAGCATTGGAAATAGTTTAAATTTGTTCAATTATAATATAGAAAATACTACTTTGTCTAAAACTATTTCTATTACGTCAATCGCAACAATTTCTCCATTAGGAAATAATCCCGAAACTATTTGGAACAATTATTTGACCAACCAGCATTGTTTTGTAAAGAAAGAATTCAATAATCATAAAGCGTATGTAGCAGTTTTAGATTTTGATAGCAAAAATGAGGTCGAAAATTTAAAAAATGAAGACATCAAATACAAATCATTAGATTCATCTGTTTTATATGCAATGGCAGCATCTCGTAAAGCGGTTACTCAATCTGGATGGTCAATCAAAGATGTTTTTGGAGTGAATATAGGATCGTCAAGAGGCGCAACAGAATTGTTTGAGAAACACCATAAAGAATTTCTTGAAACAGGAAAAGCACAAACTTTAGCCTCGCCAACCACCACTTTAGGAAATATTTCCTCTTGGGTAGCACATGACTTGCAATGTCAAGGACCAGAAATTTCACACTCTATTACTTGCTCAACTGCATTGCATGCTTTGCTAAACGGCGTAGCTTGGCTTCGTGCTGGAATGGTAGATAAATTTTTAGTGGGCGGAAGTGAAGCTCCTTTGACCAATTTCACTATTGCTCAAATGCAAGCTTTAAAGATTTATGCGAAAGAAAATCAGGATTATCCTTGTCGAGCTTTCGATTTAGAGAAAAAGCAAAGCTCTTTAATTCTTGGAGAAGGGGCAGCGGTTTGTTGTTTAGAAATAGGTAAATCACCTAATGCGCTGGCTTATATAGAAGGGATTGGTTATGCGACTGAAATTTTAGAGCATAACATCTCTATTTCTACAGAAGCAAATTGTTTTCAAAAATCCATGAAAATGGCATTAAATGACACTAAAGTTTCAGATGTTGATGTAATTGTAATGCATGCCCCGGGAACTATAGCGGGAGATAAAACAGAATTCAAAGCGATTCAAAAAGTTTTCGGAACTGATTTACCTATGCTTACTACTAATAAATGGAAAACAGGTCACACTTTTGGAGCTTCTGGGATGTTAAACATTGAAATGGCTATCTTGATGATGCAACACCAACAATTTATTGGAGTTCCTTTTGCAACAAAACAACCAAAACGAAAAGCTATAAAAAAAGTTTTGATAAATGCGGTTGGTTTTGGTGGTAATGCAGTGAGTATTTTGTTGTCAATCTGATTTTTAAGAAGGTTCTAATTCTTTAACTTTTCCGTAAACTAGATTGCTTTCAAATCCTTTACGAAGTAAATAATCGCAAAATTTCTTCCTTTTCTTTAGAGGATTTGATTCTGATAAACTTTCCCAAAACTTTTCAGTTATAGAATTAAAACTTTGCAAATATTCTTCAGGCGTTATTTCTTTTAAAGCTTTGTTGATATTGTAGGTAGAGATATTTCTAAATTTTAATTCGTTTACGATTCTAATTTTACCCCAATGTTTAATACGGTGTTTCCCTCTAGCAAAACTACAGGCAAAGCGTTCTTCGTTTAAGAAATTGTTTTGTATAAGATAAACAACTACCTCATCAATTTCTGACGGCGAAAGTAATAACTCTCTAGATTTTTTTATCACATCCTCATGACATCGTTCCTGATAAGCGCAATAATGCTCTAACTTTTTTTGAGCTTCTGTAAGGGAATGAGTTTTTTGCATTGCACGAAATTTTTGATATACAAAAATAGCTGAAAACAAATTGGTATTGAAATTTTAATTAAGAGGGATTTAGGAAAATTAAAAAAATAAGATGTTTCTTATATTATTTGCATCTTGTTTTTTTTATACTTAAAAATCTTTCATCACCATATTTTAATTTTTAGTTATAATCTAACTTGCTTTTGTTTAAAACACAACATTTTTATTATGCACTGTTAAAATGTGTTGATTTTTATTGTTTTTTTACCTTTAAAACAGATTAATTATTTGTTTTGTTTTTGTTGAAAAAATTGTAAAAATGAGCGATATTTATATATTACATTGTTTTTAATTTTATTGAGAAACGTGAATTTAACATATTTGTTAACAATTAATTAAAATAAAGTGACTGATATTAAGTAAATTAAATCTAAATTTGTTAACCCTAAGTTTAATTGTCATGTTATACCTGTTTTTTTATATTCAAAAATTAGGGTTAAACGTATGTATTGTTGTTATATGATAAGAATGAATAACCTAATAAGTTTTTATTTAGCAAAATGCCACATTATAAAATGAAAATAAAATTACTTTTTTTCCTTATATTTTTTTCAATATTCTGTTTTGGGCAGACAAATATTTTAACTGAAACATTTGGTTCAACATCGACTTTACCCATAGGTTGGGTTAGCTCTAATACAGCTAATGGTTGGAATGGAAATATATCTTCACCTTCATCTACATATTCTGGATTTTCGGCTGGAGCAAACGCAATTTTTAATGGTACTGGTGCAAATGGAGCGGTACACACTTTAACTTATTCAAATAATTTATCAACTATAGGGTATAATTCAATTACCGTTTTGTGGGGAGGGCGAGGTACATCTGCATTTACTGGAGTGATAACTTTTGAATGGAGTTCGGACGGAACAACATGGAATCCAGTTACATATACTTATGTACAGGCAGGAAATGCTTGGGATTTAGTGAATTCAGGAGCAAGAATCCTTTTGCCTGCTGGAGCTGAGGGTTTATCAAATTTAAGATTAAGGTGGTCAGCGGCTACAACAAATTTAGGTAATTATAGAATAGATGATGTTACAGTTCAAGGGAATTGTTTATCTCCTCCATCTGCTCCACCTGGGTTAATAGCGGTTTCTTCCTATTCATCTTGTGGTCCAGCTACGTTAAGTTTTGCGCCAGGATATTATTGGCAAACAACTTCTTTAGGTAACAGTTTGTCAAATCCAACTTCTTCAGATTATATTTTGAATAGCACAGGAACAATATATGTAAGAGCATACAATGCTGGATGTTGGAGTGCAACCGATATGAATACAGGTTTAATTACTATAAACCCTTTATTATCAATTACAACCCAGCCAACTAACATAGCAATTACAGATGGTACAAATACAACTTTCGCCGTAGTTGCTGCAGCGGGGGTAAGTTACCAATGGCAAGTAGATACTGGAAGTGGTTTTACAAATTTGGTTAACGGACCTCCTTATTCAAATGTCCTTACTGCAACAATGAATGTAACAGCGGCTTCACTTGGAATGAGTGGGTATTTATATAGATGTATAGTTACTGGTACAGCTCCATGCACAAATGTAATTTCTAATACTGCAAGTTTAACAGTAACAAATACTCCACCAAATAATCCTACAAATTTAACATCTTGTTTTAATAACACAAGTGTAGATTTATCTTGGACAGCTTCTTCAGGTGGGTCAGCTCCAGATGGATATATGGTTTTTGTTCTTCCCGGCGCAACTGCACCTGCATCTACATCTGCTGCTGCTGGTAATGCCTCAGCTTATACTGAAAACTCCAATTTTTCTCTAGCCGCAGTAGTAACTGCATCATTAGGAAGATGTGTTTACAAAGGAGTTGGAACTTCGGTTATAGTCACAGGACTTACCAATGCTACAAACTACTCTTTTACAGTGGTTGCTTACAGAGGTAATACAGCAACAGGATGGAGTTCTGGAGTTAATAATATTGGTACGTGGCGATTAACAAATGTTACAACTGATATGCCTGAGGTTACTGGTTTGTCTGCAACTGTAGGAAACAATCAATCATTTGTTTCATGGACAAATGTTGCAAGTGTTTCAGTTTGCAGTTATCAATATTTAATAGTTGCCAATCAAGGAACAGTTTCCTTTACGCCGACTGGAGACGGAACTGCTTATACGGCAAATAGTGTTTACAGTGGTTCCAATCAGGTAGTTTATAAAGGTGCTGGCACTAATGTTACAATAACCGGGCTAACAAATGGGCTTAGTTATTGTTATAGACTTTTTGTTCGACGGGGTACAGAATGGAGCAACGGAGTTTCAATATGTGCAACACCAAATTTAGTTTATTGTGCTTCAAGCGGAAACACAACGTTTAGTACCTCAGTAACAAATGTTATATTAAACACCATAAATAATTCTAGTGCTAAACCATCAGGATATAGCGATTACACTGCTATTTCAACCAATTTAACTTCGGGATTAACCTATCCTCTTTCGGTGAATGTAAACACAGCAGGGAACTATGAAGTAGATGGCTATGCTTGGATAGATTTTAATAAAAACGGTCTTTTTACTGATGCTGGTGAGTCGTTTAATTTAGGGAGCGCGATTAATGTAGCAAATGGAGTTTTATTTTCTTGTCCATTAAGTATTACTATTCCAGCTAATGCCGTTTTGGGTACTACAAGAATGCGTATAACCGCTTCTTATGATCTAGGAATTAATGAGTGTTCTACTGCATTTGATGGAGAAGTCGAAGATTACACAATAAATATACTTGCTGGGTGTACTGCTGTAACCATAACAACTATAACTCCAAATATGGCTCCTATTGGAACTGAAGTAACCATAAATGCGGCCTCAGGACTATCAGGTGCAACCGCAACTTTTGCTGGTTTTACAGCGATTCCGGTCTCTAGTTCTGCTACTCAATTAGTGGTTAAAGTTCCTCCAAGTGCAGTGACAGGGAATTTAGTTGTTACTAATGCTGCACTGTGCGCAGGACTACCAACTGCTTATTCCATTATTAAAGAAGATAAAACCAGTTGTGATGGTGTTGGAGGAACATTTAATGATTTAATTATTTCAGAAGTTTTTGATACAAATGCGGGGAATGGTTTTTATCTAGAGTTATACAATCCTACCAATACTGCAATAACTCTAAACGCAGCAAATCCAACGTATAGAATTGAGATTGATAATGATAAAGACGGTGTGTTTAATGGCGTTAACAGAACAATAAATATTACTGGAACGATTCCCGCCGGAGGAGTCATAGTTTATAATCTTGGAAACAATACACCTAGTGAATCTCCTTGTACAAGTGTTGCAACAGTTAATTTTTTCGGAACCGGAACAAATGCTAATGACGGTATTTACCTAACCAAAAATAATGTAATTATTGATAGAGTAGTTACTCCAAATGAAACAGGATATTCAATGTTGAGAAATTTAACAGCAGTTGGTCCTACTACAACCTACAGTGCCGCCGATTGGAGTATTTCAGGAACTGAATTATGTGCCAATTTAGGGTCGTTTCCAGCAAATCCAAAATTAGCTCCAACAGTTACTTTGAATCCAACCTATTCGCCAAGTTGTAAATCTACTAGCTTAGTTATAGCCGGTTCAGAAGGATACAATGACCCGGGAGACGTAAAAGAGTTAGCGTATCAATGGTATGTTTCTGCCCCAGCTCCAGCAGTTACAGATTGGACAGCTCTTTCAGATGGTGGAATTTATAGTGGAACTTCAACGCTTAACTTGTCAATATCTAATATTTCCGGGGTTATTAATTATCAGTATTATTGTCAAATTCGAGAGAATACAAATACCTGTTTTGCAGCCACGACTGCTGTTAAAATAACTGACGGAGGTGGAGTTACTTGGAACGGAGTAGATTGGCGAGATGCAAGTAATGCAATTTCAGCTCCTACAATTGGTAAACTCGCTATAATTAATGGAGCATTCAATACAGCAACTCATGGAAGTTTTGATGCTTGTAGTTTAGTCGTCAATTCACCATATACCGCAGTAATTAATCCAAATGATTACATCAACATTAAATATGACCTAACAGTAAACGTAGGGGGTAATTTAATTGTACAAAATAATGGTAGCTTGGTGCAAATAGATGATAATGGTGTCAATACAGGAATCATTTCTATGCAACGTACCCCAACAATTCTTAGAAGTACAGATTATATCTATTGGTCATCACCGGTTTCTAATTTTCCAGTAGCACAGGTAAGTCCTGCCTCATGGTTAATATATAAATGGATACCTACTATTTCAAGAACCCCACTAGCCAGTGATTTTGGAGGTTGGTTAGCTTGTTATGGAGATACTATGTTACCTGGTAAAGGATATATTATAAGAGGTTTAGATACCGTAACCGCTACTTTTACAAATGATGCAACTCATGGAAGCGGTGTAATTAATAATGGAGTAATTAATGTTGGAATTGAAAGTAGTACATACGACGGACCTGATTATACTTATTTAAGCGGAAGTACTACATTAACGGTTAATAAAGATAATGATAATTATAATTTATTAGGTAATCCGTACGCATCGGCAATAGATGCGGATACTTTTTTAACAGTCAATACAAACATAGAAGGTCATGTTAAGTTATGGTCTCACGGCACAGCAATTTCTGCTTCAAACGGACAATCATTTTATAATGGTTTTGTATTAACGTATACGGCAAGTGATTATGTTTTTTGGAATAAATTAGGTCCTTCTACTGGACCTCAAGCTTTTAATGGAAAAATTGCTGCAGGGCAAGGCTTTTTTGTAACGATGAATCACAGTCCAACAGTAACTTCTGGAAACATAATTTTTAATAATTCGATGAGGAATAAGGGTTATAATAATTCTAATTTTTTCAGAACTTCTAATGCTTCAAAACCAAGTAGAATATGGCTTGACATAACAAACGACACAGGAAGTTCTATAAGGACTTTAGTGGGTTATGATAAAGAGGCAACTACAGAAAAAGACAGAATGTATGATGCTAAAATCAATGTAGATTCCAATTTAAATATCTATTCATTAATTGATACAGAACCTCAAATTATTCAAGGTCGACCAATGCCTTTTGATAATAAGGATAGGGTTTCACTTGGAATAGTTATTCCAGCCAAGCCCTCAAATAGTGCGCCATCAGCAAGCACTTATAAAATAGGAATTGCATTTGTTGATGGGATTTTTAATAAAGAAAATCAAGATGTTTTTTTAGAAGATAAACTGCTAAATAGTATTCATGATTTAAGAAAAGAACCTTATGTTTTTACAAGTAACGCAGGGAGATTCGACAATCGATTTGTATTGCGATATACAAAAACTTCTTTAGGAATTAATGATTTTAATACTTCAAAAAACAATGTTATAGTTGCTACTAGCGATGCCCAGATTAAAGTTAAATCGAATAAAGAAAATATTATAAGTGTTACAGTTTATGATGTTTTAGGGAGAGAGATATACAATAAGGACAACATTAATTTTAGAGAATTGAATATTAAAGATATTAAAGCCTTTCAACAAGCATTAATTATTAAAGTAGTTTTAGAAAACGGTCAAGTAATTTCTAAAAAGATAATTTTTTGATAGCAGCATTAAACGAATAAAAAAATCCCATCAGTAAATTTACTAGATGGGATTTTTATTTTTATTTTCCTTTAATAGATGCTTCTAAGTTTCTTTCAATTTTATGATCTGGTCGCGACCATTTAGGTTTTTCTCCTAGAGGTGTAAATTGCGAATCAGAGGCTTCTACAGTTGTGGGTTGCGTGATTTTTATAAATGGTTTTTGAGGAATAAGGCCTAATGCTTCAAACATTTTCATATCTTCATTTACATCAGGATTTGGAGTTGTTAGCAATTTATCTCCTGCAAAAATAGAATTTGCTCCAGCAAAGAAACACATAGCTTGTCCTTCTCGACTCATATTCATTCTTCCCGCCGACAAACGAACTTGAGTTTCAGGCATAATGATTCTAGTAGTGGCTACCATTCTAATCATTTCCCAAATTTCTACTGGCTTTTCATCTTCAAGAGGAGTGCCTTCAACAGCAACTAAGGCATTTATTGGTACTGATTCAGGTTGCGGATTTAAGGTAGAAAGCGCTACTAACATTCCGGCTCTATCCTCTATAACTTCTCCCATGCCAATGATTCCTCCGCTACATACAGTTACATTAGTTTTACGAACGTTCTCAATAGTCTGTAAACGATCTTCAAATCCTCTAGTTGAAATTACTTCTTTATAATATTCTTCAGAGGTGTCTAAATTATGGTTATAGGCATATAAACCTGCTTCGGCAAGACGTTGCGCTTGATTTTCAGTAATCATTCCAAGTGTGCAACATACTTCCATGTCTAGTTTATTAATGGTACGAACCATTTCTAAAACTTGATCAAATTCGGGACCATCTTTTACATTTCTCCAAGCTGCACCCATACAAACGCGTGAAGATCCATTTGATTTTGCCCGTAAAGCTTGGGCTTTTACTTGATTTACAGACATTAAATCGTTGCCTTCTATTTCAGTATGGTATCTTGCCGCTTGAGGGCAGTAGCCACAATCCTCAGGACAACCACCTGTTTTTATAGACAAAAGAGTAGAAACCTGAACAACATTTGGATCGTGATGCTCTCTATGAATAGAAGCCGCTTCGTAAAGCAAATCCATTAAAGGTTTGTTATAAATAGATATGATTTCTTCTTTAGTCCAATTGTGTTTTGTAATACTCATAGTAGCATTTTTATAATGCTTCAAAAGTAGTTAAATAGTTCTAATATAACAATATTCAAAATATCTAAATACGACACGAATTGCTAAAAATTATTGTTAGCTAAAGAGTATTTATAAAAGCTATTGCAGTAGCTTTGTCTTTTTCTAATTGTTGTTGGAGTAATGCTAGGGATTCAAATTTTTCTTCTGCACGAATATATTTCAGAATTGAGATTTTAATTTTTTGATTGTAAAGATTTAAATCGAAATCTAAATAATATACTTCAATTGATTGTTTTTCCCCATTTACGGTTGGATTAGTTCCTATATTCATTATGCCATATACTGTATTGTCATGCAGCATACTTTTTACTATATATACTCCGTTTTTTGGTATGAGTTTATAATTTTCTTCAATTATTAAATTAGCTGTAGGAAAGCCAATAGTCCGACCTAATTGTTTGCCTTCTTTCACAATTCCTGATAGAAAATAAGGATAGCCTAAATAGGCATTAGCAAGGACAACATCACCTTCTTGAAGTGCGTTTCTTATTTTTGTAGAACTTATAGATACTTCTTCTATTTCTTGAGCTGAAATTTGCTCAACCTCAAAGTCATATTTTTCCCCAAAAAGAATTAAATCTTCAATATTTGCTGTTCGGTTTCTTCCAAATCGGTGATCGTAACCTATGACTATTTTATTAATTTTAAGTTGGTCAACAAGAATGTTCTTTACAAATTCTTCGGCAGTTAGTCTAGAGAATTTTTTGTCAAAAGGATGAATGATTAAATTATCAAGACCTGTTTGTTCTAATAGTTCTGCCCGCTCGTGAATGGTGTTTAATAATTTTATTTCAGAATGCTCTTGTAAAACCATTCTAGGATGTGGGAAAAAAGTAAGAATTACACTCTTATAATTGGTGTTTTTCGCATTATCAAGTAACTTTTCAATAATTTTTTGATGTCCAATATGTACTCCGTCAAAAGTACCAATTGTTACAATTGTTTTTTGTTGGGTACGGAAAGTTTCTATAGAATGAAAAATATTCAAAATGGTAATTTATAAAAGTACAAATTTAGTTTATCAATTCGATATTTAATAATTTGAAGTAGAGTTTAATTTAACAATCTTTTTATACTTTATTAGAAATAAATTTATAGTCTTATTTTAAAATAAAACTTTTTATAAAAGTTAAATATTTTATAGATTTCAATATAGGTTCAAAAATAGTATTAATTTTACGAGTTAAAATTTAAATGAAACTAATGAAAAAATATATACTATCATTGTTATGCTTTTTTTCAATTATTTTGAGTAATGCTCAAAGTAAGAATGTTTGGCAAAAAGTTAGTTCTGATAACATCAATAGTTTAGTGACTTCAAAAAAACTGAAACAATCTGATGAAAGTCAAAAATTTTATAAATTAGATACTCTAGAGTTTAGAAAGTCATTACTTAATGTCAGTGATAAATTTTCAGGTAAAATAGGAATTATTATTAATTTTCCTAACATTGATGGTGATTTAGAAAAATTTCAAGTTTGGGAAAACTCAAATTTTGCACCACTTTTGCAAGCAAAATATCCCAATATTCGTTCCTATGTTGGGAAAAGCCTTTCTCGTAAGAGTACCACAATTAATTTTAGTGTATCTCCTCGAGGAATACAAACTATGGTTTTGAGTCCAAATAATAGCTCAGAGTTTATAGAGCCTACCTTAAATGATAAATCTATTTATGTGCTTTTTGACTCAAAGTCTAAAGGAGTAAAGGACTCTCCATTTAATTGTAAAACACTAGATAAATCTATAAATCAGGAAATTATTAACAAATCGCAATATGCTAGTAGGTCTACTGATCAGAGTTACAAAACACTACGTTTAGCAATATCATGTACAGGAGAATATGGTGCTTATTTTGGTGGAGTTTCTCAGGCTTTAGAAGCAATGAATGCAACTATGACTAGAGTAAATGGTGTATTTGAAAAAGATTTAGCATTACATTTAAATATTATTGATAATAATGAACAAATAATATACACAAGAGGGAGCACAGATCCTTATTCCCCAGCAAGTATAGGAATTAATAATGGTGTTTGGAATCAAGAATTACAAACTAACTTAACAAACGTAATAGGAAATGAAGCTTATGACATAGGACATCTATTTGGAGCCTCTGGAGGAGGAGGGAATGCAGGTTGTATTGGTTGTGTTTGCGATGATGATGACGGATTTAATTCTGAAACTAAAGGGAGTGCATTTACCGCTCCATCAGATAACATACCTGAGGGAGATAATTTCGATATTGATTATGTTGCTCACGAATTAGGACATCAGTTAGGTGCAAATCATACTTTTTCTTATAGTCCTGAAATTTCAAGTGTTCAAGTTGAGCCAGGCAGCGGAACTACAATTATGGGATATGCTGGAGTTGCAACCCCATCAAATCTTAATATACAGTTTAATTCAGACCCATACTTTACTTACAGAAGTATTTTACAAATAGAAAATAATTTAAAAAATAAGTTATGTGTTGTAGGTATTCCTATTTCCAACTCTCCTCCTGTAGTAAATGCTGGTTCTGATTTTAGTGTGCCTTCTGGAACAGCTTATATCCTTAAAGGAACAGCTACAGATGTAGACGGTGACTCATTAACATATTGTTGGGAACAAAATAACAGTGCAACAGGATCACAAACAGGTTCTAATTCAGTAGCATCTGCTACTAAAATATCTGGCCCAAACTATAGGTCTTTTGAGCCTAAAGATTCTCCAAATAGATTTTTACCATCTTTTTCTAGAGTTTTATCGGGGTCATTAAGTAGTACTTGGGAGTCAGTATCTACCGTTGCAAGAACTTTAAAGTTTACATTAACGGTTAGAGACAATAACCCAAATGGCGCTCAAACAGACTCAGATGAAGTATCTGTAACTTCTAGGGCCCCTTTTAATGCTTCAACATCCCCTGGCGGTGTAGGCCCTTTTAGAGTTACTTCGCAAAATTCTTCAGGAATTATTTGGAATCTTGGAGCATCGCAAACAATAACTTGGGATGTTAATAATACTACTTCTTTGTCAGGTTCTGCAAATGTAAATATTAAGTTATCTATTGATGGTGGAGCAACTTTTCCTTATGTTTTAGCTTCTAACACTCCAAATGACGGGAATCAAGTAATTACGGTCCCTTCTACACCTTCGGCATCTAATTGTAGAGTATTAATTGAACCCACGGCTAATGTATACTATGCTATAAATTCTAGAGGTTTTTCAATTGCTGGTTTAGGAAATGAAGATTTTGCTTTAACCAATTTTAGGTTGTTTCCAAATCCAAACAACGGAAGTTTTATCATTCAGTTTGAATCTCAAACAATAAATGAAATCGCAGTTACTATTCATGATTTAAGAGGAAGGTCAATTTTAGAAAAGCGTTTCAACAATTCAGGTTTGTTCTCGCAAAACGTTTCGCTTTCGCCTATTCAAAAAGGAATTTATCTAGTAACTATTAAAGATGGAGATAGAAAAGTGGTTAAGAAAATAGTTGTAGAATAATATTTCACATATTATAAGGTACTCTTTTGTTTTTCTATAAATCCATTAGCTTGCAATTCTAACAATTCTGAAGTTCTAGAACGTTGCAAATCATACAATTTTTTATCTTGAGCAATATCTTCATAAACCTTTTCGTGCATAGCAGCGCTGGTTTGAATTAATAAATTTCGTTGGTAATTATTTTGAGTTAAAGTTGTTTTTAAAGCAGTTTCTAAATCTTCTAATTTATAATCGTATTCGCCTTTGGAAGAAAGTAATTTAGCAATTATTGGCGAAGTTTCTATGGCTAAAAACAACAACATAATAAATAACGAAGGAATTAATGGTAATTTATTGAGCGCATTTATTCTAGCCATCAACCCATCAAAAGCGTCTATCACAGGCTGTGTTTCTGTCACTTTTTTATCTATATCTAATCGAAGACTTATCGCTTTTTTGTCATTTAAAGCAATTTTTTCAAAGTTGGTTTTTCGAATAGAATCTAGTTCAGAAGAGGCTAAATTATGCTTGGCGATTTTTTCTTTAAAAACGGGTCCTTTGCCTAATTTCATTGTGCCTTTTGTTCCCTCCGCTTCTGATATATAAGTTTCATAAAGTGAATTCACTTCCTTTTCTTTATTTGCAATTTCAGCTTTCAATTTATCTGTTTCGGCTTTGATGTTGTCTAAATCCGATTTAAAATAAGAAGCGACTTCTTTTTTGTTATTTAAAGTCATAGCGTTTTTTTCTTTCAATAAAACGGTATTGATTTCTTTTTCAAAAATTTTAATTTCTAATGGTTTTGATATGACAATTGCTATGATTATCGCTAAAATAATTCGAGGTGTTGCTTGTAAAAATTCACTGCTAAAACGGTCTCTTTTTCGTATTGTAGAAACAATGAATCGGTCTAAATTAAAAATTAATAATCCCCAAACTATTCCAAATCCCATTGCCATAAAAGGATTATCAAAAACGGTAAAAAGCGCATAACTACTAGCAATAAAAGCCATAACTGCAGTAAAAAAAACCGTAGCACCTATACCAACATACTTGGTTTTTTCGCCATCTGAGCAGCTTTCGATTAGATTTTTGTCAGCTCCGGAGCATAGAATAAAAAAGGATTGTAACATGATGATTGATTTTGATCCACCAAAGGTGGAAAGATTGATGATTGATTGTTTAGTACAATTTTAACGCCAAATGTTACCAAATGTTTTAAATTGTTGATTTGTTTTAAGTTGACCTAATAAAATTTGTATTGCTATCACTTATTTTAAAAGAAAAATAGCCTTATTTTGCATCACTTTTCAGAATATTTATTCATGCAACAAGAAGTTTTAATTATAGGTTTTGTATGGCCCGAGCCTAATTCTTCAGGTGCGGGAACCCGAATGATGCAACTAATAGAGTTGTTTCAGGAACAAAATTGGAACATTACTTTTGCAAGCGCAGCAGCCGATAGTGAATTTATGTTTGATGTGACTAGCATTGGAGTAAAAAAAGTTCCTATTGCTATCAATGACTCTAGTTTTGATACTTTTATACAAGAATTAAATCCTAGCATTGTTTTGTTTGACCGTTTTATAGTCGAAGAACAATTTGGATGGAGAGTAGCCGAAAATTGCCCAAATGCACTACGAATATTAGATACGATAGACCTACATACTTTAAGATTAGCACGTCAGAAAGCGAGTAAGGAGAATAAAGAATTTCAACCGTCAGATTTGTATTCAGAAACTGCTAAAAGAGAAATAGCAAGTATTTTGCGATGTGATGTTTCATTATTGATTTCGGAAATTGAAATTGAAATTCTTCAAAATCATTTTAAAATAGATGCTAAAATCCTCTATTATCTTCCTTTTTTAGTGGATAGTATTGATGAGAAAACTATTGAAAATTTACCCAAATTTCATGAACGAAAGGATTTTATATTTATTGGTAATTTTCTTCATGAGCCAAATTGGAATGCGGTTCAATATTTAAAAGAAACCCTTTGGCCATTAATTAAAAAAGAATTACCAGAAGCTTCATTATTAATTTACGGAGCCTATCCTTCGCAAAAAGTATGGCAATTGCATAAACCTGAAGACCGTTTTTTAATTTTAGGAAGAGCCCATAATGCAGCAACAGAAGTAAAAAAAGCAAGAGTGGTATTAGCGCCTGTACGTTTTGGTGCTGGTGCAAAAGGCAAACTTATTGAAGCCATGCAAAGCGGAACCCCAAGTATAACAACCACTGTAGGGGCTGAATCGATGCATGGTACTTTACCTTGGAACGGAATTATTACCGATGGTGAACAAGAAATTGCAAAAGGAGCTGTACAATTGTATCAAGACGAAATACTTTGGCAAAAAGCCCAACAAAATGGTATTGAAATTATAAATCAAAGGTACAGTAAATCTCTTTTTGGCAATGGTTTTATAAGTCACATTTTATCAATTCAAGAAAACATAGAACAACACCGAATGGATAACTTTATGGGATCAATTCTTTTACATCATACTTTATCGAGTACCAAATATATGTCTCGATGGATTGAGGAGAAGAATAAAACCAAATAACTCATTAAAGTGGTTCGTTTACCCATTCTCCTTTTACAAATTTTTTTACTTCGATTAGTTTTCCGGACTCATCATAGAACTGCCAATCTCCAAAATAAAACCAATGAATCTCTTTGTTTACAGAAATCATCTGGGTTTTCCCCTTAGATTTTAGTCTTCCATTATCAAAAAAAATGGTAGTAAAACAAACTTCATTTTTATACTTTTCTTTTTTAATTCGTTTGTTATTTGCAAAATAGCGCCAAGTTTTTTGCTCAATTCCGTTTTTATATTTTCCTTTTGACTTATATACAATATTATTTATAGTATCACTAAAAATCCATTTCCCATTTCTTTCCTTATTAACCATTAGATTTGTTTTACAGCCACAATTAATTGAAACAATAAAAAATAGTCCAATCTTAAATAGTCTTACCATGAATCAAAGATTTAAAATGATATTCTCAATAAATTAGTCGTGCTTTTCAGATAAAAATTATTTACTCAACTCTACAAAATACTTATAAAATAAAGGAATCGTTTCAATTCCTTTCAGAAAATTAAAAATTCCGAAATGTTCATTAGGTGAATGAATCGCATCAGAATCTAAACCAAATCCCATTAATATTGTTTTTGATTTAAGTTCTTTTTCAAACAAGGCAACAATAGGAATGCTGCCACCTGATCGAACTGGAATTGCAGGTACTCCAAAGGTTTCTGTATAGGCTTTATTAGCAGCTTTATAGCCAATACTATCAATTGGCGTTACATATCCTTGCCCACCATGATGCGGTTTTACTTTTACGGTAACTCCAGCAGGTGCAATACTAATGAAATGTTTGGTAAACAATTCGGTAATGGTTTCCCAATCCTGATTAGGAACTAATCGCATCGAAATTTTAGCATAGGCTTTGCTTGCAATTACAGTTTTAGCACCTTCGCCAGTATAACCGCCCCAAATTCCGTTTACATCTAATGTTGGACGAATGGAGTTTCTTTCGTTGGTAACATAGCCGCTTTCGCCATAAACAGCTTCAATATCTAATGCTTTTTTGTAATTATCTAAACTGAAAGGAGCTTTTGCCATTTCAGCTCTCTCTTCTAAAGATAACTCTTCAACGTTATCATAAAAACCAGGAATAGTAATATGATTGTTTTCATCATGAAGTGAAGCTATCATTTTAGCCAATACATTTATTGGGTTAGCCACAGCTCCACCATATAATCCAGAATGTAAATCTCTATTTGGCCCTGTAACTTCTACTTCCACATAACTCAATCCGCGTAAACCGGTTGTAATAGATGGTTGTTGATTAGATATCATTCCAGTATCAGAAATTAAAATTACATCGCAGCTTAATTTACTTTGATTGCGTTCAACAAACCAACTTAAACTTTTAGAGCCTATTTCTTCCTCCCCCTCAATCATAAATTTGACATTGCAAGGCAAAGAATTAGAATGTATCATGTACTCAAAAGCCTTAATATGCATGTACATTTGTCCTTTATCATCACATGAACCGCGTGCAAAAATGGCGCCCTCGGGATGAATTTCAGTTTTTTTGATAACGGGTTCAAAAGGAGGCGAAGTCCAAAGTTCTAATGGGTCTGGAGGTTGTACATCATAATGCCCGTATACCAAAACAGTAGGCAAATTTTTGTCAATAATATGTTCTCCAAAAACTATTGGGTAACCCGGCGTATCACATATTTCTACAAAATTACAACCTGCGTTTTCTAAACTTACTTTTACAGCATCGGCAGTAAGTATCACGTCATGCGAATAGGCAGTGTCGGCACTAACAGAAGGAATTTTTAATAATTCTATTAATTCATTAATGAATCGGTCTTTATGCTCTTGTACGTATGTTTTTATAGGACTCATAAGTTGCTTTATTTATACTATCAAAAGTACAAAAAAGAGAATAATTATTTTTCGAAAAAATTCCTTTGAAAGTTAGAAGATATGATTATATTTGCACTCAGATTTCGCGGATATGGTGAAATTGGTAGACATGCCAGACTTAGGATCTGGTGCCGCAAGGCGTGTAGGTTCGAGTCCTATTATCCGCACAAAAAACCTCAAATAAATTATTATAAATTGATTTGAGGTTTTTTAATTTCCTATTTTATAAATAGAGGATAAAATTTAGAGGCATTTTATTTTCAACAAAAGTTAAAGAAATCAATATTATTGAATCTATAGAGTATTGAAAACTTTATTTCCCTTTATTCGCTTCAGCAATATATCTTTCTAGAGCCATTGTCATAGATGGCGTTTCAGGTGTTGGAGCTAAAATATCAATTCGTAATCCATGTTCTAAAGCTTCTTTTTGAGTAGTGCTTCCAAAAACAGCTATTCTAGTGTTGTTTTGTTCAAAAGTAGGGAAGTTCATGAATAATGATTTAATCCCTGTTGGACTAAAGAAAGCTAAGATATCATAATAAACATCAGCTAAATCAGACAAGTCGCTCATTACTGTTTTGTAAAAAACAGCTTGAGTCCAATCAACTTTAAGATTATTTAAAGTTTGAGGTGCGTCTGCGTTTAATTGATCAGAAGCAGGTAATAAATACTTTTCGTCCTTGTATTTTTTTATAAGAGGCGACATATCTGCAAAATCTTTTTGACCCACATAAATTTTACGCTTTCTGTATATAACGTATTTTTGAAGATAAAAAGCAACGGCTTCAGATTGGCAAAAATATTTTAACCCTTCAGGAACTTTATAACGCATCTCATCAGCCACTCTAAAAAAGTGATCAACCGAATTTTTACTGGTTAAGATAATTGCGGTGTAGTTATTAAGGTCTATCTTCTGAAGTCTAACGTCTTTTGCATTAACCCCTTCTACATGAATGAAAGGTCTGAAATCAACTTTTACTTTATGCTTTTGTTGTAGCTCAAAGTATGGCGAATTCTCTACTTTAGGCTCTGGTTGTGACACCAAAATTGTTTTCACTTTCATATTTGACATTTTCTAATATGCTAACTTTTTGTAAACCAATAATAGATGAAATAGTAGGGCGCTATTTCAAGAGCGCAAAGATACAAAATAAAATAAAACAACTTGCCAAATATTAAATTTTGGTAGTTTTTTAAAGAAAGTATATAAGTTAGGGTGTTAATTATTAAAATAATAGCAATAAAAAACAAAATTAAGAATTGAGATGAATTATTGTTATAAAAAAGAATAATATCAATAGGAAGAATTAGTAGCCCAATGTAGGATCTATAACTTACTTTTTGTAAATTGTATAGCTCGGCGAACTCTTCTATATTAAATGATGTAGATATAATCATTTCTATCAAGAATTTTGACAATATAAAAAAAAGTAATAATGTAGTTATTTGTATAAAAACAATCCAATTTGTTTTCGAAACAAATCCAAAATGATGCAGTGTTAGTTGTATAAAAAATGATATAGAGACAACCTGAACTATAAATAGTATTATATTAAATCCGCTAAGAAGATGAGAGCTGTCCCGGTAGATTTTTAAATACTTATCTGAAACAATTAGTTTTAAGAAATCGATAAAACGAATTTCAAAAACAGATTTAGCGAATGCAATTAACGCAAAAGCAACTATAAATAATATACTAGCCCAATCTCTATTTTCTAATACTCGAGGATGAAATACAATTTCGTTCATAATGACGACAAAATTACTAAATTATTATGTTATTTATTCTCTTGTTTTTAAGTTTATAGAAAAGGGTTAGTATATTATTCGCATATGAATTTTGTCAAAATTTAAAGTTTTATTAATAGTCAACTGCTATAAAAAGTTTATTTTTGCGTTAAATTTTTTTAGAGCATGTTTGATTCTGTTGTCATAATTCCGACTTACAATGAAATTGAGAATATAGAAAGCATAGTTAGAACTGTTCTTTCATTACACAAACAGTTTCATGTCTTAATTATTGATGACAATTCACCTGATCATACTGCCCAAAGAGTAATAGAGCTTCAAAAAGAATTTTCAGGAAAACTATTTTTAGAACAAAGAGAAAAAAAAGCAGGATTAGGCACCGCCTATGTTCATGGTTTTAAATGGGCACTTGCAAGAAAATACGAATATGTTTTTGAAATGGATGCTGATTTTTCGCACAACCCAGCCGATTTAGAGAGACTATACGAAGCGTGTCATTTCAATACCGCTGACATGGCTATTGGTTCAAGATATGTAACTGGGGTTAATGTTGTAAATTGGCCTTTAAACCGAGTTTTGATGTCCTATTTCGCATCAGTTTATGTAAAAATGATTACTGGAATGAAAATTCATGATGCCACAGCTGGATTTATCTGCTACAAAAGGATTGTTTTAGAAACTGTCAACATAGACAAAATTAGGTTTATTGGATATGCTTTTCAAATAGAAATGAAGTATAGGACTTATCTGAAAAAGTTTCAAATTACAGAAGTTCCAATTATTTTTACCGATAGAACAAAAGGACAATCAAAAATGAGTAATTCAATTATTACCGAAGCCGTTTTTGGTGTAATATCATTAAGAATAAGAAAATTTTTCAATCAATTATAAAATTTAGTTTCTGGTTTTATATTTAAGCAAGCATAAAAGTAAATGAATCGTATTTTAATAAAGAATGCCAAAATTGTTAACGAGGGTCAGATCTTTCAAGGAGACGTTTTAATTGAAGACGAATATATTGTTGAAATTGCGGAAACAATTAGTGCAAAATCTGCAACCACTAAAATTATTGATGCCGAAGGAAATTATTTAATACCAGGAGCAATCGATGATCAAGTGCATTTTAGAGAACCAGGACTTACGCATAAAGGAGATATCTCATCTGAATCTAGAGCAGCTGTTGCTGGTGGAATCACATCCTATATAGAACAACCCAACACCGTACCTAATGCTGTAACTCAAGAATTACTTGAACATAAATACCAATTAGCAGCAGGGAAATCATTTGCCAATTATTCGTTTATGATGGGCGGAACAAATGATAATTTAGAAGAAATTTTAAAAACAAATCCTAGAAATGTTGCAGGGCTTAAACTTTTCTTAGGCTCTTCAACAGGTGATATGTTGGTGGATAGTTCCGAGTCATTAGAAAAGATATTTTCTAGTACAAAATTGTTGATTGCAGTTCACAGTGAAGATGAATTGACGGTAAAAGCCAATCTTGAAAAATTCAAGTTAGAATATGGAGACGATATTCCAGTTAAATTTCATCCTGAAATCAGAAGTGTAGAAGCATGCTATAAGTCGACTGTTAAAATAATTGAATTAGCTAAAAGAACAGGTGCTCGTTTGCATGTATTTCACATTTCTACTGCTAAAGAATTAGACTTATTTACTAATAAAATTCCATTAGAGAAAAAGCAAATTACAGCCGAAGTTTGTATTCATCATTTATGGTTTTCAGATGAAGATTATGAAACTAAAGGCAATTTAATAAAATGGAATCCGGCGGTTAAAACAAAAAACGACCGAAAAGCACTTTGGGAAGCCTTAATAGATGGTCGAATTGACGTAGTAGCTACCGACCATGCTCCGCATACATTAGAGGAAAAGAAAAACCTTTACACAAAAGCGCCTTCAGGAGGACCTCTAGTTCAACACGCAGTAGTAGCGATGTTCGAAGCCTATCATCAAGGTAAAATTTCTATTGAAAAAATTGTTGAAAAAATGGCTCATAATCCAGCAAAAATATTCAAAATTGAAAAACGAGGATTTATAAAAGTAGGTTTTTATGCTGATTTAGTGATTGTAAATATAGGCCTGCCATGGAGCGTAAAAAAAGAAAATATTTTAGCAAAATGTGGATGGTCTCCGTTTGAAGGGTTTACTTTTAAATCGAGAATTACACATACTTTTGTCAACGGACATTTAGTATACAGTAATTTTAAAGTAAAAGAGACTCCTAAAGGACAGCGATTATTGTTTGAAAGAGAATAGTTAATGACACTTATTCAATATTTAACATGAAAAATTTTTTGGCTATATTTTTGTTGATTATTTTATTTATAAGTTGTAGAGACAATGCTATTAGCAAGCCTGACAGACTTATAGAAGAAGATAAAATGGTTGCGATTTTTTATGACTTAGCAATTATTGAGGGAATGAAGTCGCAAAACCCATCTGATTTTCAAAGTTTTAGATCAAATGATTTTATATATAAAAAATTTAAAATAGATAGTCTTCAATTTGCAAAAAGCACAAAATATTATTCGTCAGACATTACAAATTATAAAAAAATGCTGAATGAAGTAGGCCAAAAAATTGAAAGCCAAAAAAAACATATAGATTCAATAATTAGTAAAAATCCCAAAAAAGGAGTCTTGCCTAAAATCGTAAAAAAAGAGGAACAATTTGTTAGATAATTACATCCTTAAAAAAGTCACAACTTCATTACAATAAACCTCTACATTCTGAAAAGTAAAATCTAAATTCCTTTTTACTTTTTCATTAGAAATAAAATTTTCTGAATGTAAAGATTGAACCATATCCTTACTCAGCCGTCTTTTACAATTAAAAAAAGTTGAAAGTAACCAATCTATTCGCCATACTATTTCGGTTATCCAAGGTTTAGCATAAATAGAGGGCGAATTAACATTTAATGCTTTTGCAATAGTAGTTAATATCTTCTCAAATGAAATGTTTTTTGCAATGACAATATATCTTTCCCCGTTTATATTGCTTTTCATTAATTGAGTCATGATTTTTACCACGTCGTTAACAGTAACAAAACCCGTAATGCCTTTGGTATAAAACAATAATCCTTTTTGTACTTTAGTAAAAATTTCTCCGCTACCTGTTTTCCAAAATCCAGGACCAAGAAGAACCCCTGGATTAACAATTACTATTGGCAATCCTTCCTTATAACCACGCCAAACTTCTATTTCAGCACCATATTTTGATATAGCATAATCACTGTGGTACAATTCTGGATTCCATTCGGTTTCTTCGGTAATTGTCGTTTCATATTCTTTAAGATTGCCAAGTGCTGCTATCGAACTTACATAACATAGTTTTTTGATGGTATAGGCCAAACACAAATTAACAATATTGGCAGTACCTTCGATGTTTATTTTTCGAAGTTGTTTTTCATCTTTAGGGTCAAATGAAATTAAAGCGGCGCAATGGTAAACGTATTCTATATTTTTAAAAGCGACTTCTAAAGAGGGAATATCGGTAATATCAGCCTGAACCCATTCAATTTTTTCAAATAGATTTTCTTTTTCATAAAGCTTAAAAAGGGACTTTGTTTTCTCGATGGAAGATGTTGTTCTGTATATTGCACGAACACGCTCGTTATTTTCTAACAAATGCAATGCTAAATGCGACCCAACTAATCCTGTTGCTCCTGTGATTAAAACCATTTTGTAAAGATAATTAGATTGTTGGATTTATAAATTTTTGATTTTACATTTTTTGAATATTGCCATTGAAATTGCCATTGTCATTGCTTTTCGAATTACTATCTTTGTCGAAATTGATTATTTAGATGAAAAATATTATTGCAGAATTACAATGGCGTGGACTGGTACATGACATCATGCCCGGAACAGAAGAACAATTGCTGAAAGAAATGACGGCAACATACATAGGGTTTGACCCCACTTCAGATTCGTTACACATTGGAAGTTTAGTTCCCATAATTCTATTGGTTCATTTAGAACATTTTGGTCATAAACCTATAGCTCTTGTTGGTGGCGCAACAGGTATGATTGGCGATCCTTCAGGAAAATCAGACGAGAGAAATTTGCTCGATGAAGCTACTTTGAATCATAATGTGGCTGGGATAAAAAAAGTTTTGTCTCACTTCTTAGATTTTAATTCGAAAGAAAAAAACGCCCCAATTTTGGTCAACAACTATGATTGGATGAAGAACTTTACTTTTATTGACTTTGCTCGGGAAGTAGGAAAGCGCATCACCGTAAATTATATGATGGCTAAGGATTCTGTAAAGAAAAGACTTACTGGCGAAGGCGAAGGAATGTCGTTTACAGAATTTACGTATCAGTTAATTCAAGGGTATGATTTTTACCATTTGCACAAGCAGTACAATTGTTTGTTACAAATGGGCGGTTCTGATCAATGGGGAAACATTACAACAGGAACTGAATTGGTTCGCAGAATGAACGTAAATAGTGATGCTAAGGCTTATGCGATGACCTGTCCATTAATCACTAAAGCAGATGGTTCGAAATTTGGAAAATCTGAAGGGGGAAATGTTTGGTTAACTCCAGACAAAACATCTGTTTACAAGTTTTATCAATTTTGGCTGAATACTACAGACGGTGATGCTGAGAAATACATTAAAATATTCACCTTTTTAGATAAGGAAACGATAGATGAATTAATTGCGACTCATTATGAAGCACCGCACTTAAGAGTTTTGCAAAAGAAATTAGCTGAGGAAGTAACCACTTTTGTACATTCGGCAGCAGATTTAGACAAAGCGATTCAAGCCTCTGCTATTTTGTTCGGTAATGCGACCTCAGACGATTTGAAACAATTGGATGAAGCCACTTTTTTAGAAGTTTTTGATGGTGTACCTCAAGCAGCAATTTCAATAAACGATATTGAAAACGGAATAGATATTGTTACTGTCTTGAATGAAAAAACAGGGTTTTTAAAATCTAATGGAGAGGCTAGACGTGCTTTGACCGCCAATTCTATTTCCATAAATAAAGAAAAAGTAACTGAAGAGTTTGTTCTTTCGACTAAAGAATTAATCAACAATCAGTTTGTTTTGTTGCAAAGCGGAAAGAAAAATTATTTTGTCATTCGGGTTATATAACCATCAAGTTACAACCACGAATGTCGCTATTATCAAAACGTCCCAAAACTTCAAAAGAGTTGTTGGGATTTTTTTTGCCCAAATCTTGCGTAGCTATAAATGAACACGAATTGATGTTAGCTAAATCAATGACGTTAATACCGCCCGTTTTTCCGTTTGAGACGTAATTTAAAGCATCTTCGGCTTCTCTAATTAAGATATGCATCCAAGGCGGACACTCGAAAACGCCATTTCCTAATGAATACGCTTGCGATAATAATTCAGTCATTCCGTATTCAGAATGTATGGCAGAAACGCCAAAGCCAGTGCAAAGTTGTTCGTGTAATTCTTCTCGAATCATTTCTTTGCGTTTGCCTTTCATACCGCCAGTTTCCATGATAATAGTGTTTTTTAATTGAAGTTTATTCAGTTCAATCAAATCTAATAAAGCATAAGTAACTCCTATTAAAATTACATTTTGTCCCGAATGGTCTAAATCAATTAATTTTTTGATGAGCGCATCATATTGGTTCAAATAAAATCCGCTATTTGAGTTATTAGATAATTCAATTAAATCTTTGACCATATAAATTAAGGAAGAACCTTCGCGTTCTAAATAGGATGGAAGTAGTGCTAATATCGTGTAGTCTTCTATGTTTCCATAAAATTGAGAAAACCCTTTGCGATAGCTTTCTTCATATATTGAAACGTCAGTAACAAGATGTTTGCTAGTAACCATTCCGGTTGTACCACTGCTAGTGAACGTTTCTTGAATAGGATTAGTACTAGAAACAACAGCATGACTTTTAAAAAACTGAATGGGTAGAAAAGGAATTTGTTGCAATGTTTTTACGTCCTGTTTTTCGGTTTTTATAAGTTGACAAAATTCTCGATATACTTGATTGTTATCATATTGAAAACGAAACACTTTTAGTGCTGTTTTCTCAAATTGCTTTTGGCTCGAAATCGTGAATATGTCGGAAGTTGAAATCAAGTATTGTTTTTAACAAAAGTAATTAAATAAAATTGCAACATTTTAATTAAAATTTCCCTATTGATGCTTTATATTAATCTATTGATTACTAATTTATTTGGATAAAATGGAATAAAAAGTCGAAATGACGTTATATAAATAAGAACAGAAAAGATAAACCTTTTCATCTCAAGAAAACAAAGCTTTCAATTCAGTAGCTTCATGTGGGTTCATTTTTCCTGCCAGAACAAGACTAAGTTGTTTGCGTCTTAAAGCGGCATTAAAGCGTTCTTTTTCAAGTTCAGTTTCAGGTATCACAGGAGGTACCTCTACTGGGCTTCCAGTGTCATCAACAGCTACAAAGGTGTAAATGGCTTCGTTGGCTTTACTTTTAATACCTGTTTCACGATCTTCAATCCAAACGTCAAGGTAAATCTCCATTGAGCTTTTAAAACTTCTAGAGACTTTAGCTTCAATAGTAACTACACTTCCTAATGGAATAGCACGATTAAAAGCAACATGATTTACAGAAGCTGTAACTGCAACTCTTCTAGAATGTCTTTGGGCAGTAATACTTGCGGCACGATCCATACGAGCTAATAATTCACCCCCAAAAAGATTATTTAAAGGGTTGGTTTCGCTTGGCAAAACTAAATCGGTTAGTATCGTTAAAGAATCAGAAGGAGATTTTGGATGCATTTTTTTATCAAAGATAATAATTACAACGCAAAAAAAATCCCGTTTCAAACGGGATAATTATTAAAGTTCTTTAACCATAAGCCAAGCATCTGGATTTATTGATTGTTGAATATCAATCATGGCCTGATGCGCTTCAGTATATGTTGCATAACTTCCGTATAATACAGGAAACAAACCGTGTTTATTAGGTTCAACACGTCTTGCTTTAAAACCAGATTTAGTTAAATCTACGTATATTTTTTGGGCATTTTCTTCATTTCTGAAAGCACCAGCAACGATGTGATAGGATAATTTTTCTTCTTTTACAGTAAGCGTAACCGATGGAATTGGGTTCTCAATAAAGAAAGTAGCTTCCTGAATTTTGTTTTGAACCTGCTTTTGAACAGCAGTTTCTACTATCAAAGTTTCCTTAGCAACATGATTTTGCAACATTTTATAACCTATGGTTCCAGTTACTGACAGAGTTGCAATAAATATAGCAGCATATTTAAGGTAAGGACGCGTCTTTTTCTCCTCAGGAATAAAAGCAATTGGCTCTTTTGCTTCTACAATTATTTTTTCAATTTCAGGAATTGAAATTTCTCTTTTTATGGAAGGAGAAACAAACGAATTCAGTCCGAAAGATTCAGTCAAATAATTGATGTTTTCAGAGGGAGTGAAAACTAAATTTTTTTCCACATTAAATGAAAGTTCTCCAATATTTTTCAGAGTAAATTTTTGATTTACCTCAAGAATACTTTTCCAAATCACAACTTCACTTTCTATTGAAGCAACAGCATTTTCGTAATTGGTATTTTCCGCTTTTGAAATATGATTGGCTAATAATCCGTCATTGTTTTTTAAATGAGAATTAAATGAAATTAATTTTTTTGGAGGATAAAAAGAATTGGTGTTTTCATGCATGTGTGCCGACTGAATCTCCGTCAAAAAAGCACCAAAACCAGGAACAGTTACACATTGATGTCTGTATAAAAGTTGCGAAATGTATTGTTCTATCTTCATAGCAACAAAGTTATACAATGCGCTAAAGTATCAAAATTTTATTCACAATTTTTATTAACAATTCTAATAAAATTTTATATTTTTCAGGTTCAAATTGTTATTATGAACGACGACGAATTATTTCATGTATTAGCCTTGTTAAAAGTTGATGGAGTAGGTGATATTATTGCTAAAAAGCTGCTTACACATTTTGGTTCAGCATCTGCAGTTTTTAATGCTAGAGCTTCACAAATGGCATCGATTGACGGTATTGGTTCTGTATTGATGAAAAACCTGAAAGATAAAATTGTTTTTGAAAAAGCAGATCAAGAATTAAAATTCATAAGAAATAATAATATAGATGTCTCTTTTTTTCTTGAGGAAAAGTATCCTGAACGATTGAAACACTGTATCGACGGTCCTGTTTTGTTGTTTTCGTCAGGAAATATTGATTTTAAAAACAGAAAAATAATCAGCATTGTAGGAACGCGCCAAATTACATCTTATGGCACAGAATTTTGTAAAAAACTGATTGCAGATTTGGCTCCCTTAAACCCTATCATTGTGAGTGGTTTTGCTTACGGTGTTGATATTGTTGCCCATCAAGCGGCTTTAGAACACAATTTACAAACCATTGGAGTTTTAGCTCATGGTTTAAACCAAATTTATCCTAAAACGCATAAAAAGTATGTTTCTAGAATAGAAGAAAATGGTGGTTTTATGACCGAGTTTTGGAGTACTTCTAATCCCGAAAAAGAAAACTTTGTAAAACGAAACCGCATTGTTACCGGAATTTCAGAAGCCACCATTGTAATAGAATCTGCTGATAAAGGAGGTTCATTAATTACAGCATATATGGCAAATGATTATAATCGAGATGTTTTTGCAGTTCCAGGAAGAACTTCAGACAAATACAGTCAAGGGTGCAATAATTTAATAAAAACACAAAAAGCTAACCTTCTTTCAAGCGCTGCCGATGTATTATATATTTTGAATTGGGACATTGATGAGATTACTTCGAAAACGCGCAATAACAAAAAAGCGATACAAAAGCAATTGTTTGTTACTTTAGATCAGGACGAACAAAAAATATATGAGTATCTCCAAAAAAATGGCAAAGAAATGTTGGATACAATTGCCTTACAATGTGATTTTCCTATTTATAGAATTTCCGGAATATTATTAAATATGGAGTTAAAAGGAGTTGTACGTCCTTTGCCAGGAAAGTTGTTTGAAGCGATTTAAAAACTAAAGCCTAATTTTTCTCTCACTCTATTTAAAACACCATTGGCAATTACTTTGGCTTTTTCTGCACCTAGAAATAAAGCATTGTCTATTTCGTTATGATTACTCATGTAATAAGAATATTTTTCTCTTTCAGTTTTGAAGGTCTCTATAATAAGTTCAAATAAAGCTTGCTTGGCATGACCGTATCCAAAATCTCGGTTTTTGTTTTTATATTTTTCGGTCAATGCTTCTATTTGACTTTCGTTTGCCAATAACTTATAAATAGCAAAAATTTTACAAGTATCTGTATTTTTTGGTTCTTCGAGAGGAGTACTATCTGTTTCTATAGACATGATTTGCTTGCGCAACCCTTTATCTTCAAGAAAGATGTTAATAATATTATTTGCCGATTTACTCATTTTTCCACCATTGGTTCCTGGAACATACTTCGTATGTTCCTGTAAGTATGATTCTGGTAAAACAAAGGTTTCTCCCATTTGATGATTGAAACGCGAAGCGACATCACGAGTTATCTCAATATGTTGCAATTGGTCTTTTCCTACAGGAACAAATTGAGCATCATACAGCAAAATATCTGCAGCCATCAACATAGGATATGAAAATAATCCAGCATTGACATCGTCTAATCGATCTGACTTGTCTTTAAAAGAGTGAGCTAATGTTAGCCGTTGGTACGGAAAAAAACAACTCAAATACCAAGATAATTCTGCAGTTTGTGGCACATCAGACTGACGGTAAAAAACCACTTTATCAATATTCAATCCACAAGCCAACCAAGCTGCTGCGGTACTGTAAGTGTTTGCTTTTAAAGCAGCACCGTCTTTTATTTGGGTAACCGAATGCAAATCAGCAATGAAAAGAAAAGATTCATTTTCTGGTTTATTCGATAATTGGATTGCAGGAATTATTGCGCCTAATAAATTTCCTAAATGCGGAGTTCCTGTGCTTTGAATGCCTGTAAGTATTTTGGCCATTGTTGATTATTTTCACCGCAAAGATTGCAAAGTTTATCGCAAAGATTGCAAAGTTTTTTAAGTTTACAAAGGTTTTAAAAAAGTAGTTTTTCTATAATTTATTTACAACTCTTCTAATTCCTGTTTTTAAAAGCACTTCATTAAAATTAATAAGGAGCCCCAATTTATAATTTCCAAGTTTTAAATAGGTTATTGTTTGAGCTAAATGTAAGTCACTCAATGATGCTACACTTTTAATTTCAATAACCGATTTTTTCTCTACTAATAAATCAACTCGATAACCACAGTCTAATTTTATATCTTCAAAAATAAGAGGCATTGCTTTTTCTTTTTCAACAAATAATCCAAATTGATTTATTTTAAAAAACAAACATTCTTTATATGCACTCTCTAATAAACCAGGACCAAGACTTTTGTGCACATCAATTGCTAGACCAATTATTGTATTAGAAATTTCATTTTCAGTCATTTTTCTTTTTTTACTTTGCAGAAACTTTGCGTCTTTGCGGTAGATTTTATTCAAAGGTAAATCTTTTACTAAAAAATAAGGATTGAATTCTTACTTTTGACAATATGAAAATACTAAAAATCATTTTTTGGACGCTTTGGCGCATTTGGTTTTATATCATGATGGGTATTCCAATTATTATTATGTTGCCTTTTTTGTTGGTTTCTATTCTTAAAGAAAAATGGTATTCCTATTTTTTTATTATGGCACGAATTTGGGCTAAATGTATTCTTTACGGCTCAGGATTTTATTATAAAGTAGAAAGGGAACAACAGTTAGAATCGGGTTCTAGTTATATGTTTGTTGCCAATCACACTTCAATGGCTGATATTATGTTGATGCTAGCGGTAGTAAAACATCCGTTTGTTTTTGTAGGTAAAAAGGAATTGTCTAAAATTCCACTTTTTGGATTCTTCTATAAACGAACCTGTATTTTAGTCGATAGAGGAAGCCAAAGAAGCAGAATGGAAGTTTTTAATCGTGCTGAAAGAAGATTAAAACAAGGTTTAAGTATTTGTATATTTCCAGAGGGCGGAGTTCCTTCAGACGAAACGATACTTTTAGATTCTTTTAAAGATGGAGCTTTTCGTTTAGCTATTGAACATCAAATCCCAATAGTTCCTATGACTTTTGCCGATAATAAAGAACGTTTTTCGTATACTTTTTTTAGCGGTAGTCCAGGATTGATGAGGGTTAAAGTTCATTCATTTGTGTCAACCATTGGAAAAACAATTGAAAACAAAAAAGATATTAAAGAAGTAAAAGAAGAAGCACGTACAATCATAAATAATCAACTTCTTAGATTTAAGAAATAAAAAAAGCCCAAAATTTAATTTTGGGCTTTACTTTTATGCATTATTTTCTTTAATCTGATCTTTAATTTTTTGTTCTAGTTCGTCCGCCAATTCAGGGTTATCTTTTATTAACGCTTTTACGGCATCCCGGCCTTGGCCTAATTTAGTGTCACCATAACTAAACCAAGAACCTGCTTTTTTGATAATTTCAAATTCAACGGCCAAATCTAGAATTTCACCTGTTTTTGAAATTCCTTCACCATACATAATATCAAATTCGGCAACTTTAAATGGCGGAGCTACTTTATTTTTCACTACTTTTACTTTAGTTCTGTTTCCAAGCACGTTATCACCATCTTTTATTTGAGTAGAACGACGAATGTCTAGTCGTACCGAGGCATAGAATTTTAAAGCATTTCCCCCGGTTGTCGTTTCAGGATTCCCAAACATCACTCCAATTTTTTCTCTTAATTGGTTAATGAAAAACACCGTGCAATTGGTTTTACTAATAGTTCCTGTCAGTTTTCTTAATGCCTGAGACATCAAACGAGCGTGCAATCCCATTTTAGAATCACCCATTTCGCCTTCAATTTCACTCTTAGGTGTTAATGCTGCAACCGAGTCAATTACAACAATATCAATGGCTCCTGAACGGATTAGGTTTTCAGCAATTTCTAGTGCTTGTTCTCCATTATCAGGTTGAGAAATAATTAAATTTTCAATGTCGACACCTAATTTTTCAGCATAATTTCTATCAAAAGCATGCTCAGCATCAATAAAAGCAGCAATTCCTCCAGCTTTTTGAGCTTCGGCAATGGCATGTAAAGTTAAGGTTGTTTTACCAGATGATTCTGGTCCGTAAATTTCTATAACCCGACCTTTTGGGTATCCGTTTACCCCTAATGCTAGGTCTAAACCTAAAGAGCCAGAAGAAATTACCTCAACTTCTTCAACAGCTTTATCCCCCATTTTCATTACAGTTCCTTTTCCGTAAGTTTTATCTAGTTTGTCCAACGTTAATTGTAACGCTTTTAATTTCGCTTCTTTTTCAGAATTTCCTTTTTCCAAAGTGTCTTTTGCTGCCATGTATATAGAATATTATTTTTAGTAAAATTACTTATTTTTTTTGAAGTTGCAAGAGGTGATGATATAAAGAACAGACATTTTTATAAATTGTAAACAAACAAAAAATTATTTCTTATTTTTGTCAATATATTTTCGTTTAATGCAAAAAATCATTTCGTATCCAATATCATTAATTGCCCTATTATTGTTTCTTTTAACATTGGTGATTTTTCATCCTTTACAGTGGATATGTTTTAATTTATTTGGGTATCAGGCACATAAAAAAAGTGTAGACTATCTTAATTTTGTTCTTGTAAGAATTGGACATGTTTTAGGTACTACTTATAAAGTAGAAAATCGAGAAGATATACCAAAAGGAGTACCAATTATTTTTGTGGCCAATCATCAGAGTTTATTTGACATTATTGCTATAATTTGGTTTTTTAGAAAATTTCATCCTAAGTTTGTAAGTAAGAAAGAATTAGGAAGAGGAGTTCCCAGTGTTTCTTATAATTTACGTCATGGAGGTTCAGTTCTTATAGATAGGAAAGACCCTAAACAAGCCGTTCCAAATATTAAAAAATTATCAGAATACATTCAACTTTACAAACGTTCAGCTGTAATTTTTCCCGAAGGAACAAGATCTAAGACTGGAGCTCCAAAAGAGTTTTCACAAACAGGATTAAAAATATTATGTAAATATGCACCATCAGCATTTGTAGTTCCTGTTTCTATAAATAACTCTTGGAAAATATTTAAATACGGATTTTTCCCGCTTGGTTTAGGAAATCATCTTACCTTTGTAGTTCATAAACCACTCTCTGTAAAAGATTTGTCGTTTGATGAGCTTATGAAACAAACCGAACAAAGTATTGTTCAAGGAATAATAAAATAATATAATCAGATTTTAGTTTTAGTAGTCCTAAATCTAAAATCCTAAATTTAAAATGAATAATGTCTATTAAAAACATTCGTCTAGAGGTAATGCAGTTTCTAGAAAATAAGGTTGACGGATTTGTTGATCAATATCTAATTCCGGTAGAAAAAATTTGGCAACCTTCTGATTTTTTACCTAATTCTGAAAGTGATACTTTTTTTGAAGAAGTTAAGGAACTGCGTGAAATAGCAAAAGATTTACCCTATGATTTTTGGGTAGCTATGGTAGGCGATACCATAACTGAAGAAGCTTTGCCAACTTATGAATCTTGGTTGATGGAAGTAGAAGGAGTAGATAATGTAGAGAGAAACGGTTGGTCTAAGTGGGTTCGACAATGGACAGGAGAGGAGAATCGACATGGAGATTTGTTGAATAAATATTTGTATTTGTCTGGGCGAGTAAATATGCGCGAGGTTGAAATAACAACACAGCATTTAATTAACGATGGTTTTGATATTGGAACAGGTAGAGACCCATACAAAAACTTTGTATACACTTCTTTTCAAGAACTTGCGACTTATGTGTCTCATAACAGAGTTTCGCAATTGGCTAAAAATTATGGTGACAATAAATTATCTAAAATGTGTAAAATGATTGCGGGAGATGAAATGCGTCATCATTTGGCCTACAGCGAATTTGTTAATCAAATTTTTAAAGTAGACCCGAGCGAAATGATGTTAGCCTTTAATTACATGATGAAGCAAAAAATAGTTATGCCTGCTCATTTTTTAAGAGAATCAGGTCAGAAAATAAGTACGGCTTTCGAGCAATTTTCAGACTCTGCTCAACGAATTGGTGTATATACCGCAAGTGATTATGTAGAAATTATGCAAAAGCTTATTGAAAAATGGGAAATAGATAAAATAGGTGGCTTAACTGACGAAGCCGAAAAAGCTAGAGATTATTTGATGAAATTGCCAGCAAGAATGGCTAAAATTTCTGAAAGATTAATAATTCCTGAGGACTCCTATATTTTTAAATGGGTTGAACCAGCAGTAGTCCGATAGTATAAATAGAAATATTATTAAATCCTTTTTTAAATAAGAAAGGATTTTTTTACGTCTAGTTTTCATATGAATACAGCAATACACCACTTAAAGTTTGCAAAAAATTTATAAAATTGGCGCTTCCATTTTTTTTGTAAAAATACTACCATAAAATATCTTTTTTCACAAGTATTATATCTTTGATATAGATTTCTGAGCAATTTGTGAAACACTTTAAAACAGATGTTTTACCTATTAACACTTTCATATTTCAACAATTAAAGCTATGATATGTAGAAACTTATCAACACGAAAACGTTTTCGCAAAAAGCATTACAGGTAATGTAAGTAAAAATTAATTTTTTTAATTTAAATTTATAATCTCAAAAATCTGTAATTGTATAAAAACAAGCTTGTTTTATTTTTTTATCAATAAAAATTTAGATAAAATTTTATAGGATTAAAGATTTTAAGAGATTTAGGCAGAAGCCTTTTATACTTAAAACAATTATTTCCTTAAAATACAGCATATGAAAAATTTTACTTTAAACTCAAAAAGCTTAGGTTTAATTCTAATTGCATTTTTTTTAATTGGAAACCTATCTTTTTCGCAGCCATTAATTAGAACTACTGGCGGATACGGACAATATGGATATATAGAAAAAGACGCAACAACTACAAACTTTCTAATTGGGAATGGAGGTTTTGGTAATATTTTTCAATACGGCGTTCGTACGTTCTTAGGAGGCCCAAATGTTACTAAATACAATTATTCGGGATCAGGAAGTTGTGCTAGGGGTGATGATTCAACAACCAATTATGATAATTCAACAAACGCAATGGTCGCTGGAAATATTTTGTATTCTTCAGTTTTTGTTCAATATTGTCCAGGTTACTCACATACTAATATGACACCAACGGTTCAGTGTTTTAATGAGCGGTCTTTTTTTGTTGTAGATGTAGATCCTAAAACAGATGCTTTAACAAGCAATGTTTGCTATTCATCTGCAAATTCAAATGTGGTATTAACATTTACTATTTCTAATGAAAACACAGCCGGTCAGGCTCTAAATAGGTTATGGCTATCTAATGACGGTTCAGCCTCAGAAGGCACTGATATAAATAATGCCGCATTTATGTTGTACTATGAGCCTGCAACAGGCGCAGAAGTCTTTGATGGATCTGAATCGTCGACTATACTCTATGGAGATTACGGTGGAAATTCTACTTCAAATAATCAATATGGTAATGATGCTTTAAACATTGCAATTCCCCAAAATACTACAGGAGGATTAAGATGTTATGTTGTGCTCAGAGGAACTGCAACTTATTTGGCAGCTTCTGCCATTAGTAAAACCATTCGATTAGGAATTATGGCCGATGGTATAAATATTACACCAAACAGAAACACTTCATTTTCAAGATTACAAATGGATTTCACTCGTTCAAGTGCTTCTTTTTTTACAATTAATAGTACTCCTTCTGTTCCACTAGCTATAACAGGAACTGCTGTTCAATCTGATAGCGCAACAAATCAAGCCTATAGCATACTTCCTGTAGCAGGAGCAACTTCCTACAATTGGGTTTTACCTGTAGGATGGACACAATCTGGTGGAGGAACAACCAATTCAATTTTAGTAACTGTTGGAACAACAGGGCAAAACGGAAATATTAGTGTAACCGCACAAAGTATTTGCGGAATAAGTTCCGCTAGAACCCTAGCGGTTACAGTAGTAAATGGTCCTCCAACAATGCCTTTAGCAATATCAGGAACAGTTTCACAAAACTCTACAACAACTTTACAAGTATATAGTGTGCTCCCTGTAGCAGGAGCCTCAACTTATACATGGACTGTTCCAGCGGGGTGGACAATTACAGCAGGAGCTGGAACAAATTCAATAACTGTTACAACAGGTACAGTAGGTCAAAGCGGAAACATTACTGTAACTGCAGGAAATGGTTTTGGTACTAGTGCACCGCAAACACTTGCAGTTATTATAAATCCTACTTATTCAGGTAAAGCCTTTTTTAAATTGAATGGTGCTGGGACACAATATTATGGGTGTAAATTAAATACAACATGTGACCCAGGACAAACCTCAGATTTAGCAGTAGGAGTGCCTGTAGTTGGGTCAATCTCTCAAGGGCAAAACTTTCAAATAGGAGGTAACATTATTCAGTCAGGAACTGTTTACACAAATGCAACTATGTATTACAGGGTTTTTAAAAGTGGAAATACTCCTCCAGTATATTCATCTAAATCACTAGTAAATATTGGTGCTCCAGGTAACGGTTGTAATGGAGCTGACAGAAAATGGGAAATAAGTGAGTTGCTTACCACAATAAGTGCTGGCCAAAATAGTTTAGGTACTTCTGAAGGAGACGGAACCTATATTGTACAAATTTATTTTTCAGCTGACGATGGCGGATTTACGTATGATTGGTATAAATTAGGAACATCTCCTTTTTCTGCTTCATTTAACGTGATCACTGTTACCTCTGTTGGCGAACAAGATATAAATGACGGGAATTATAATCCAACAGCAGCAAATACTAGCGGAATCTTTGAATCCTATATGGGAGTTTTAGTAGAAGACATAAACGGTAATCCAATTTTTGGCTTGAATAGGGTTTTTGATATGGACGGAGCTTTAGGAAGTACAAATAATTCTAATTTTGATTTTGGGATCCAGGATCCAGGATTGACTTTTAATGTTGGAACAGAAACCAAAGTTTTCACAAGAGGAACCCATACGGTTTGTGGTTGCAGCAGTTGGAGTTATGTTTATAATGCCGCCACAACAGCAGATCCAATAGAAACAGATTTTCCATTACCGCCAGCAAGTTTACTATTTACTTCGCAAACAAACGGTAAGTTTACATTAGTGAATTCTTCTGCAACTATAGGTTCAAATATACCATTTGTAGCTTCTGGCGGTAATGCATCAGGTTCAACATCTGATGGGGGCTATAACTCAAGTATAGATGTTGCACCTAATGTTATAACAAAATATAAAGATTATACAGATCCAGTTACCGGAACAGTTAATGCAATAAATACTCCTGTAAATCCTATAGGTTGTCCAACATGTTCGGGCGATTATAGAGTAGCTATAGCGATGTTAGCATGGGTAAGTACAAATGGAAACTGTTCTGATGCATCTAGTTTAATTTATCATAGAGATATTAATAAGAATAAAGTTACTTCTTCTGGAGTATTGCTGAATCCAAATCATAACAATGCACCAATAGCAAGTCCCGGGAATTCATCTAAAAACAGTTTACCAGGAACAAGTTTATTTTATGTTTCTAGTGTTAAAATTGGCGCTTCGGATGGTTTAAAAAAATGGGATGGTGCAAACTGGAGAAAATCACCTTTTTGGACAATAACGACTCCTCCAAGTAAAAAAAATGATATATTATTTGAAGCAAATTATTCTACTGCTGTAAGCGGCGATATAAACTGTAATGATATGACTGTAAACAATGGAGTTACAGTAACTATTGGACCTGATGATTATATAGAAGTATTAAATTCTGTTACTACATTAGGCACAGGGATAGGCAGAGGAAAGATTGTTATTGCTAGTTCTGGAAACTTAGTACAACGATGTGATGAAAAACCAGAGTTGGCTTACATAGAACATTTAAAAACAACAGGCTTAAAAAGAAAGTGGGATTATGAATATTGGGGCACACCAATAGATGAAAACATGTTCAGTACAAAGCCTTCTCCTTTTGATTTAGGATATTGGAGACAATCTGGTCCAGGTGGAGGATGGAGAACATTGACTTCCGGTGATATGAGTGTGGGAAAAGGATTTATTCTTAGAGTTTCTAATTTACCACCTTGGAATGTTGGTGCTGGAGGAACTACAAGTTGGCAAATAAACGGAACCGCCAATAATGGAATTGTAACAGTGCCTGTAAGCCAAGAAGATTATGCTACCAATCCTACAAATTATAATAATGGTGCTTTATTAGCCAACCCATATCCGTGTTCAGTAGATGGCTATAAATTTCTTACTGATCCAAGTAACTCAAATTTAGAGGGATCATTGTTTTTCTGGACTTCTGCAACTCAATACCCAGGAACAGGTGCTTATCAAGATCCGGATTATGCTGTTTGGAATCTTACAGGTTCAACTACTCCTGCAAACGGACTAACTCCTGACGGAAAAATTCCATCGGGCCAAGGCTTCTTTGTTAGGGTTATGACTAATGGAACTGCAGTTTTTAAAAACTACATGAGAGCAACAGATAAAAACACCATGTTTTACAGAAAATCTAAAGATGTTGTAGATAGATATTGGATAAACATAACAGATGGAGTAAGGCTCAACAGTCAAATTTTGATTGGGTATCTTGAAGACGCAACTAATGATTATGATAGAATGTTTGATGCACACAGAATGGGAGAAACTTCAATAGAATTGTATTCGTTATTAGGTAAAGAAAAATTATCCATAAACGGAAGAGTACCTTTTGACTCATCAGATGAAGTTCCATTAGGAATTAAACAAGTAGCAACTACACCCCAAGTTTTAACAATAACATTGTCAAATAAAGAAGGAATATTTAACGACGGAACACCAATTTATTTATACGATAAATTTTTAAATACGTATCATAATCTTCAAGAGTCATCGTATACCTTTACAGCTTCTACACTCGAGGACAACGAAAGATTTAAATTAGTATATATAAATCAATCTTTAAAATCAAATGATTTTGAAAACACAAACGCAATTGCATATATTAAAAATAGAAAGTTAACTATTTCTAGTAATTCAACTATTAGTAAAGTAACAATCTTTGATATTTCAGGTCGAACGGTAGCTGCTTTTAATAATAATGCTACAAGTAATAAATTTATTTCTGATTTTAATTACTCCAACGGAATCTATATCGCTAAAATTGTTTTAGAAAACGGTAAAGTAATTTCTCAGAAGATAATGAATTAAAGATGTTAATGTATTTATTAAAATAGTTTTAAAATCCGTAGCAATACGGATTTTGTTTTTTAAACACATTATCTTTGTAGCGATAATAACAAATATGAACACAACAGATTTAATTAATAAAACTGTCCTTTTTGTAAAACACGAATTAAAAGATTCTGAAGGCGGACACGATTGGTTTCACATAGAAAGAGTATATAAAAATGCGCTATCTATTTCAAAAAACGAGAAATGTGATGCAACAGTAGTAGCTTTAAGTGCATTACTTCACGATATTGCCGATAGCAAGTTTCATAATGGTGATGAAAATATTGGTCCAAAGAAAGCTCGTGAATTTTTAGAATCTCAAAGCGTTTCCGAAGAAATTATTTTTCATGTTGTTTCTATCATTAAAAACATTTCTTACAAAGGGGGTAATTTTGAAAAACAATTTCAATCTATAGAGTTAGATATTGTTCAGGATGCCGATAGATTAGACGCTATTGGAGCTATTGGCATTGCTAGAACTTTTAATTACGGGGGATTTAAAAACAGACCTTTATATAATCCGATCATTGCTCCAAATCTTCACATGAGTAAAGAGGAATATAAAAATAGTGATGCCCCAACCTTGAATCATTTTTATGAAAAATTACTTTTATTAAAAGATAAAATGAATACAGAAACAGGGAAACGAATAGCCCATGACAGACATCATTTTATGGAGTTATTCTTGTCGCAATTTTATGCAGAATGGGATGGTGAAAAGTAATTTTATCTATAATAAATAATCCCAAAAATTTTCTTTATGAATAACTTGAGTGGTTTTTGGGTTGTACATAGAAGTAAAAGATTTAGTAAATTTTACTTTTACATTTGGATTGTATTTTATTTCATAAGCATTGATTTCATTGTTTTTTATTTCTAAAAAATCTATTTCTGCGTGTTGTGTATTTCGCCAAAAATAAGTGTCTTTGTATTGATTTTCATAGGATAATTTCTTTTTTCTTTCGCTAATTACAAAATTTTCCCATAAGGCTCCTACATCATCTCGTAATTCTATTGGTGTAAAATTTTTGATGATTCTGTTTCGCAAACCATTATCCCAAAAATATACTTTTCGGCTTTTTCTAATCTCATTATCTTGATTTTTGCTAAAAGCGTTCAAACTAAAAACAATGAAGTTTTTTTCGAGTATGTCTATATATTTTTCAACAGTTATTCGGTTTATTCCCAAATCATTCCCTAACGAACTATAATTGATTTCACTGCCAATTCTAAAGGCTAACATTTGAACCAATCGTTGCAAAGGAGCTGATTTTTTTATACCTTCAAGATTCAAAATGTCCTTATATAAAAAACCATCTACTAAATCATTAAGAGTTTTTTCTTCTTTTCCGGGATTATTAACCACTTCCGGATAATATCCAAAAACCAATCGGTGAGGTACCAATCTTGTTTCTTCAATGAAGTTCGTATGATTGACCATTTCTTGGTAACTAAATGGAAAAAGTTGTAGTTCTTCTTTTCGTCCAACCATGCTTTCTTTGGTCTTATCAGCAAGTTCAAAAGCACTACTCCCAGAGGCAATTACTTGAATTTCCGGAAAATTATCGACCATTCGTTTGATTAATAATCCAATATTATGAATCATTTGCGCTTCGTCAATTACAAGAATTTTATGGTTTCCAACTAATACTTTCAACCTGTCTGTTGTAATGTTTTCGAGTAAAAGTTGGGTATCGGGTTCATCGCCATTCAACCACAAATAGGAATTGTTCGTTATGGTATTTTTTATTAAAGATGTTTTTCCTACTTGTCTTGCGCCAAATATGAGTATTGCCTTCCCTTTAAAAAGATAAGAATCTATTTCTTTTTGTTGTGTTCGATGTATCATTTTACATTTATTTACAGTGCAAATGTACTAAAAAACATAATAATATGATATTTCAACATTAAAAAAACATAATTATACGATATTTAAATATTAAAAAAATATAATAATTTGATATTTTGTGGATTGGTTTACTCTAAAGTAACTTTTAATAGCTGTTTTTTATTTTCTTTTCTACCCAAGAAGAAAATAGAGTTCCCAGATTTAATCCCATTTGAAACCATAAAAGGCACTTCGTTTTCTATTTCGTCAAGGATTTTTTGATATTCAAAATCGCCGTTTTTGCTTATCTGGATGACATTTAGATTTCTAACTCCTTTAAAATCAATCCGATTATTACTTATATCTTTTATTTTCTCTTTCGTATTAATAAAGAAAAACAAATCGTTATTTTAGTTTAAAATGGAAGAATAAGAAGTTTGACTAAAAGCAGAGGTGTCGTTTTGCTTTTTATTAATATTTCTTGCCCACATTAAATCGCCTTCAGAGTTAATTTTACACTTACAATATCGTCAAAATGATTGAATGTTTCTCCATAAATCCCTCCGAAATAGAGTCTGCCACTCACTCCACCCATATTCACTCCGCCAAACCCAGCACCACCATATCCTCCCCCACTAGCACTAGAAGTAGCATAAGACTCCTCTGCATTTAAAATGATGTCATTTTCAGGAGTGATTAATATATTTTTAAAATTTAAGTCCACTAATTCCTTATCCTTAACTGTTCCGTATTTATCAATAATAAATTGTTCTGTGAATGGGTTAAATTTTGAAAGATTTATCTCAAGATTATTTGGATCAATTTCAAAATAACTAACGCCTTTAAATTTATTCTCTTTTGAGTCTGAATAAAAGCCTATACAAACTATTTTTTTATTAAAAACAATGGATTTCAAAGAACCAATGAAATGATTTTTTATATCGAAAGATTTAGTTTCTTCTTTATTCTGCGTAAATTTTGTAATTTCAAATTGATATTTCCCGCCATCATCCTTATTTTTTACATCCTCAGAATAGGATTTGCTTAGTAAATATACAGAATTATTATCCTTTGCTAAATCAATATTTTGAAACACATGATTGCTATCCTTAATTTGTTTCTTATAAAGATGTTCCATTTTTTTATTTAAGTTGTCATCAAACAAAAACAATTTTAAGGTTTCAGAATTATCTATGCTCATGAAATCTATTGCAATAGAAAATACATTTTCATTTGCTATAATTGCAATTCCATTGGAGGTATCCGTAAAATAACCGTTTGTTTCACTTGCTAATTTTTTGTCGTTTTTATCTTTAGATAAATTTGAAAGTGAGAAACTCCCATATTGTTTTATTTCATCACGAGTTAACCTAAATAATTCTTTTTTTTCTTCTTTAAAATCAATTTTGCTAATTGAATTAGCCATACAGATATATGATTTCTCGATAACATCGTAATACATTTCAATAATTCTAATTGCATTTTTGGTTTTAAAGACCCCAAATGTAACCGCATATTTTTGAGAACTAGTGTGTGTTAATTGAAAATCAAATTCATTGATGAGATTTAAATTACTGTCATAATGCTCAAAATAGTATCCAGCGTTTGAAGAAATCCCACTGCCTTTATATGTACGAACTATCAAAACCCCTCCGTTTTCATCCACTTCGGATAATACAATATTTGACTCTTTAAATTCATCTTTAAAAATTTCGCTTTTTTGAATTTTAAAAGGAATATTTTGTGTAAAACTAAACGTCGATAAAAATGCAAAAAACAACAAATACGTAATTCTTTTCATAATGATAATTTCATAATTTTTAAGGTAATTGATTATTAAGAACTGAATAACGAAGACTTTCTTTATTTTCCTATAAACTCAGCCTTTCTTTTTTCTAAAAAAGCAGTAGTTCCTTCTTTAAAATCTCCGGTTCCAAAGCATTTTCCGAAGTTTCTAATTTCGGTTTCAAAACCATTTACACCGTCTTTATAATTGGCATTGATTGCTTTAATCGCTTTGCTAATGGCTAATGGAGAATTTTTAATAATTTTTGTTGCAATACTTTTTGTGAATTCTAAAAGCTCGGCTTGAGTCACTACATGATTGACTAAACCATAATTTTTTGCCGTTGTAGCATCAATCATTGCGGCGGTCATAATCATTTCCATTGCGCGCCCTTTACCAACTAATTGAGGCAAGCGTTGCGTACCACCATAGCCAGGAATTAATCCTAAAGAAACTTCAGGCAACCCCATTTTAGCATTATCTGAAGCTATTCTAAAGTGGCATGACATGGCTAATTCTAAACCTCCGCCAAGAGCAAAACCATTAATAGCTGCAATGACTGGTTTTTTCAGTTTTTCGATGAAATCAAATAAAAGTTCTTGTCCTTGCTCTGCTAATTGAGCTCCTTCAGCAATAGAAAAGTGGGCAAATTCAGCAATATCGGCTCCAGCAACAAAAGCTTTTTCGCTACTACCGGTTAAAATAATTACTCGGATATCGGAATTGTTTTCTAATGATTTGAAGGTATCATGCAATTCCTGAATAGTTTCAGAATTGAGAGCATTTAGTTTTGTAGGCCGATTTATGGTAATAGTTGCTATATTATTTTCTGAGGAAAGTACTATATTTGAGTAGTTCATTTATAAAAAAATTAAGAGTTAATTATAGGAAGGGAAACTGTAAAAGTAGTTCCTTTCCCGTATTGAGTTTCAAATGTAATTGTTCCTTTATAATTTTCAATAATGTTTTTTATAATTCCCAAACCAAGACCCATTCCGCTATTTTTTGTAGTAAATTTAGGTTCAAAAATTCTATCTATATTGAATTTTTCAATTCCTATTCCGTTGTCTTTTACTGAAATCTGAACATCATTTACAACTCTTTTTACTGTTACAACAATCTTTTTTTCTGTTTTTTCTAGAGGTATAGCTTGTATAGCATTTTTTACTAAATTAGTAATAATTCGAATTAATTGTGTACGATCCATCTTAGAGATAATTTCTTTTTCTAGACTTTCAAAAACAATATAATCTTCGTTAAAAATATCCAAAGCTAACTCTACAACTTCAACTACATTCAAAGTTTCATTTTGTTGTGCCGGCATCGAAGCAAAGTTCGAAAATGCAGAAGCTACTGAACTCATCGTGTCAATTTGCTGAATCAAAGTTTCTGAATAATCTTTTAGCTTTTGTTTTAAATCTGGATCATTGGCATCAAACTTTCGTTGAAAACTTTGAACCGTTAATCGCATTGGTGTTAACGGATTTTTAATTTCATGAGCTACTTGTTTTGCCATTTCTCGCCATGCTTCTTCTCGTTCGCTTTGCGCTAATTTTGTAGCACTTTGTTCTAGTTCGTCAACCATAATATTGTATGCTTTTATCAGTAAATTAATTTCTTTACTGTTAGCTTCCAATACAATTTTTTCATTTTTTTGGTTTAGACTCGTCTCGCTCAATTTGTCCGAAATTGTTTTTAGCGATTGTGTAATATAGGTAGAAAGAAAATAAGCCAAAGCAAAAGCAATTACTAGCATAAAGGAATATACTTGCCCTAATCGAATTAGGAAACTTTGTAATTCTTTGTCATAAAAACCATCGTCTTCTACATAAGGTAAATTTAAAATCCCTAAAGGTTTGAATTTTTCATCTTTTATTTGACTGTAAGACGAACGATTTTTCACACCATCTATATTCTTGATATCAACGTATCTTTTTTCAATAGATGATTGTACGAGTTTCAGAATGTATTTAGGAATAGGAGGAGAGACACTGTCTATAGAAAAAGAAGCTTTAGATGATTTTAAAAGCTTTCCGTTTAAACTGTATATATTAATTTCAAGATTGTGAATTTGTGCTAATTCATGTATTTTATCTTTAAAAATAAAGGGTAAATTATTTGAAGTTAGCGGATAAGTTGTAGTAGAAAGCACATAATTTATATGCTCTTTTATGGCGGTTTCCTTTCGTTCTAATCGCTCCTGATGATACTCTTTAGCTTCGTTTTTAAATTGAATAATAGAAATAGAAGCCATTAAAAGCGAGGCAATCAGGATCAATACAATCATCGAAAGGAAAATCCTAATTCGAAGGGAAAGCATTGACATTTTGAATCCTTTTGCCATAATTAGGATTTGTTATTTTCTCGAATTCGTTTGTAAAATTTGAACCCTAACATAATAATTATTGAAAATAAAAAAATACCAAGAACTCCATAAATCCAGTTAAAAGCATTTTTTAGAATCACTAAAAACACTACTGCAAATAATATTAAAGTTGCGCCTTCATTCCACAATCGCATAAAGTTAGAACCGTATTTAAAAGTGTCATTTTGCAATTGAGTATATATTTGTTGGCATTTGAGTTGATAAGCAATAAGTAAAACTACAAACCCAAGTTTAACGTGCATCCAAGGCATTTGTAGCCAAGTTGGTATTAAAATTAATAACCAAATTGCAAATAACGAAGCTAAAATCGCACTCGGCCAAGTAATGATGTACCACAACCTATAGGTCATTATTTTGTATTGTTTTTGAAGAATTTCTTTCTCAGGCGAAGGCTTATCGTTAGCTTCAATTTGATATACAAACAAACGTACAATATAAAACAAACCAGCAAACCACGTAATAACAAAGATGAGGTGAAGTGATTTTATGTAGTTGTAGTATTCCATTTTTTAAGTTTTTTGCCAGTCTTTAATCCAATCTACAACTGTTTCACACCATTCTTCATCATCATTCATACAAGGAATTGCCATAAATTCTTCGCCTCCATGAGCTTTAAATTCATGATTGGCCTCCATGGCTATTTCTTCTAAAGTTTCTAAACAATCTGAAACAAATGCCGGAGTTACAACTGCCAATTTCTTAATTCCTTTTTCAGGCATTTTATTTACTTCAACATCGGTATAAGGAGTCAACCATTTGTCGCCTGCCAATCGAGATTGGAAAGTTTGACTGTATTTACCTTCTGGAATTCCCAAATATTGTACTACTTGTTTTGTAGTTTCATAACATTGATGGCGGTAACAAAACTCGTGTGCTGGAGAAGGCGTGTTGCAACAGGAACCATCAATGGCGCAATGTGATTTAGTGATATCGGTTTTACGAATATGACGTTTTGGAATTCCGTGATATGAAAACAATAAATGATCGTATTCAAAAGTGTCTAAATGCTTTTTTATAGAGTTTGACAAGGCTTTAATATATCCAGGCTTGTTGTAAAAAGCAGGAACGATAGTAAAGGTCATTTCAGGAAAATGTTTCTGGCGCAATTCTTCGGCTAAAACCAAAATGGTAGTCGTAGAAGCCATAGCATGTTGCGGATATAAAGGGAAAAGCATCACTTCTGTTACACCTTTGTCTTTTAGTTCTTGCAATCCTTTTAAAATGGTCATAGTGCCATAACGCATGGCTAAGGCGACAGGAATATTTGTTAAGGCTTGTACCTTTTTTTGCATTCTTTGAGAAATCACTACCAAAGGTGAGCCTTCTTTCCACCATATTTTAGCATAAGCCGCCGCCGATTTTTTAGGACGTGTTTGTAAAATAATACCACGAACCAATAAGGCACGTAGCAAAAACGGAACGTCTATAACGTATTTGTCCATTAAAAATTCATCTAAATAAGGCTTTACATCTTTTGCTGTTGGGCTTTCTGGTGATCCAAGATTAACTAATAATACTCCTTTCATATGTGTTTTTAATTTTTATAAATGTACTGAAACTTCTTTTTTCTTTATTTAATTAACAATTTTTTATTGAATGTTTTATGATACTATTAATTGTTTGGGTTAATTGACATCAAATATTTTTTTGGTGTTGTCGCAAATTTCTTTTTGAAAGCCGCTATAAAATGACTTCCGGTGCTATAGCCTATTTTCAATCCAACTTCATTTACATTGTACGACCCAGAATCTAATAATTGTCGGGCATAATTCATTTTGTAATCAAATAAAAAACCATAAACAGTATCGCCATAAATTTGTTTGAAACCCATTTTTAGTTTCTTTAAATTCAAACCAATTTGATCAGCTAACTCCTGTAATCCTGGAGGTTCAGCCATATTCGAAATTATAATTTCCTTGGCTTTTTTAATTTTTAATACGTTTTCTTCGTCTATTAAAAAAGGACATTGCTCTGCATTTGGATCTTCATTTCTGTTGAAAAATAAACTCAATAATTCATACCCTTTTCCTTTGTAGTAAAGATTTTTTATTGATGGATTTAAATTATAATGAAACATTTGGTTGAGTACAATTGCCATTGACGGACTAATATTTTCTTCACCATAATATTTTTTATCACGATTTTCGGCACTCAAAAAAGGAATATGATCGGAATGGGTAGAAAATAATCCATGAAACTTTTTAATAGAAACTAAAATAGTAATCAACCAAGATTTTGGAGCAATTTCTATGTGCAATGGTAATTCTTTTTGAGGATTGTAAAAAAGCAAAGATTTTTCTTCTTTCAATTCCAAAGTATAATTGCCTTGATTGAAAATAAATTTTGCACTTCCTTTCAGTCCAAAATGAAATTGAATCAAACCAATATCTACTTGACGTTCAACAATAATCATTTCATCACTGTCGTTTTGAAATCGAATTAGGGTAAAATCATTTTCAACTGTTATTACTTCCTGAGAACTCATAGCGATATTTTTTTTACGTTGAATACGGAAAAGAACCAATTTTTATTTTCTATTTATTTAGAATTAATCTAAACTAAAAAGTTTATAAGTATTGATTTTAGTACAAAAATAAAATATTTAACGATAAAAATCATATTTATTGACAAAATATCTCACAGCGACACAAAAAGAACTTATAGCGTTACTTTTATAAAAAGGATAGCGATACTTTTGTCTTGTATTAGTAGTAATAGTATTTTATGGAAAACGGAATTATATCAAAGCATACCACTTTCTACTCCATTGGTTTGAGTTACAAGAAGGCGGATGCTGATATAAGAGGAAAATTTAGTGTTGATACTCAAGCTAAATCGCAGTTATTGCTTCAAGCCAAACAAGAAGGAATCGAATGTTTGATTGTTACTTCTACATGTAACAGAACCGAAATTTATGGTTTTGCACAACATCCATTTCAACTTATAAAATTGCTATGTGAAAATAGTAAAGGCACCGTAGAAGAGTTTCAAAAAGTGGCTTATGTATACAAAAATAAAGAAGCCGTTTCACACATGTTTCGTGTTGGAACAGGTTTAGATAGTCAAATTTTAGGAGATTTTGAAATTATTAGCCAACTTAAAGCTGCTTTTGTAGCAAGTAAATCATTAGGTTTAGTAAATAGTTTTCTAGAACGTTTAATAAACGTCGTTATTCAGGCAAGTAAAAAAATAAAAACCGATACTGAGATTTCTTCTGGAGCAACATCAGTTTCATTTGCTGCCGTGCAATACATCATGAAAAATGTAGAGCAAATAGGAGAAAAAAACATCTTGCTTTTTGGAACTGGAAAAATAGGCAGAAATACCTGCGAAAATCTGGTAAAACATTCCAAAAACGAACACATTACCCTAATCAATAGAACCAAAGACAAAGCAGAAAAATTAGCAGGAAAGTTAAATCTTGTTGTAAAAGATTATGCCGATTTGCAATTGGAACTTCAAAAAACAGATGTTGTTGTTGTGGCAACTGGAGCTCAAAATCCAACTATTGATAAAGCCATTTTGAATTTAAAAAAACCATTGTTGATTTTAGATTTGTCAATTCCTAAGAATGTCAATCAAAATGTTACAGATTTAAATAATGTTACTTTAGTTCATTTAGATGATTTGTCTCAAATTACGGATGAAACATTAGAAAACAGAAAATTACATATTCCGGCTGCAGAAGCGATTATCGATGAATTAAAAGAAGAGTTTATAACTTGGACACAAGGAAGAAAATTTGCTCCAACAATTCATGCACTCAAAGCAAAACTCAATACAATTAAAGATTCTGAGCTTAATTTTCAACGTAAAAAATTATCTAATTTTGATGAAGAACAAGCTGAAATCATTAGCAATCGTATCATTCAAAAAATCACCAATCATTTTGCCAATCATCTCAAAGCGGATGATACTATTGTGGATGAAAGTATTGAATGGATTGAAAAAATATTTCAAATAGAAGCTTCTGCCAAATAATGAAAAAAACGATACGCATTGGAACTCGTGATAGCGAACTAGCACTTTGGCAAGCGCATCATGTCGAAAAAAAACTCAATGATTTAGGGTATAAAACTCAAATTATTGCCGTTAAATCACAAGGAGACATCATTCTTGACAAACCACTTTACGAATTGGGAATTACAGGAATTTTTACCAAAACTCTTGATGTTGCTATGATTAATGGGCAAATTGACATTGCAGTCCATTCTATGAAAGATGTACCAACTGCCTTGCCTATTGGAATTGTACAAGCAGCAGTTTTGCAAAGAGCCGACGAAAAAGATATTTTAGTTTATAATAACAATCTCGATTTTCTAGAAGCAGAAGGAATAATAGCAACAGGAAGTTTGCGACGCCAGGCGTTTTGGTTAAACAAATACCCCAATCACAAAGTAGAAGATTTACGAGGCAATGTCAACACAAGACTGCAAAAATTAAAAGAAAATAACTGGAATGGAGCCGTTTTTGCGGCTGCAGGATTAGAACGAATAAATATCAAACCGTCTAATTTTGTGAATTTAGATTGGATGATTCCCGCACCAGCTCAGGGCGCAATGGTGGTACATGCTATGTTAAATGACGAATTTTGTAAAGAAGCTATTGCTGAGTTAAACGATCTTGAAACCGATATTTGTACCTACATTGAAAGACAATTTTTAAAAACGCTTGAAGGCGGTTGTACGGCACCCATTGGGGCTCTAGCAAAATTTTGGGAAGATGAAATTTTGTTTAAAGGAATTTTATTATCTATTGATGGAAAGCAAAAAATAGAAATCGAAAGAACAGTTCCTATTCAAGAATGGAAGAAATTGGGTTACCATTTAGCACAAGAAATTTTGAATAACGGTGGCGCTGAATTGATGAAAAACATTAAAGAAAGTCTGAAAAAATAATGAGCGATCCAATCAAAATAGCTTCCACCAAAATACTTTCTAGCAGTCAAAGGGAGGAATTATTGAATACTAACTTTGAAGTTTATGAAGCCGATTTTATCAAAACCACCAGCATCGATTTTGATTTAAATACTATAAATGACAATTTGATTTTTACAAGCCAAAATGCTGCTCAAAGTGTCCTGCTCCATTCAAAACACGAAGATTTAATCCAGAAGCTTCGGGAAAAAAATGTTTTTTGTGTTGGGATAAAAACCAAAGCTTTATTAGAAGAAAATGGATTTAATATTATTGTATATGTTGATTATGCTTCCGATTTGGCAGAGATAATCACCTTAATTTACAGTAATGAGAGTTATACTTTTTTTAGTGGTAATTTGAGAAAAGAAACTATACCCAAAGCATTAAAAGAAGCCAATATTCAACTCAATGAGATTCAAGTGTACGAAACTACTTTGACACCACACAAATTAGAAGTACCAGTTGAAGGACTTCTGTTTTTTAGTCCTTCTGGAGTTGAAAGTTATTTATCTGAAAATAAAATAAAAAAAGAAGTTTGTTTTTGCATTGGCGAAACCACAGCAGAAGCATTAGCAACAGTAACAAAAAATATAAGAATTGCTGAAAATCCTTCAATTGAAGACTTGATTTTAGAAGTAATTGAAGAATTTAAATAACAATTAGGATTTCCTGCAATGTTTTTTTAACCTTGTAGGTAAAAATATAAAACCATCAATAAATAAACTTACACTATTTTTAAAACTTTGTAGGATAAATAAAATAAAATGATCAAAAACGACCTTTTTCTAAAAGCCTTAAAAGGAGAAACTGTGCAACGTCCACCAGTTTGGATGATGCGTCAAGCGGGTAGATATTTACCAGAATTCATTGCATTGAGGGACAAATATGATTTTTTCACGCGTTGTCAAACGCCAGAATTGGCTGCTGAAATCACCGTGCAACCCATACGAAGAATTGCTCCTGATGCCGCAATTTTGTTTTCGGATATTCTCGTTGTGCCACAAGCCATGGGGATTGAAGTGTTGATGAAAGAAAGTGTTGGGCCATTTTTACCCAATCCTATTCGTACGATACAAGACGTTGAAAGAGTAGTTGTTCCGGATGTTCACGAGACTTTGGGTTATGTTTTTGATGCCATCAAATTAACGAAACAAATGTTGAATGATGAGGTGCCATTAATTGGTTTTGCAGGGTCACCATGGACCATTTTTTGTTATGCTGTTGAAGGCAAAGGCTCTAAAAGCTTTGATACGGCTAAAGGATTTTGTTTTTCACATCCAGAAGCAGCACATGTTTTATTGCAAAAAATTACCGATACGACTATTTTATATTTGAAAGAAAAAGTAAAAGCAGGTTGCAATGCCATCCAAATTTTTGACTCTTGGGGCGGCATGTTATCGCCAGTAGATTATCAAGAGTTTTCATGGAAATACATCAATCAAATTGTAGAAGCTTTAGCTGACATGACTCCTGTAATTGTTTTCGGAAAAGGATGTTGGTTTGCACTTAATGAAATGGGAAAAAGCAAAGCTTCTGCTCTTGGAGTAGATTGGACATGCTCGCCAAGAAACGCCCGTTATTTATCAGGTGGAAATATCACTTTGCAAGGGAATTTCGATCCGTCAAGATTGCTTTCGCCAATTCCTACCATTAAGAAAATGGTGCATCAAATGATTGACGAATTCGGAAAAGACAAATACATTGTAAATTTAGGTCATGGTATTTTACCCAATATTCCTGTGGATCATGCCAAAGCGTTTATTGACGCTGTGAAAGAATACAATCAATAATGAAAAATAATTTCTACCAATACATACTAAATCTTCAGAACCAAATCTGTAAAGGATTGGAAGATGTTGATGGTGTAGCCCAATTTCGTGAAGACATTTGGACTCGACCAGAAGGTGGTGGCGGAAGAACGCGTGTGATTGAAAACAGTCAAGTTTTTGAAAAAGGAGGTGTAAACATTTCAGCTGTTCATGGCAAATTGCCTGACAGTATGCAAAAATTATTCAACGTTGGTGAAGCCGATTTTTTTGCTTGTGGATTGAGTTTGGTTATTCACCTAAAGAATCCAATGGTGCCAACCGTTCACGCTAATTGGCGTTATTTTGAAATGTATGACGATAACGGAAATGTAATCAACAGTTGGTTTGGCGGCGGACAAGATTTAACACCTTATTATTTGTTTGAAGAAGATGCGATTCATTTTCATCAAACCTGTAAAATCGCTTGCGACAAACATAATCCTGAGTTTTATTCAAAATTCAAAAAACAATGTGACGACTATTTTTGGAATGCACACCGAAACGAAGCACGCGGAATCGGCGGATTATTTTTCGATTATTGTAAAGCAAACGAATACATGACGATGGAAGATTGGTTTAACTTTGTAACAGAAGTGGGCAACAGTTTTCTAGAAGCCTACGTTCCAATTGTGGAAAGAAGAAAAAATTTAGAATACACACCCGCACAACGTACGTGGCAAGAAATCCGTCGTGGTCGTTATGTCGAATTCAATTTGGTGCACGACAAAGGCACTCTTTTCGGACTCAAAACCAATGGTCGAATTGAAAGCATTTTGATGAGTTTACCACCACATGTTCAGTGGGTTTATGACCATCATCCAGAGATGGGAAGTGAAGAAGAGAAATTAATTAAAGTATTAGAAAATCCTAAAAATTGGATTGTAGATTGATGATTAACGATTTTTGATTGCAGATTTTCTATCTTCATCAATTTGTTTTAAATCATAAATCAGCAATCGCTAATCTAAAATCATAAATCAAATGTTCCCACTAAGAAGAAACCGTCGTTTACGTTCCAACGAAAGCATCAGAAGTCTAATTCGTGAAACCATTATTTCGCCAAATGACTTTATCGTACCGCTTTTTGTAGTGGAGGGTTCGAATGTTAGAGAAGAAATTCCTTCCATGCAAAATTACTTTCGTTTGAGTTTAGACCATCTCGAAAAAGAAGTCAAAGAATTATGGAAATTGGGTTTAAAATCGGTATTGTTGTTTGTAAAAGTTCCAGATAATTTAAAAGACAATCAAGGAAAAGAAGCTTTAAACCCGAATGGATTGATGCAACGTGCCATTAAAACCGTTAAAAATGCTTGTCCAGAAATGATTGTGATGACCGATGTGGCTTTAGACCCTTATTCTGTTTATGGTCATGACGGAATTATCGAAAATGGACAAATAGCTAATGATGCAACATCCTTATTTTTAGCAGAGATGAGTGTTGCTCATGCACAAGCTGGAGCAGATATTGTAGCGCCAAGCGATATGATGGACGGCCGAATTCTTGAAATACGGGAAGCTTTAGAAGACAATGGTTTTATCAATACCGGAATCATGAGCTATTCAGCAAAATATGCTTCGGCACATTACGGACCGTTTAGAGATGCTTTAGACAGCGCTCCCGTAGATTTGCAAAACATTCCAAAAGATAAAAAAACCTATCAAATGGATTATCACAACCGACTTGAAGCTATTCGCGAAACGCGTATGGATATAGAAGAAGGCGCCGATATAGTAATGGTCAAGCCTGGAATCGCTTATTTGGATATTGTTCGTGAAGTGAAAAACATGTCAGAAGTTCCAGTAGCGGTTTACCAAGTATCGGGTGAATATTGCATGATTAAAGCCGCAGCTGAAAAAGGATGGATTGACCACGATGCGGTTATGATGGAACAAGTTACAGCTATCAAAAGAGCCGGTGCCGATTTAATAGCCAGTTATTTTGCAAAAGATGTGGTAAAGTTAATTTCTTAAAAAATGAAAAAAATTATTTTTATTTCTTTCGCCAGTTCACTAATTTTTGTGTCTTGTAAAAAAGAGGAAACGAAAGAAACTGCTACTAAAGTTCCTCAAAATTCAGTTGATTTAGGCAAGGAACTTTTTGAAGGAAAAGGGAATTGTGTTGCCTGCCATTTAGTAGATCAAAAAGTAATTGGACCAAGTATTCAAGAAATTGCAAAAATATATAAAGATCAAAAGGGTAACATGATTGATTTTCTTAAAAATGATGCCAAACCTATTGTTGATCCAAGTCAGTATGAAGTCATGAAAACCAATTTTACCATTACCAAAGCAATGTCAGACAAAGAGTTGAGCGCCATTGAAACTTACATTTACTCGCATTCAAAATAAAATAATTTCTTGGTGCTCTTTGCTAAAAACTTTGCGCTTAAATTTTCACATTCATGGAAACCTGTTTTATAAATTCACCTCTTGGAATTACCAAAATTGCAGGTGATGATAACGGTATTTCAGCAATTTCAATTTTAGAAGAAGGCACTATTTCGGCTGTAATTCCGTCTGTTTTGCAAGAGGCAGTTGTACAACTTCAAGACTATTTCAGAAATGAAAGAACCGAGTTTACTTTCAAAACTAATGCAAAAGGAACCGATTTTCAACAAAAAGTTTGGCAGGAATTACTTCATATTCCCTACGGAACCACTATTTCGTATCTAGATTTGGCTAAAAAATTAGGCGACGCAAAGGGTATTCGAGCAGTAGCTTCAGCAAACGGTAAAAACCCACTTTGGATTGTCGTTCCTTGTCATCGAGTGATTGGCACTAACGGTTCACTTACTGGTTATGCAGGAGGTTTATGGCGCAAAAAATGGCTCTTAGAACACGAAAATCCAACCAATCAACAAAGTTTATTTTAAAACAAACAATTTAGATTGCTTAGATTTATTAGATTTGTAATAAGTATAAATCTCTAAAAGCCTAAACCATGATAGAAAAAATCCGATTAGATAACATTCTTTTTTTAGATATTGAAACCGTACCAGAAGAAGAAAATTTCAATTCGCTTGATGCCGAAATGAAACAACTTTGGGAGCTTAAAACCCAATACCAGCGCAAAGAGGAATTTTCAGGCGAGGAATTTTATGAAAGAGCTGGGATTTGGGCCGAATTTGGTAAAATCGTCTGTATCTCAGTTGGCTATTTTACCTTGAAAGGTGATATTAGAAACTTTAGAGTCACTTCTTTTTTTGGTGATGAAAAGAAAATACTTCATGATTTCATCAATCTTTTAAACAATCACTTCAATCAGCCACAGCATGTTTTGTGCGGGCATAATGCTAAGGAATTTGACATTCCGTTCATTGCTCGTCGAATGATTATTAATCAAATCGCTATTCCAAACAAGCTGAATTTATTTGGCAAAAAGCCATGGGAAATCCCACATCTAGACACTTTAGAATTATGGAAATTTGGTGATTACAAGCATTTTACTTCTTTGAAACTATTGACTAAAATACTTGGGATTCCTTCTCCAAAAGGCGATATCGATGGCAGTCAAGTAGGTCATGTTTTTTATGTAGAAAAAGACATTGACCGCATTGTAACCTACTGCGAGAAAGACACGATTGCTGTAGCTCAAATTTTCTTGCGATTACGAAGAGAAGAGTTGTTGATTGATGATGAGATAATTCATGTGTAATAACAATGGCAATGGCAAAATGCAATAACAATATGTAAATATATTCGATTTTTGATTTTGATTGACTTTCAAATTCTTTTATCGACATTGCTATTGAATTTTGTAATTGTTATTGATTTATTACATTTACAAAAATTATAAATTATGGTATTAAGTAGATTTTGGCTCGCTATTTTTATTTCTTCAATTGTTTTTGTAGTTTTTAATTTGTTCTTTGGCAACAGCTATACAATAGATTATGTTTTAAACGGAAAAAAAGAAGATCCTATTTTACTTTCCGAAAAATATATTTCCGAAGTTCCAGTATTCATTAAAGACAGCATTAAAAATGCTCCAGACCAAACGATGGTCGTAAACCGAGATACTTTAAATGCCGATACAACTTATGTTTTTAAAAATAAAACAGTAAAAATATTTAGCGGCGTTCAAAAATCAGATGGACTTTTGCCCACATGTAAAGCTACCTTGTTTGATTTAATTTTACCATTAATGGCATATTTGGCCTTTTTCTGTGGTTTGATGGAACTCTTAATTATTTCTGGAGCCTCCGGGAAATTAGCTAAAGTATTGAGTCCGGTGTTTGTAAAAGTGTTTCCGAGTATTCCTAAAAACCACCCTTCTATTTCTTACATGACCTTAAATTTTGCCGCCAATTTTTTAGGCTTAGATTCAGCCGCTACGCCATTCGGACTTAAAGCGATGGAGAGTTTGCAAACTATAAATCCGGAAAAAGACAAAGCGAGTGATGCCCAAATTATGTTTATGTGCTTGCATGCTTCAGGGCTAACTTTAATTGCAACTTCAATCATAGGCTATCGAGCTGCCGCCAATGCAACAAATCCAGCCGATGTGATGCTACCTTGTATCATTACCTCATTTATTGGGACTATTGCTGCTTTTCTTATTGTAGGGATTAAGCAAAAAATTAATTTCAAAAGTGCTTCTTTGGTTCTAGGATTGATGGTGTTAATTGCAGCAATTGTTGGTTTGTTAATGTATGTAAACCATTTGGATTTAATTGGCAAAAACTACTTTACCTCTAATCTTTCCTCTTTAATATTAGTAGTGATTATAGGTTTCACCTTAGTTTTTTCCTTTATCAAAGAAAAGAAATTTACAGAAGCTAAAACTACTGTTTATGAAACTTTTGTTGTAGGAGCTAATAATGGTGTAAAAACAGGAGTTACTATTTTTCCTTATGTTTTGGGTATGTTAGTGGCGATTTCGTTATTTAGAAATAGTGGTTTATTCGAAATCATAAGCCACTGGATTTCTTTTGGTTTCTCTAATATAGGGGTAAGCAAAGAAATCACTGATGCTTTGCCAGTGGCTCTTCTTAGACCATTTAGTTCGGCAGGATCAAGAGGCTTTCTGATAGATTCTATGAATACTTTTGGTGCCGATTCTATGACAGGAAGACTTAGCAGTATTTTTCAGTGCAGTGCCGAAAGCACCTTTTATGTAATTGCGGTTTATTTTGGTTCCGTAAATATAAAAAACACCCGTTATGCATTAGGAACCATGCTTCTTGTAGATGTGATTTGTGTAATTACGGCGATTTTTGTTGCAGGATGGTTTTTTTAAGATAAATTATGACTCCTTTATTCAGAAAGTTAATTTTTTTTGTGGGTCGGTAATATTTCGATGTGGATGTATTACGGTGGACAAAAGAAAATGGAAGATATTGCTAAAGAAGATAATCAAATTTTAGGAGTATAGATGTCAGTAATTTTAGGTTTTCTTATTTATTTTTCTTTGAAATAAATTTAGTCAATTTTAAATTAGATATTGATATTAATCAGGTTTGATTAGAGATACAATTCTTATATTTGAACTTCCTTAAAAACACATCAAAAATGGACTTTATATACCAAGATCCGTATCCAATTTTAAAAGACGATACACAATATAAAAAACTATCTTCAGATTACGTTTCCGTTCAAAAATTAGGCGAAAGAGAAATTTTAACTGTAGATCCAAAAGGTTTGGAATTACTAGCCCAAGAGGCAATGAACGATGTCTCTTTTATGCTTAGAACAGCTCATTTACAAAAGCTCAACAACATTCTAAACGATCCTGAAGCTACAGATAATGACCGATTTGTTGCCTATAACTTATTACAAAATGCATCAGTAGCGGTAGAAGGACAGTTACCATCCTGTCAAGATACAGGAACAGCCATTGTTATGGCCAAAAAAGGCGAAAATGTATACACAGGAGTAGATGATGCCGAGTGGTTGTCGAAAGGAATTTTTAATACGTTTCAAAATAAAAACTTAAGGTATTCGCAAATTGTTCCTATTTCAATGTTTGAGGAAAAAAATTCGGGTTCAAATTTGCCTGCGCAAATTGATATTTATGCCAAAAAAGGAAATTCATACGAGTTTTTGTTTTTAACAAAAGGAGGAGGTTCTGCCAATAAAACATTCTTATATCAAAAAACAAAATCGTTGTTGAATGACAAATCAATGGAGGAATTTGTTCGAGATAAAATTAAAGATTTAGGAACTTCAGCTTGTCCGCCTTACCATTTGGCTTTGGTAATTGGGGGCACATCCGCCGAAGCCAATTTAGCCGCTGTAAAAAAAGCGTCAGCAGGTTATTTTGATCATTTACCTACTTCTGGTAACATGGCAGGTCAAGCTTTTCGCGATATAGAATGGGAGAAAAAAGTATTATTGTATTGTCAGGAAAGTGCTATTGGAGCCCAATTTGGAGGAAAATATTTTGCACATGATGTACGTGTTATTCGTTTGCCACGACATGCTGCCTCTTGTCCGGTTGGATTAGGTGTTTCGTGTTCTGCTGATAGAAATATTAAAGGGAAAATTACAAAGGATGGTATTTTCTTAGAGCAATTAGAAGTAAATCCGCAGCAGTTTTTACCTAAAGTTCCACCACATTTAGAAGCTGCAGTTGAGGTAGATTTGAATCGCCCTATGGCAGAAATTTTAGCAGAATTATCAAAATATCCAATTAAAACGCGTTTGAAATTAAACGGGACTCTAATCGTAGCAAGAGATATTGCACATGCTAAAATCAAAGAATTATTAGATGCAGGAAAACCAATGCCTGACTATTTCAAAAACCATCCGATATATTATGCAGGACCAGCAAAAACTCCCGAAGGAATGGCTTCTGGAAGTTTTGGGCCTACAACAGCTGGTAGAATGGACGTTTATGTTGAAGAATTTCAAAAAGCAGGTGGAAGTATGATTATGTTGGCTAAAGGAAACCGCACCAAAGAAGTAATGAATGCTTGTAAAACCTATGGTGGTTTCTATCTAGGTTCCATTGGAGGACCAGCAGCAATTTTAGCTCAAGACAATATCTTAAAAGTGGAAGTAGTTGATTTTGAAGAACTCGGAATGGAAGCCGTTCGAAAAATAACTGTAAAAGATTTCCCTGCTTTCATTATTACCGATGATAAAGGAAATGATTTTTTTGCTAATTTATAATTAAATAAAATACCGCAAATTCACAAATTTTAATCTATTGAGGATTTTATAATTTGCGAATTTGCGGTTAACTTTTAATAAAAACTGAATTCTATGTCGTTTCAAGAAACCTTTTCCAAGTTTTATACCAAAGTTAAATTGAGTTTAGAAGATGGAACTTTTGCCAAATTAACTTTAGCAAAAACTATTGGAAATACAGATTTGATGAATATTTATGTTCGCCCAATTGTTGAAGAAGGCATTTTGAAAATGGAACTCAAATTCAAATTCCAACAAGAGGAACAAGTTGAAATTCATTCTATTGATAAGGCAAAAGATGTTTTGGTACAATACATCAATAATCCATTTATGTCGGCAATTTTATTTACAACTCAGTTCGATTCGACCTATAAACTGAATAAAAAAAGAGCGGTTAGTATTACTGAAAAAGGGAATACTTTCGGAAATGCTTCGGAAGTTTTATTGGATTATCTTAATCAATAATCATTTCGGGAATTTTACCCTCAATAATTAAATTAGCTTCAGTTGATGCAATAATATGTTCATCAGAAACTCCAGGGGCACGTTCTAATAATTTAAAACCTTTTGGAGTAATTTCTAAAACGGCTAGTTCGGTTACTACTTTTTTTACGCACCCAACTCCAGTTAGAGGCAAAGTACATTTTTTTAAAATTTTAGATTCACCTGCTTTATTGACGTGCATCATAGCTACAATAATATTCTCAGCAGATGCCACTAAATCCATTGCCCCTCCCATACCTTTAACCATTTTCCCTGGGATTTTCCAGTTGGCAATATCGCCATTTTCAGAAACCTCCATAGCACCAAGAATGGTTAAGTCTACGTGCTGCCCTCGAATCATTCCAAAACTAGTTGCAGAATCAAAAAAAGAGGCTCCAGGAAGCGTAGTTATCGTTTGTTTTCCTGCGTTTATAACATCGGCATCTTCTTCTCCATCATAAGGAAACGGGCCCATTCCAAGCACTCCGTTTTCGCTTTGAAATTCGACGTCAATTCCTTTTGGGATAAAATTAGCAACAAGAGTTGGGATGCCAATTCCGAGATTTACAAAGTATTTGTCTTTGACTTCTTGGGCGATTCGTTTTGCGATTTGTTCTTTTGTTAACATAAAAATATTTTAAACCATTAAGAAATTTAAGATAAATTAAGTTTTAATAAATCAAACTGTCTACAAGCAATTATCTTTTGAATCCTATAACAAAAGATTATAGTAGTTTTGTTTTTAAACTGAGTACTGCCACAGAATACTTAATATTATTTTTTCCGTACTGTTCGTTGCTCAATCCTTTTCTCATATTTTTCTCCTTGAAAAATACGTTGGACTAGTATACCGGGAATATGTACCTGATTAGGGTCAAGTGTACCGGCTTCAACAAGTTCTTCTACTTCAGCAATGGTTATTTTGGCAGCACCGCACATACAAGGGTTAAAGTTTCTTGCAGTTCCTTTAAAAATTAAATTTCCTGCCGTATCGCCTTTCCAAGCTTTTACAATGGCAAAATCAGCTTTGAATGCATGTTCCATAATGTGCATTTTACCGTTAAATTCTCGGGTTTCTTTTCCAATAGCTACTTCGGTACCGAAACCAGCGGGGGTAAAGAATGCAGGAATTCCTGCTTGTGCAGCTCGACAACGTTCAGCTAATGTTCCTTGTGGTATTAAATCTACTTCTAGTTCGCCGGAAAGCATTTGGCGCTCAAATTCGGCATTTTCTCCAACGTAGGAGGAAATCATTTTCTTGATTTGTTTTTTTTGGAGTAGCAAACCAAGTCCAAAATCATCTATTCCAGCATTGTTTGAAATACAGGTTAAATTATTGGTTTCTTTTTTTACTAGTTCAGCGATACAGTTTTCTGGGATTCCACACAAACCAAAACCGCCGAACATGATTGTCATTCCATTTTCAATTCCGTTAAGTGCCTCCTGAACCGTATTAACTTTTTTTGGTATCATTTTGAGTTTTTTAGCCCAGATGGCAGCGATATCCTTTTTCTTGCTTCTTTAGCATGAAAAAGATTTAGCGAACAGCTGGAATAGCTTCAAATAATTAAATTATAATTCGAACTCATCGGTATTTTGCTCAAAATCAGTGGTGTCTTTTACGGGAGCCCAACAATCAACTTTTATAGAAAGATTTGCCGGTCTTTCAAAATCGCTTTTAGAAACGTTAAGTGAGGAATCGGCATAACATTTCTTCATAAAAATTCCCCAAATAGGCAGTGCTGCGGTTGCTCCTTGACCATAAGTAATTGTTTTGAATCGGGCTGACCGATCTTCGCAACCTACCCAAACTCCAGTGACAAGGTTTGGTACCATTCCCATAAACCAACCATCAGATTGGTTTTGAGTTGTTCCTGTTTTTCCTGCAATTGCGTTTGTAAACGAGTACGGATAACCTGTCCAACGATTGTCACCAGCTCCCCCGCCTTCTGTTCTTAATCGTGAACCAGAACCACCTTCTGTAACACCTTCTAATAATTTGATAACGGCAAATGCAATATCTTTATTTAATACATCATGAGATTCTGGTATGGGTTCGTAAATAACAACTCCATTTTTGTCTTCAATTTTTGTAATAAACTGAGGCTTAATATACACTCCTTCATTTGCAAAAGTGCTATAGGCAGCAACCATATCCTGAACAGTAATTTCTACTGCTCCTAAAGCAATAGAAGGTTGAACAGGAATTTCAGAATTTACTCCTAATTTTTGTGTTAATTCTACTACGGCTTCTGGCCCAACTTTGTCTATTAGCTTTGCTGATACCGTATTTATGGAATTGGCTAAAGCTTTTTTCAGAGTAACCATTCCGCGGTATTTATTGTCAGAATTTTTAGGCTCCCAATCTTCAGTAACATGATGACGCCCTTTGTGAATCATAAAAGGACTGTCTATAATTGAATCACAAGGAGACATGTTTAATTGTTCTATTGCTGTAGCATATACAAATGGTTTAAACGTAGAGCCTACTTGTCGTGCGCCTTGACCTACGTGATCGTATTGAAAATATTTGTAATTGTTTCCACCAACCCAAGCTTTTATATGACCCGTTTGTGGCTCCATTGCCATAACGCCAGATTGTAAAAATCCTTTGTAATAACGAATAGAATCGGTTGGAGTCATTACAGTATCTCTTTCACCCTTCCAAGTAAATACAGTCATTTTTGTTTTTACATCAAATGATTTAATTATTTCTTCATCACTTAAATCTTTTGTTTTTAGAACGCGCCATCTTTCTGAAGATTTCATTGCTTTTAACAACAATTTTTTTGTTTCAGCTTCAGAAATGTTTACGAAAGGAGCATTTTTACTGTTTTTATGTTGATTATCTAACTCAATTTGTAAGTTTTTTAGATGATCGGTTACTGCTTCTTCTGCATACAATTGCATTCTAGAATCGATAGTGGTATGAATTTTTAAACCGTCTCGATAAATGTCATAATCAGAGCCGTCGGATTTTTTATTTTCTTTTACCCAGTTTTTCATAAAATCTCTGAGGTATTCCCGAAAATAGGTTCCTATACCATCAATATGACTTTCAGGATGAAAGTGTAAAACAATAGGTTTTTTTTCTAATGCTAACTTATCGGACTCTTCCAGAAACCCATTTCTTACCATTTGACCAAGAACGATATTTCTTCGGTTTTGCACTCTTTCAGGCCTTCTAACAGGATTAAATAATGAAGGATTGGTTAGCATTCCTATGAGCATAGCGCCTTCTTCGATAGATAAATTTCGTGGTTCTTTTCCGAAATATACTTTTGCAGCTGATCGAATTCCTACGGCTGTATTTACAAAATCGGCTTTGTTTAGATACATTGCAATGATTTCGTTTTTAGTATATTGTTGCTCTAATTTTATGGCGATTATCCATTCTTTTGCTTTTTGAATTATTCGAAGCGGAAGAAATCGTGAGCCTTCACCATGAAATAATAATTTAGCCAATTGTTGTGTTAAAGTACTTGCGCCTCCGTTGGTACCTAGACGTAACGCTGCTCCAAGGGTGCGTCTTCCATCAATTCCGGAGTGTTCATAAAAACGTTCGTCTTCAGTTGAAACTAGGGCGTCTACGAGATGTTTTGGCAAATCGTTGTATTTTATTTGAGTTCTGTTTTCGTTATAAAATTTTCCGATAGTTACACCGTCTGTAGAGATAATTTCGGTAGCTAAATTAGAATCGGGGTTTTCTAAGTCTTCAAAAGAAGGCATCGAGCCAAAAAGTCCCCATGAAGCAAGGATAAAAAACAAAAAAAGCCCTCCTAAACTGTAGAAGAAAATTTTCCAAAACTTCTTTTTATAGTAATTAATGTCTTTAACTTGATTGTTTTTTTTTACCGTAGCCATCTTTATTTAATCTAATTTTTCTATTCTAAAACCTACTTCAGTAATTCCATATAATTTTTCTACTCCAGGTATTTTACCCGTTTGTCTAACAGCTTGTTTGATGTGAACTTTATAATTTCCATTAACGAATTTCATTTTTTCTTTGTAATAAAGCTTACTTTCTTTAATGTCAGTAAAACCGTTTCCGAGTAGTGTTCCATCTACATCAGCCATTTGATATTCTAAAGTATCTACTTTTGTTATTTTGTTTGGTTGCTCAAGAGAAACAATTAAAAACAAATTATTAAATGGATAATCGTTATTACATCTAACATTTAAGAATAAATTATAGGACTTTGAAATATCCATTTTTGGCAAATCAAAACTCACAATACTATCTTTGTTCCAACCTTTTCCAACCGATTTATATTCGTCAAAAACTCTTTTTTTATCACAAGAATAAAAGAGAATTGTTAAGACAAAAAACAGAAGTCTACTTTTTAGGCTCATTTTTAGTAACAGGTATTATTTTGTTAGGATTAGGAACTATTTTGTTTTCAGCTGGTCTAATTTTCGTGTCATTAGAATTTCTTTCTCCTGTAGGTTTATTCGTTCCAGGTGTTGCATTCTGAATCGCTGGTTTTTTATTTTTGTTAGGGCGTTTCTTTTTCTTCGGCTGATCGAAACGTGTTAAACTCTCTTGCCCCATAGCATTGTTAAAATGTTTTTCAGGCTCTGTAACAATTTCTAAGGCATAATCTTCAAGAGAAGAAACTTTCTTTTTTTCTTTATTTTCAGCAATAATTTCTCGTACTTGTTCTATTTTAAGAACATGCCAATTCCCAAAATCATTAGTGTAAGCAAACCACATTAAGCCTTTAAAAATATCTTGCTTTTGGCAAATAGCATCTCCTTTTTCGGTAACTAATTTTGTATCGAAATCAGGAAAACCTTGAAGTGCATCCATATAAGTGTCTAATTCATAATTTAAACAACACTTTAATTTACCGCATTGTCCGGCTAATTTTTGTGGGTTTAAAGACAATTGTTGGTACCGCGCCGCGGATGTATTTACACTTCTAAAATCGGTGAGCCATGTAGAACAACATAATTCTCTGCCACAAGAACCAATTCCTCCTAAGCGAGCTGCTTCTTGACGAAAACCTACTTGTTTCATTTCGACTCTGGTGCTAAATTCTTTAGCAAAATCTTTAATTAAAAGACGAAAATCAATTCGATCATTAGCAGTATAATAAAAAGTTGCTTTAGAACCGTCTCCTTGAAATTCGATATCTGAAATTTTCATTTCTAGTTTTTGAGCAATTGCCAATTCTCGAGCACGAACCTTCATTGGCTCTTCACGATCCCTAGCAGCAGACCAAATATCAATATCTTTTTGAGAAGCTTTTCTGTAAATTTTAGGAATTTCATTACTTAAATGGTTGATTCCTTTTTTCTTCATTTGAATTTTTACCAATTCGCCAGTCAAAGTTACAATTCCTATATCATGTCCAGGAGAAGCAACAGTGGCAACAATGTCACCAATGCTTAAAGTTAGTTTTTCGGTATTTCTGTAAAATTCTTTTCTTCCGTTTTTAAAACGAACCTCAACACAATCAAAAGGCGCTGCTCCGGTAGGAAGACTCATGTTGGCTAACCAATCGAAAACCGTTAATTTATTGCAGCTATCGGTGCCACAAGTCCCATTATTTTTACAACCCTTAGGTGCACCACCATCAGAAGTTGAACAACTCGTACATGCCATAATTATATATGTAGTATTGCGATGAACACAATTTAAGTTCTTAAACGATTAATGGGTAAAGATAGTAAAGATTTTAGATTTCAGATTTCAGATTTCAGATTTTTTCAAAAAAGAAAAACTCGTCCCAAGGCTGGTTTATTTTTATTGATTTAGTTAAGAATTTTATATAATTTATCAGACAATCGAATTCTAAATGGCAAATGCAAAGTAATTTTATCTCCAGTTTTTGCAGTTTCAGAATCACAACCGTTAACAAGCATTTTTTCTAAAATTATCTCTTGATTTCCTGTTGTTGGTCCGGATATTAAAATTTTGTCTCCAAGATTTAAATCGTGATTTTCTATAGAAAACAAGGCTACTTGTGGTTTTGGATAGTAGTGCTCCCCCTTACCGACTAATATTTTCTTAATGGAAATTTTTTTGCGAATATCTTTAGGATCAAGTTTTTCTAAATTGACATGGGCAGAATTTGCTAATGCCAATGATTTATCTGATAGTTCTCCGGAATGTTTAAATAACAGCTTATCCGATTTTCCTTTTCTAAAAATCTTATTGCCATTTTTTATACCACGACGTAACTTTACTTGTTCAACTAATGATAGGTGAATGGTTTCTTGACATTCAGACGAACAACAATTTTCCATTGCTAATTTGCAATCATCGCATTGAATGAATAATAAATGGCAACCTTCGTTTTCACAGTTGGTATGATTGTCACATGGTTTTCCACATTGATGGCATTGTGAAACGATATCATCAGTAATTCTTTCGCCAAGTCGATGGTCGAAAACGAAATTTTTACCAATGAATTTGCTTTCCAAACCTTCTTCCTGAATTTGTTTGGCATAATTGATAATTCCGCCTTCTAATTGAAATACATTTTTAAAACCTTGATGTTTAAAATAGGCAGAAGCTTTTTCGCATCTAATTCCACCAGTGCAATACATCACTAGGTTTTTATCTTCTTTATATTCTTTTAATTGTTCGTTGATGATGGGCAAGCTCTCTCTAAAAGTTTCTACATCTGGAGTTATGGCGCCTTTAAAATGACCAACTTCACTTTCGTAATGGTTTCTAAAATCAACTACAATGGTATTTGAATCTTCTAAAATTGCATTGAACTCCTTTGCTTTTAAGTGTACTCCAATATTTGTTACATCAAAAGTTTCGTCGTTTAAACTATCGGCTACAATTTTTTCACGAACTTTTATGGTTAGTTTTAAAAAAGAATGATCATCGTGTTCTACAGCAACGTTTAAACGGATTCCTTTCATGAAATCATAGGCTTCTAATGTTTCTCTAAAAGCTTCGATGTTTTGGGCAGGAATACTCATTTGAGCATTAATTCCTTCGTGTGCAACGTAAATTCTACCTAATGCATCTAAGGCATTCCAAGCAATAAATAAATTGTCGCGAAATTGTTTTGGATTTTTAATTTTGGCATACGCATAGAAAGACAACGTAAGTCGTTGTTCGCCAGCTTGGTCTATAAGCTCTGCTCTTTCTTCTGCGCTTAAGGTGTTATACAGTTGCATGCTATAAACGTTTTTAGCGGCGCACTTTAGTGCGTCAGTTCAGAAATATGTTGTGAGTTCTAAGTGGAAGAATTCGAGTACAAATTTAGTTTTTTTTATTTAAACACAAAGTGCACGAAGAAGGCACAAAGACCACAAAGTATAAAAACAAAAAAGAGCGCTAAATTAATAGTGCTCTTAGTGCTTTCTTTGTGAGTTTAGTGGTTCAAAAACTAACAGAATTCTGCGTAAGCGTCTTTCAAGTTTTCAGCAATCATTTCAGCTGGACGACCTTCAATATGGTGACGTTCAAGCATGTGAACCAATTCGCCATTTTTGAACAAAGCCATACTTGGTGATGATGGAGGAAAAGGAAACATGTGTTGGCGAGCTGCATCAACAGCATCTTTATCCACACCTGCAAATACGGTTACTAAATGGTCTGGTTTTTTTGCACCATCTAAACTCATTTTTGCTCCTGGACGGGCATTTCTTGCTGCGCAACCACAAACTGAATTTACCACAACTAGAGTAGTTCCTTCAGCATTTATTGCTTTTTCTACCGCTTCTGCGTTATATAAATCTTGAAAACCTGCTGCTGAAAGTTCTGCTCGCATTGGTTTTACCATTTCTTCTGGATACATATTTTTAAGATTCAAAGTTAATGAATTGCAAAGTTACAAAGTTTTTAAGTTGCCTTTTAAATATAAACGATAAAGATTTGTTATTGTTTGATAAATATATCTAAAACCGGAACAATCGAGAAATTAAAGCCTTCATAAATGGAATAGTTGGACATTTGAGCATTACGCTAAAATCTTCTAAAAGAGAAGTTTGTTCATCAAGAAATTTAAAAATTAATTTTGGATCTCCTTTTTGAAATAAAGAGGAGAAAACACTTGATCCTAGCGCATTATTTTTAAATAATACATCTATAAAAAGTAAATCATAGAACCAGAATTTATCTTTTTTATGAAATTTTCTAAAATCGGTTTCGTTTTCAAGAAATTGAGTTAATTGTTTTGATTTTTTGATAGTGTTTTTAAACGTAAAACCAGTACTGGCTTTGGTCCAACCACCAGCCGAACCAATGTTAATGATGTTTTTGGTGTTGTGTTTCCAAAAAGGGTAGGATGTCATGGGTATATTACCTTGTTCTTTTGCTATAATTTCATAGTCGGTAATTCCGAGTTTTTTAATGTAGTTTATAATTTCGGTTTCGTATTCCTGTTTTGGCAATAAATCAGCAGAAAAAAGTGTGTATTCAAGCAACGCTTCGTTTGTTGAGGTCGGCAAAACATACATAAACCTTGTATTTCCTTTTTGTTCGATAGAAAAATCCATAAATGTAGCCAAATTTGGATTAAAAGTATCTTCTTTAGATTTTATAAACCAACCTATAAAATGCTGTTGAAGTAAAGGATATTTCATTTGGGTTTTTACAACTTCTGGAATAAAAATAGAATTGAAAATCTTATCGCAACTAAAACTTGAGCTTTCAGTTTTTACCAAACAATGGTTTTCTAGTTGTTCATAAGAAAGGACTTGTTCGTTGTGAAATTGAATGCTTTTATGTTTTGTTATTTTCTCGAAAACCAAATTATAAAAATCGATACCACGAATCATTTTGTATTGATAGGGATTCAATTCAAGATTTCTTTGAAAATTTTCGTTTGCAAAATATGCTATGTCCCATTTTTTTGAAATAACAGGCTCGAATAAATTACCGTTATCCCAAAAACACCATGTCCTATCGTTACTTTTTTTCAGGTTTTGATCTATCAATAAAATGGATTTATCAACAAATTTTCCAGATTGAATCATTTCATAAACGGTCATTAAAGCCGATAAACCTGAACCAGTAAAGATATAATTATAATGTTGCATGGTTCAAAAGTAATGATTCTATGCCGTATAAAAAATCAAATAAATGTTAATCAATATGATATCGAATTCCTAGAAAAAAGCGTTTTCCTTGATTAGGGCCATAGGCATAGGTTGGATCAAATGTTAATCCATAAGGATTATCCACAGTTGGAATTGCATTTCCGTTTCCATCAAATTGCACATTTTTGTCAAACGGATCATTGGCTCGAGCAATCAAAAAAGGATTTCCTCTATTGGGTGTCCAATTAAAAAGGTTTTTTACACCAGAATATATTTCTAGATTGTTAAATTTTTTATAAGTGAATTGAATGTTTTGAACACTAAAAGGTTGAGAATTTTCGCGTCTTGGATCGAGTTCTCCCAATAACGGTAATCTCATAGGTCCAGTAACATTCCCAGTATAATCAAATGAAAGAAACCATTTAGGAATTTCATAATTTATCGCCCAATTCAAGGAATATTTTTCTGTAAACAAAGGTACAATCGATACACTATCTTGTTTGGTTATTGGGTCAAAATAGCTGGCGCCAACTGTAGCTTTTAAACCAAAAGGCGATATCCAATCGGCATTAGCACTACAGCCAAAAATTTTAGAAAAGCCATTCAAGTTGTCATAAATAATTTGATTTGGATTGATATCATAATTGGCAAAAATTCGATTTGTGAAATAGGTATACCATGAAGACATTTCTAAATTCAGAACTCCTAAATTCTCTAATTTATATTTTTTTAAATAATTTAAATTAACATTGTAGGAGGTTTCGGGTTTTAAATTTCCTACTAGAATAACATCTCTTGCTCCCGATAACGCTTGATGGTCTTCGGTAAATAGATTGACTACTCTAAAGCCCGTGCCAAAGTTTAATCGCAAAATATCATCATGTGTTGGTTTCCATTTAATAGCAACTCTTGGCGTTAAAATGTAACCATGAGCAGAATTATAGTCGTAGCGTGTGCCTATAAGGATTCCTGTTTTATTGGAGATTTTTAAATCGTCTTGAACAAACATACTATAAATTTTAGAATGGTCAGAAGTAGCTGTTGCCGGAGTGTTGTCGTTATAAAATTGGTATCGAAAAGCACTTCCAAAAAGGAGCGAGTGTTTTTTTATGTTTTTATCCCAAAGGAATTGTCCAAACCCGATTTTTTGATTGGCTAAATAAAGGGAATTTCCATATACCGAGTTTTGATCATGACTAATAAAAGATAATTGTAAAAACATTTTTTCTGTAACAGGCAATTGGTATTTTCCTAAAAGTTCATAACGTGAGGTGTAAATGCTTTCTCCATATACTTCTTCACCACCACGAAAACTCCTGTTCCACTGCATTTCGCCACCCCAACGATCTTCATATAAATAGCGAGAAACAATACTGAATTCTTTTCCTGATTTTCGATCGAAATTCCATTTGCTGAAAACTGAAATCCGATTTTGTAAAGCAATATCTGTAAAATTATCGTTATTGTTGTCGATAGGATTATTATAATTGAAAAAATTAACACCAACAAGAGCATCAATTTTTTTACCAATAGATGCTTTGTAACCTAAGTCGATATTGTTTTCTAACCAAGATGTAGAAAACATATCTGCGGTAAATAAAGGTGCTGTTTTAGATTTTTTTGTAATAATGTTAATTAAACCTCCAACAGCTTCGCTCCCGAATAAAGTAGAAGCTGCGCCTTTTACTACTTCAATTCTGTCAATCATTGAATTTGGAATTCCTGATAATCCATAAACTGTGCCAAGAGCACTCACTATTGGCATTCCGTCAATAGTAACCATTGTATAGGGACCATCTAGGCCGTTAATTCTGATATCGCCAGTATTGCAAACATTACAGTTGTTTTGCGGACGCAAACCGTTTACGTTTTGCAAAGCATCAAAAATAGTACTTGTTGGATTTTGTTTTAAAAATGTAGAAGTAATAATTTCGACAGGCACAGAGTTTTCCAATCTTTTTATTGCTTTTAATGTGCCAGAAACTACAACTTCTTCTAGCTGTAACTCATTCTTTTCTTTTTTAGAAAGTGTGTCAACTGTTGTTTGACAATACGAATAGTTGTTTATAAGCAATAACAACGCGATTATTTTTTTCAATTACGAAATTAAAATTTAGACAAAACTAAAAATTTATTTTCAAACAATGAAATTTTTTTCTTTTATTTGTATTTAATAACTTTTTATAAATGACTACATCAGAAGAAAATTATTTAAAAGTCATATACCATCTATCATTGGTTTCTCCAAAAGGAGTTAATACCAATGCTATTGCAGGCATGCTAGAAACAAAGGCTTCTTCCGTTACCGATATGTTAAAAAAATTATCAGATAAAAATTTAGTTTCTTATCAAAAATACCAAGGCGTAACTTTGACTGAAAATGGGTTTCTATCGGCAAAAATAATCGTTAGAAAACATCGCCTTTGGGAAGTATTCTTGGTAGATAAATTAGGTTTTGCTTGGGATGAAGTACACGAAATAGCTGAAGAATTGGAACACATTAAATCTGAAGCATTGATAAATAAGCTGGATTCTTTTTTAAATTTTCCAACTTTTGACCCACATGGAGATCCAATTCCTAACGAAAAAGGAGAAATTGTAAAAATGGATAAATTATTAGTTACAGACGCGGTTTTAGGCATGGACTATGTTTTTGTTGGGGTTAAAAATTCATCAGCTGCTTTTTTACAATATTTAGACAAGCAAAATATTTCTTTGGGAGCAACGATTAAAGTGCATGAAATTGAAAGTTTTGATGGAACATTTCTAGTTTCAGTAAACAAAAAACAAATTACAATTTCGAATAAAATAGCAACTAACTTATTTATACGATAATTATGTTTCAATCAATAATTGATTATTTTACAAGCATCAGTCCAATATTAGCAGCATTTTATGCGACATTATTTACATGGCTTGTAACGGCTTTAGGCGCTTCATTTGTTTTCTTTTTTAAAGAAATGAACCGAACCGTTTTCGATGGAATGTTAGGATTTACGGGTGGCGTCATGGTAGCGGCAAGTTTTTGGAGTTTACTGGCCCCTTCAATCGAAATGTCTAAAGGCGAAGGATTTATTAAAGTTATTCCTGCCGCAAGCGGATTTGCCTTAGGCGCTCTATTTATTTTTGTATTAGACAAGTTACTTCCACATTTACATATCAATTTTAAAGAAACCGAGGGTGTAAAATCGCCATGGCAGCGTACCACTTTGTTGGTTTTAGCCATTACCATGCACAATATTCCAGAAGGATTGGCAGTAGGAGTTTTGTTTGGTGGCGTAGCTGCAGGAATTCCCGAAGCGTCAATTGTAGGAGCTGTTACATTGGCCATTGGAATTGGAATTCAAAATTTTCCAGAAGGAATTGCTGTTTCAATGCCATTGCGACGAATGGGAATGAGCAGAAGAAAAAGTTTTATGTATGGTCAATCATCGGCTATTGTTGAGCCTATAGCGGGTGTTTTAGGGGCTGTTGCTGTAACTTTTTTTACACCATTATTGCCTTATGCACTCGCATTTGCAGCCGGCGCAATGATTTTTGTTGTGATTGAAGAAGTGATTCCTGAAACACAGCAGGCTAATAATACTGATATTGCTACTTTGGGATTTATAGGTGGTTTTATTGTTATGATGACACTTGATGTTGCTTTAGGTTAGTTACATCCACAATCTTCGTTACCACATTTTCTTTTAGACTTAGGTTTCCAAATAAATTTCCTAATTAGGAAAGCTAATGACAGTGCTACAGTACAATAAACTATGACTTCTTGAAAATTCATACTACAAAAATAAAAAGGTTCTCAATAATTAGAGAACCTTTTATGATTTTATTATTAAAACTTAGCACCTATCGAAATATAAAAAGTCCTTCCTTCTCCTGGTAATATTCCAGGACCTGGATATCCTCCAGCTCGTCTAGTAGCATAATCTTTATTTAATAAATTATTAACTCCGCCACGTATATTATAGTGTTTTAAGAATTTATATTCTGACGAAAAATCTAAAATTTCGTATCCATCAAGAATTCCTGTTTGACCGTTGGCTGAAGGTGTCACAGTATTGTTAGCGTCTGTAAAAATCCTTCCAGACATTTTGTATTGCACCGTTGCCGAAAAATTAGTGTTCCCCCACGATAAACCAAAGTTATGAATGTATCTCGGCGCATTTTCTACTCGGTTACCTGCTAAATTGGTTTCTATAAGTGAATTTGGATCTGTTTTTGATGGTGTTATTACTTTTACATCTACATAGCGACTGTCTATAAATGACATCGATGCAAAAATATCTAAGTTACCATAAGGTTTTTCAATACCAACCATTTTAGTAATATTCAAATCAAAAAAACTTTCAATTCCTTTGTTGAGGGTTTCGCCTAGATTAGTTCTAAACAAATAAGTGCCTTGTGTTGGGTCGTTATTAATAAATTGTGTTAAGCCTCCAACTCGATTGTTATAACTTAGATAGAAAAGGCCAATATCAAAGTTTAAAAAGCCTTTATAAATGCCACGGTAACCAAAATCGGCATTGTATCCACTTGCATCTTTCAAATTTGGATCTATTACATCCACTATGACACCAGGCGTTAAATCGCTGAATAATACTGGACGAAAGGCTTGTGATATATTAGCATATACATTAGTTTGTTTCCATTTGTATTCAAAACCTACGCCAAAAAGAGGTTTGTTTCTAACTCGAGTTTGCTGATCAAAGTTAACATCTTTTCCTTCGGCAATATCAATTCTTCCAATTGCTGTTGAGGTAATGTGTTCGTAACGAATTCCAGGAGTTACACTAAATTTATCAGTAACCTTAAATTGATTTTCAGCAAAAAGAGCAACGTTTTTTGTAGTAAACTGTAAATCTTTTTGGTATCTTCCTTCGGGAGACATATTAAAATTTGTGCCTGTTGAACCTTTTGCATTTTGAAAACGATTTGTATTAGATTGATACAAGCGTGCTCCAAATGCAAGATTTTGTTTTGCTTTCCCTAAAGTGTAACGGTAAATATTTCTGTTTTCTACACCAAGATTTTTATATTCATCACTGTCAAGCCTTCGGTTTGCATATTGATTTGTGGTAGTATTTATTACATCTTCAAAATTCGCAGCACTTGTAAAACCTACGCTATTTCGTTCTCCTAATAATCCGAAAGCTTTTACGTTAACATCAAAATTGGCATTTACTTTTGTATCAAAATTCACAGAAAAAATATTCCAAGGCACACCAAACCAGTTTCGTTCTCTATTAGATTGTCTTGAATTAGCTTTAAATTGTGCATCAGTTAAGCCACCTGGTTGTTGCATTTCATAATCAGAGTTAGTGTATTCTGCTGAAATTTTTGTTTTTTCTGAGAAACGATATTCAACAAAAGCATGGGTGTTTCTAGATTCAAATCTGTTATTTTCTCTCCATCCTTTTCCGCTTCGCGAATGATTGTAAAGATAGTACGACCATTTTTTATATTTACCACCTATAGCATTAAAAGAGCTTAGCAATCCATAACTACCTACTGTATTTTGAGTTTCGAATGTGAAAGGTTGTGCTTTCTCTCTTTTTAAAACATAATTTAGCATTCCGCCAAATTGCGGTCCAAATTGCAATGATGCACCACCACGAACCATTTGAATGCTTTCTACTGCTTCTAAAGGAGGGTTGTAATAGGCTTCAGGATAACCAAATACGTCTGCAGAAATGTCAACACCATTTTGACGGGTATTTAATTCCCAGCTTCTGTTTGGACTTAAACCACGGACACCTACATTTATTTGCAAACCGGAACCCTCATTTTCCCATACGGTTACTCCTGGAATTCTTGCAAAAATTTCACGGGCATTATTATTGGTTAAATTCCCGTTGATATTTGAGAGTTTTAACACTTCATTTTTTTTGCCGGAAAACAAAACATTGTCTTTTGTTTCTGGCATTCTTTCAGGACTTTGCTGTTTAGAAATAATGTAAACAGGTTTAAGATTTTTTATAGTGTCGTTAGATTGTACTTGTGTTTCTTGAGCCGAAACAGAAAACGCAGTCAGTAATAGGAAGTAAATAAATGGGTTTTTCATTGTTATTTAGATTAATTCTACACAGCAAAAGTAAAACCTTAATTTTATTTAGACAAATTATAAATAATAAATTTTTAATTTATTTTTAAAATAATATGTAAATACTTAATTTAGAAGTTGATAAGCAATAAGCGCAATGAGGTAAGCAAAACCGCTCATAAAAATGAGTTGTCCTAATGGCCATTTCCAAGAATTGGTTTCTTTCTTTGTAATAGCAAGCGTACTGGCACATTGCATGGCAAAAGCATAAAACAAAAGCAATGAGATGCCAGAAGCAAAATTGAAAATTTTTGTTCCGGTTTTGGGATTCATCTCGGCTTGCATTTTGTTTTTTATTGTGGTTTCATTATCACTTCCACCAACACTATATATAGTTGCAAGTGTACCAACAAAAACTTCTCTAGCAGCAAATGAACTAATAATTGCAATGCCAATTTTCCAATCATAACCTAATGGTTCTAGAGCAGGTTCTATAGATTTACCCATTAAACCAATATAAGAATTTTCTAGTTTTTGTGAAGCTACTTCATTTTTAAACTCTAATTCAGATAAATGATTTTTTTGATGTTTTGCAGTAATTATTTTTTCAGCATCGTTAAAGCTAGCACCTGATCCGTTTGAAGCTAAAAACCACAAAATTATAGAAATAGCTAAAATGATTTTTCCTGCTCCTACAACGAATGCTTTCGTTTTTTCGATTACATTAATAAAAACATTTTTGAATAGCGGTAATTTATAATTAGGCATTTCTACAACAAAATAAGTTTTTCCTTTAATTTTTAGTATTTTATTTAGTACATAGGCCGAGAAGATAGCCATACCAAATCCTAAAAGATACAATAACATCAAAGTTAATCCTTGCATATTAATGATTCCAAAAAGGCGTTCGTCAGGAATTACTAATCCTATGATTATGGCATAAACAGGTAGTCTAGCAGAACAAGTTGTAAAAGGTGTAACCAAAATCGTAATTAATCGTTCTTTCCAATTTTCTATATTACGAGTGGCCATAATTGCAGGTATAGCACAAGCAGTTCCCGAAATTAGCGGTACAACACTCTTGCCCGATAAACCAAATTTACGCATAATCTTGTCCATCAAAAAAACTACTCTACTCATATAGCCGCTTTCTTCTAATATTGAAATAAACATGAATAAGAATGCAATTTGTGGAATGAAAATAAGAATTCCACCAATGCCAGGTATAATTCCTTGCGATATCAAATTAGTTAAAACACCTGCAGGTAATTTTTCACTTGCGATGGAGCTTAAAGAAGCAAAAGTACTATCAATAAAATCCATAGGAATTTTAGACCATTCGAAAATAGATTGAAAAATCACAAAAAGAATTAAAAAGAAAATTATATAACCACCAATTTTATGAGTTAAAATCCTATCTAATTTGCTTCGAAAATCTATAGCAACAGAAGTATCTATTTTTTGACCTTCTTTTAAAACGTCATTAATAAACTGATAGCGTTTTATAGTTTCTTTTTGTTGTAAGCGCTTTAAATCGGAATGTGATTTAGTAAACGAACTCCGAATCTCATTTCTTTCTAAATTTAAAAAGTTAACATCTTGAGTTATAACCAACCATAATTTATATAATAGTTGATTAGGAAATGTTTTTCGAAGACTATCGAAATATTCAGAATCAATACTTGAAGCGTTTAAACAAGGTTCGTTTGAAATGGATTTATAATTGACAATTAAGTTTTTTAAATCATCAATACCAAACCCTTTTCGCGAACTGACCAAGGTAATTTTAGTTTTTAAATGGCTCTCTAAATACGGGATATCAAGAGAAATCCCTTTTTGCTTCATCCTATCAGCCATATTAATGACAAGAATAGTTGGAATTTCTAAATCTTTTATTTGAGTAAATATAAGCAGGTTTCGCTTCAAATTTTCGACATCAGTGACTACCAATGCCACATCAGGATATAATTTGTCTTTTTTGTTTAGCAATAACTCTATAACGACATTTTCATCAATTGAACTAGCATTTAAACTATAAGTTCCGGGTAAATCAAGAATATTTGCTTTACAATTATTGGGTAATTTGCAAAAGCCTATTTTTTTTTCGACCGTAATGCCAGGATAATTCCCAACTTGTTGATTTAAGCCAGTTAATTGGTTAAACACTGATGTTTTTCCAGTATTAGGATTTCCGATTAATGCAACATTAATATTTTGTTTATTAATCATTACTGCTTACTTTGTTAAAATTTCAACTTCAATTTCACAGGCAGTTTCTAATCGAATAGCTACATGTGATCCATTAATATTTAAATACAATGGATCTCCAAACGGAGCAATCTGAAGGAGCTCTACTCTATTTCCAGGCAAACAACCCATTTCCAATAATTTTAATGGAATAGATTCTACATCAAATGCAGAGATAATGGCTTTTTCGCCTTTTTTTAAACTGGAAATTGTTGTTTTCAAATCTTATTTAGATTGAATTAAGATTGCAAAAGTAAAGATAAAAATAGAATAATTATTGATAAATATCAGGGTTACTCCTTTTTATTGTCTTGACAAAGCCAATTGATATCAGTTATTAATCGTTGAATTTCTTCTTTATTTGTTCCGTCATAAAAGCCTCGAACTCTTTTTTTAGTATCGACTAAAACAAAATTTTCGGTATGAACCATATCATAAAGTTCGTTAGGTTTTCCTAATTTTACCGCTAAGTATGATTTTCTAGCCATAGCATAAATAGAAGCTTTATCGCCTGTAACTAAATTCCATTTTTGATCATTTACTCCGTTTTTTAAGGCATAGGCTTTAAGTTTTGAAACATCATCAACATCTGGCAAAACTGAGTGAGATAAAATCATAACTTTAGGATTGTTGCTAAAAGCTTTTTGAACCTCTACAAGATTTGTTGTCATTTTTGGACAAATAGAACCGCAAGTAGTAAAGAAAAAATCGGCTACATAAATTTTTCCTTCATAGTCTTTTTGAGTTATTGTTTTTCCGTTTTGATTCGTAAACGAAAAGTCGGATATTGTATGGTATTTCGTTTTATATTGTACTGTACTATCAACCATTTCTGGGTTTACATCTGCGGGATTAAAAATAGGAAGTGATTTAGCAGGTTTTAATGCCGAATAAAACAGTCCAATTGTAACTACAGAAAAAACTAAAAAAAATATGATGAATATTCGATATTTAGATAAAAGGGATTTCATAATCTGAATTTGCAACAAAAATAGAAAAAGAGTTTTTGAATTGGTATCAGTTATTCTTTTATTAGTTAATCTTTAACTTTTAAAAGGATTGATTAGTTTAAGAATTTTAGGCAAACCATAATTTACAATATATAATCCGACTAAAGTTACAAAGCCACCAATTGCAATTGCAGTGTTGAGCGACTCTCCAAAAATAAGCGCACCAAGAACTACTGCTACAATAGGATTAATATAGGCATAAACACTACTGATTTCTGCTGGAAGATTTTGAAGTGCATAAATAAAAGCAATAAATGTAAGAATAGCTCCAAACACCACTAAATAAGCAATAGACCACCAAGAGATAGCTGGAATCGCACTTAAACTAACTGCAGTTCCCGTTGCTCCAAGCAAAGCAAAAATAAAAATACTTGAAATAAACATTTGTAAACCTATACTAAAATAGGGGTTAAAAGTAGCGGCCTTTTTCTTAGTATACAAACTCCCAAACGCCCAAGTTATGGTTGCTATTATAGAAATAATGATTCCAAATCGAAAATTGGGGTTTAAAAAATCATTTAAGTGGTCATAAAAAATAATGCAAATACCGCTAAAACTAATAATTAATCCTACAATCGTTATTTTTGACAATCGTTCTCCTCTAAATAAGCCAATAATTACGATCCATAAAGGGACAATTGCGCCAATAATGGCTCCTAAACCACTACTAATATATTTTACTCCCCAAGTGCTGAGCGCATTACTCATTACAAAATTAAGAAACGTAAGTATCAAGATAGTTTTCCATTGTTTCCCTTTTGGCCAAGGTGTTTTTTTATATAAAAAATAAACAACATATAAGAATCCTCCAATAAATTGTCTAATGGCTACTAATTGAAGCGCAGGCATGTTCCGAACTCCTTCTTTAGAAGCTATCCATGTAGTACCCCAAAAAAAACAGACCCAACACAATGCAATTATAGGTAAACCTATAGCGTTTACTTTGGTTGAAAAAGCATTTTTTATTTTAATTAGCATCAAAGTGATATTCTAATAAATTGATAGTCAAGTTCTTTTTGTATTTTGTTGCTTAAAATGGTTTTCCCATTAGATGTTTTAGAATGATTGAATTTGGGCGCGTTTATATTTAATTCAATAGCTTTTTGAGTATAATAGGTTTCTCTTAAGGGATGAAACGGACTAACTGCATTATAGGTTTCGTTCCATGATTTTTTTTCAATTATTTTTTCAATTATTCCAATACAATCTTCTTGATGAATAAGATTGATAACAGCATCTGGATTTTCGACATTGTCCTTTTTAGAAAGCGAATGAATAGGATGGCGGTCTTCACCAATTAATCCACCAAAACGTAAAATCGTAGTTTTAAATTTAGTGCTCTTTTGTAAAAACCGTTCAGATTGCAATAATTGTTTGCCACTTTCAGTTTCTGGATTTGGTGTAGTTTCTTCAGTAATTATTCTGTTTTCATCAGCATAAACTGAAGTTGAACTCACAAAGAGTACATTCTTAACTGAAGATTTTTCTATATACGTTAGTAACGTTTTTATTTTGTCTACAAAACTTTCGTTATTAATGCCTCTTAATTTTGGTGGGATATCAATGATTAGTATTTCAGAATCATTTAAAAATGTTTCAATATCACCAACAATACTATCGCTATGAAGCGAAATCAAAAAAGCATCAATATTGGCTTGCTCTAAAACAGTCAATTTTTCTAATGAAGTTGTAGTACCTTTTACATAAAAACCTTTTTTTAGTAACGATTTTGCTAAAGGAAAACCCAACCATCCACAACCTAAAATACTAATTTTTGTCATTTTTTATTTTTTGTAACCAATCTGTTTGCGTTCTTTTTGGATTGTTTCCTTCTCTTCTTTTTTTATAAGGTAGTTTAAAGCATCATACACATCACTGAACTTTTTGTCATATTTTGTTTCCATTTCAAGTAATTTTTCATTAAATTCCTTGTGTTCTAGAGCATATTTTCTAATCATTACAAAAGTTCTCATAATTGCAATGTTTACATTTATAGCCACATCAGAATTTAATATACCGCTTAACATAGCTACTCCTTGTTCAGTAAAAGCAAAAGGAGTTGCTGTTATATTTCTTTTATTTTGATATGCGGTCACAATTTGTGACCGCATATTTTCCGATTCTTCAATAGTTAATCGAAACATAAAATCAACAGGAAATCTTTTAACATTCCTTTTAACCGCTTGGTTTAACACTTTAGTTTCTACTTCGTAGAGTAAAGCTAAATCGAAATCAAGAAGGACTTTTTGACCCCGAATTTCGTATATCTTAGATTGTAATGTAGTTATTTGCATAAATGAGGCGTGTAGATTAATGGTCACAAATTGTGACCGCATATATTTTATCTTTCAATTAAAATTAGACTAACATTTTTCGAGGCAAATTTAGGGATGTTTCTTATATTTCTTTTTTTACTAACATATAATAGTCTTCTTCTAAAATACGATAACCTTGATCGTAAACAAAAAAATAAGTATTCCCTGTTTTAGTTTCTAAAATATTGGTAAAAAATTCGAAATCGAAACCTTTGCTCAAAAGTTTTGCTCTCGTGGTTTTTGACTTCCCTTCAATGTTAATTTCAGAAAGAATTCTGTAATTTTTACGCAATTTGTTATTGATGTTACGCATGAAGTTGGTACTGTCTTTATTTATTTTGTTGTTGTATGCATTACGGCAACCGTCGCTACAAAACTTTTTATCTTCACGACCGATGATTTTTTCGTTGCATTCTAGGCAGGTTTTAGTCATATTTTGTTATTTTATAAGTTTTATTTTAAAATCAGTAAAAAACTTAAAATCAATCAAATATAAACAAATTTTTCCATTTACAAACGGTTACAAACAATTACAACCGAAAGTAAACAGTTAGTAACCGAATAAATTTTGGCAACCGTCGCATCTTTGCCATGTCGAAATCAAACAAATATCGACACGAAACAAAAATCATTTTTATAAACAATTAAATTTTTACACGCCATGAATGCAATTAAAAACAGAGTACAGTTAATCGGAAACGTAGGTAATGATCCTGAAATTAAAAATCTTGAAGGAGGAAAAAAATTAGCAAATTTGACTATCGCAACAAACGACAGTTACAAAAACGACAAAGGAGAAAAAGTAGAACAAACCGAATGGCATAGAGTAGTGGCTTGGGGAAAAACTGCCGAAATTATTGAAAAATATGTTACTAAAGGCAATCAAGTCGCTATAGAAGGAAAGCTTTCTCACAGAAGCTACGAGGACAAAAACGGAGAAAAACGTTATATTACTGAAATTGTAGTGAGTGATTTACTCATGTTAGGAAAATAGAAGTGGCTTTTGGCAACTTCAAATTTTTATAAAGAAATTAATCCATGAACTAAAAAGGCTTTTTCACCGATAGTGAAAAAGCCTTTTCTTATTAAACTATGATGCCTTTTTAAATAAATCAAACATCGGACATCGCTTGCATCTTTTATCTTCTCCTTTTTTAAATTTCTTACAACAGTTAGACTTGCAGTTTTCAGAAACCTTAATTTTAGTAAGAACTTTTATTTTATCTTTCTTTTTAGACTTTGTGCTCAATTGTAAAAATTTAATTCCAGCACAAAAATATATTATTTTTATCTATTCTAAATAAATTTAACAAAAAAGTTACACTTTAGGAATTGCTGCTGCTATAGCTGCTTGTTGTATATCTCTGTCAAATAAATACAATCCTCCTTTGTCGTCACCAATTAAATTTATTTTATCTAAAATAGATTTGGCAGTAGCTTCTTCTTCTATTTGTTCGGCAACATACCATTGCAAGAAATTATGAGTAGCATAATCTTTTTCAGCAAAAGTAATGTGTACTAATTCATTAATGGAATCCGAAACAAAAACTTCATGTTTGTACAAAGCTTCAAACATTTCCTTGAAAGTACCATAAGTAGTTGTAGGTGCTTTTAATTCAGAAACTAGAGCGTGACCTCCGCGTTCGTTCACATATTTTATCAATTTAAGCATGTGTGCTCTTTCTTCGTCAGATTGGGTAAACATAAATTGTGCAATCCCCTCTAAACCGCTAACTTCTGCCCAACAAGCCATGGCAAGATAGGTTTGTGAAGATTCAGCTTCAATGCGAATTTGTTTGTTTAGTGCGTTTTCAATATTTTTAGTTAACATAATATAATTTTTTAAGTAAATTTAAAAATAATAATTCAATACAAGAACCGTAGTTAAGATTTTTTTAATGTTTTATAATCTTTAAAACATCGGTAATTTTTTCTAATGTTCTAAAATTCTTATGTTCTACTTTATGGCTAATTTTTTCATGTTCCCAAGTAGTATGAAAAGGAATGTGAACCGCATGACCGCCAATAGCTAAAACGGGCAATACATCTGATTTTAGAGAATTTCCAATCATAAAAAATTCATTGGGTTTAATTTCTAAACGCTTTAGTAATTTTTCATAATTAATTTCTTGTTTGTCAGCCATCACTTCAATATGATGAAAATAAGGACCAAGACCTGAACGATGTAATTTGCTTTGTTGGTCTTTTAAGTCGCCTTTTGTAGCCACTACCAATTTGTACTTACCATGCAAAGCTTTTAAAGTATCTTCAACACCATCTAACAATTCAATTGGTTTTTGAAGCAATTCTTTTCCTAGTTCAATAATTCGTTCTATAATTTCAATAGAGATTGTATTGTTTGAAATACGCATCGCAGCTTCAATCATAGAAAGAATATAGCCTTTTATCCCGTAGCCATATAAATCTAAATTATCGATTTCGGTTTTAAACAATTCCTGAGACAAACCTTGATGCGAGAGATAATCTTGCATTAAGGCGCAAAATTTTTGTTCCGTTTCTTGAAAATACGGTTCGTTAACGAATAGTGTGTCGTCGGCGTCGAAGGCGATTACTTTTAGGTTTTTCATTTTAGAATTATATTATTCTGAAAATTCTATGATATGATATTTTTTATTTCTTTCATCAATATAGGACAAATAGAAACGATTGTTGTGGCGAAAAACATTTTTACGATTTAATCCCAAATCATAACGTTTTTCTACTTCTATAATTTTTTCGTGTTCATGAATTTTGTCAAAAATATTTTTGCTAATTTCACCTTCAACATGATTAAAACTAGTGTCAAAAAGACATTCAATACGTGTGGACTTAGTATACGAATAACTATTATAAGCACTCATAAACGGGTTGAATGACATTGTCCCTGTGAATCCGCCTCCCAAAGCAAATCCGCCCATTGGAATTCCTCCACCCATCATTGGCATTCCTCCAAAACCTCCGCCAGAACGTTCCGTGTAACCTCCAATAGTTAGCTGAATATTATTGTTTAAAGGGAAAGCAACAATTCCTAATTTACCGTTACTCACTTTTCTTAAAAACTTGGAAGATTTTTCAAGTTCCCTTACTCTTTTATTGTCTTTGAACCAAATGGAACTGTTTTCTTGAATAATGGGAGAATTTTTAAATTCAATAGTATCAATGTCATTATAGACTGTGAATTCTTTAATCAAGTTGTTGTTTTTTAAATATTTGACTGTTAATATCATCTCATCAGACGAACAAATGGCTTGGTAAAGTATCCCGTTATTGATAAATGAATTATCAGAACTCGAAAAACTATCATCCATTAATTTAGGTTTATCAAAATCATATTCTTTTGACGTAAAATCTTTTGTATTGATACTAATTACTTTGGTTTTGGTATTCTGATTATCAAAAGTAAAAATCAATTCATCCTCGATTTGATATAGTTTGACTTTATCCGATGTAGTTTCGATTGAATTTGGCATATTTAAATCAATTTTAGTAAGCGAACCACTATTTCCACTCCATGCACTAGAAGTCAATATTTCATAGGGATGTTTAGTTGATCCCATTCCATCGCTGGTATAAACCGCATGATAAAAAGAGACAGGGTGTTTGAGAAAACTTTTATCATTTGTAAATTCATAAAAGTTCACATTATCGGTTTTTTTATCCACAGTCATTAAATAAAAAATATTATTATGCGTAATCCCTTCTACAAATTTTTCTGATTCGAATTTTAATTCTATTTTGGATTGAGTTACTTTTTGGGTTTTGAAATTAAAGTCGACGTAACCAAATTTTTTATCTTTATTATCTTTAAAAAAAACAGTGTAGGTATCTCCAGAAATGGAATATCCAATAAATTTTTTAAACTTATTATTCAATTCTTCTGTTTCCAAAGTATTGATTTTTTTGAATTGATTATCTAAAAGAGTGATAATCGTTTTGTCTGTATCGTCTACTAAAAAAACCAATTCATTAGTTTTATCATTAGAAATATTTATAGACTCTTTATCACTATAAAAAGAATTTTTGTAATCAATATCAATTGAACCAACGTGATTTTGAGCTGTTAGTGATAAAGAAAACAACATTAAGAATAAATATAGATTTTTCATGGTTTTAAATATATGTTTTTTGAACGCAGTAATACTGCTAGTAACGATTTTTTAATTAATCGTCTCTCCATTCCCAACACCATCAGCATCAGGATTTACGAAAACTAATTTTCCGTCTGGTAAATTCGTCATTAAAATCATGCCTTGGCTTTCAACTCCTCGAAGGTTTCTTGGTGCTAAATTTACTAAAACAGTCACTCGTTTCCCAATAATATCTTCTGGTTTAAAACTCTCGGCAATTCCTGAAACAATCGTACGAACATCAATTCCAGTATCTACTTTTAATATCAATAGTTTGTTGGCTTTTGGCATTTTTTCGGCCTCAAGAATCGTTCCCACCCGCAAATCCATTTTGGAGAAATCATCAAATTGAATCAATTCTTTTTGTGGTTCTGTTACTTTATTCTCAGCGTTATTTGCGGTTTTTGTAGCTTCCAATTTGTCTATTTGTTTTTGTATTTCTTCATCTTCAATTTTAGCAAAAAGCAATTCTGCTTCTCCAATTTGGTGTCCAGATGGAAGCAAATCAGAAGTGTCAGCAATTGTTTTCCAATTCAATGGGGAATCAATTTTTAAGATTCTAGATAGTTTTGCAGCAGTAAAAGGTAAAAAAGGTTCGCAAAGTGAACTTAATGCCGCAGCAATTTGCAAAGCCACATACATCTGGGTTTGCACTCGAGCGGGGTCGGTTTTTACCATTTTCCAGGGCTCTTCATCAGCGAGATATTTATTACCCAATCGAGCTACATTCATCAATTCGCTTAAAGCTTCTCTAAAGCGGTATCTTTCTAAAGAACTCGAAATTACGGCTGGATAGGCTTTTAATTCAGTTAAAGTCGCTTCGTCCAATTCTGAAAGTTCGTTTGGACTTGGAACAATTCCATCATAATATTTATTAGTCAGAACCACCACACGATTTATAAAATTACCGTAAATGGCAACCAATTCGTTGTTGTTTCTTGCCTGAAAATCTTTCCAGGTAAAATCATTATCCTTGGTTTCTGGCGCATTTGATGTCAATGCATAACGCAAAACATCTTGCTGATTTGGGAATTCTTCTAAATATTCGTGCAACCAAACCGCCCAGTTTTTTGAAGTCGATAATTTGTTTCCTTCTAAATTTAAGAACTCGTTTGCAGGAACATTGTCAGGCAAAATATAACTTCCCTCTGCTTTTAGCATCGCAGGGAAAATGATACAGTGAAAAACGATATTATCTTTACCTATAAAATGAACTAGTTTTGTGTCTTGGTCTTTCCAATACGGTTCCCAATCTTTTCCTTCTCTTTGCGCCCATTCTTTAGTAGACGAGATATAACCAATTGGAGCATCAAACCAAACGTATAATTTTTTTCCTTCAGCACCTGCAACAGGAACGTCAATCCCCCAATCGAGGTCGCGAGTTACCGCACGAGGTTCTAATCCGCTATCAATCCATGATTTTACTTGTCCGTAAACATTGGGTTTCCAGTCATTTTTATGTCCTACAAGAATCCATTCTTTCAAGAAATCTTCATACCGATTCAAAGGTAAAAACCAGTGTTTCGTTGATTTTAAAATAGGAGTTTCGCCTGTAATTGTCGATTTTGGATTTATTAAATCGGTAGCATTCAAAGTCGAACCGCATTTTTCACATTGGTCACCATACGCTTCTTCGTTGCCGCATTTTGGGCAAGTCCCCACTACAAAACGATCGGCTAAAAATTGATTGGCTTTTGCATCGTATAATTGTTCGGTAACTTCTTCAATAAAATCGCCATTGTCGTATAATTTTTTAAAAAACTCTGAAGCGGTATCGTGATGAATTTTTGCCGATGTTCTCGAATAATTGTCAAACGAAATTCCGAAATCCGAAAATGATTTACGAATAATACCATCGTATTTATCTATAACTTCTTGCGGTGTAACGCCTTCTTTTTTAGCTTTCATAGAAATAGCAACGCCGTGTTCGTCGCTGCCGCAAACAAATAGAACGTCTTTTCCTTGCAATCGTAAATATCTAGAATAAATATCTGCTGGCACATAAACCCCTGCCAAATGGCCTATGTGAATAGGTCCGTTTGTATAAGGCAATGCTGCTGTAATTGTAAATCTTTTAGCTCCGCTGAGTTTGGCGTTGCCTGGGGTTGGGTCTTGTAACATAAAAATTGTTTGATGTGCTTCTAAAATATATTTCAGAATTTATGCAAAAATAAGCAATAGATTTGAGTCTCGACACTTAGGTTTAAGGTTTTTATTCGAACCTGATTTACACATACTTTTTATATATTTGTCCGTAAGATTTTTAAAACAACATGATACATCTAAAAACAATTAGCTTTTTATTTTTATTGATTTTTTTGATGTCAAACAGCCAAGCTCAACAAAATATGACACTTCCTCCCCATTTAAAAAAAGGCGATACCATAGCTATTGTAGCAACCGCCAGAAAAAACATTGATGATAATTTGAAACCAGCAATTCAATTGGCAAAAAGCTGGGGTTTAGAAGTCGTTATAGGGAACTCTATAGGACTAGATAACAATCAGTTGGCTGGAACTGATGAGCAGCGTGCTTCTGATTTTCAAAACATGATTGACAATCCAAATATTCATGCTATTTGGTGTGTTCGTGGAGGATACGGAACAGCAAGAATGATTGATTTAGTTGATTTTTCTAAATTTATAAATAATCCAAAATGGATTGTTGGTTTTAGCGATGTTACCGTTTTACACAGTCATTTAAATAATTTGGGTTTTGCAACCATTCACGGAATTATGCCTGTAAATGTAGAAAAAGCATCACCAGAAGTGGAAGAAACGCTTCGAAAAGCACTTTTTGGATTGCCACTTAGTTATACGGTGCCTTGCGAAAACGAAAATAAACTCGGAAAAGTTACTGGCGAATTGCTAGGTGGTAATTTATCTATTTTATACAGTTTAATGGGTTCAAAATCGCAAATTGATTGTAGAGGAAAGATACTTTTTCTTGAAGATTTAGATGAATATTTGTATCATATAGACAGAATGATGTTGAGTTTAAAACGTTGCGGTTGTTTCGATGGTTTAAAAGGATTAGTTGTTGGAAGTTTTATAAAAATGCATGATAACGAAATTCCTTGGGGAAAAACAGCTAATCAAATTATTGCTGACATTACTAAAAATTATAATTTTCCTGTGGTTTATAATTTCCCTTCAGGTCACATTCACAATAACAACACCTTGGTTTTTGGAAGAAAAGTTTCACTTGATGCAAATGATAAAAATACGATTCTAAAATTTGAATAATCAATAAATGGCCGAACACAACGAACTAGGAAAACTAGGAGAGTCACTTGCTGTCGAGTACTTGCAAAAAAACGGCTATGCCATTCTAGAAACGAACTGGACTTTTCAAAAAGCAGAAATAGATATTATTGCTCAAAAAGAAACTATTTTAGCCGTTGTTGAGGTAAAAACCCGATCGAGTATCGATTTTGGTTTACCGCAAGATTTTGTAAAACCTAAGAAAATTCAACTTTTAGTAAAAGCCGTAAATGAATATGTTATTTCCAATGATTTGGAACTAGAAGTTCGTTTTGACATTATCGCTTTACACAAAGAAGGAAAAAAATTCATAATAGAGCATTTAGAAGACGCTTTTCATTATTTTTAAAATGTTTTATTTGTAACAAAATGTTTTTTTAAATACATTTGCAATCTATTTCAAACAAAAAAAACATGAAAACGGTCTCTTCTATCGTAGAAAACTACATTAAAACCAAACCTTTTTTATTAAGTGCCTTGTCACAAGGAATAATTAACTTAACTTCTTTATCTAGAAATATGATGGTAGAGTTGGAAAGTGAGTTTGGGAAAGAAGTAAAACAAGGTGCTATTGTAATGGCATTAAAAAGACTTTCGGTAGATTTAGATTTTAGGCTAAATCACAAAATTGTAAAAGTTTTAAAAAATTTAGGAGAGATAACCGTTCGTTCATCACTAACAGATTATGCCTTTGCGGTTTCAGATAGTATATTAAACAATCAAGCTGAATTAATTACGGAGATTCATAATTATTCGGATATTTTTTACACCTCCTCAAGAGGTGTTAGCGAAACCAATATTATCATTAGTGAAAGTGTCAGTCATTTAGTAGACAAACATTTTGCTAATGAAAAAATGGTTCAAAAATTAGAAAATCTAGCATCGATTACTGTAAAACTTCCTAATGATAATGTGGTAATTCCGGGAATTTACTATTTTATTTTCCAGCGATTGGCGTGGGAAGGAATTATAATAAACGAAGTAATTTCTACCTCAAATGAGTTTACTATTTTAGTAAGTGAAGATGTGGTTGACGTTGCCTTTAGAGTCATTAAGGATTTAAAATCTTTGTAGTTTGAAAATTATGTAAGGTTTAATAGTCAAAAATATCTGGTAAAATGACGTAAGTCATTATAAAACTGGATGTTTCTAAAACTTTATTGAAATTCGTTTCATACTTTTTTCAGATGGATGAAATTTCAATAAATGAAAAAATTAACTGCTTTTACAACATTGCTCTAGAAAACATTACAAAGTTTTAATCACATAAGTAACTATTCCCCATATAACTAACTCGTTTTCATCGGTTACTTTTATGGGTTGGTAGTTTTCGTTTTCGGGCATTAAGTACACGCCTTCTTTTTCTACATTAATTCGTTTTACGGTAAACTCTCCATCGATGAAACAAACCGCTATTTTGTTATTTTTTGGCTCCAGACTTTTATCAACTATTAAAATGTCTTTATCGTTTATGCCTGCATTTATCATAGAATTGCCTTTGACTTTGATGTAAAATGTAGACAAAGGATTTTTACACAATTCTTTATTTAAATCGATATTGTTTTCTGTAAAATCGGTGGCAGGCGAAGGAAATCCAGCAGAAACTCCTTCTTTTATATAAGGAATTCTGATGTCACTTTCGAAATCAGGACGAAAAAATGATAGTGTTGGATCTTTTTTTAAAGGCATTTTATTTCTAGAATTTCGTTAAATCGTGTGGTAAATCTTGGTGACAAATGATTTTGCTTCATATTCCAAGTTAGATTCAAATTTTGTGTGCCTAATTTTACTTTTCGGTCACTAATTTTAGCATTTAAAAAATCCATAGCCTTCATTAATGCCAAATGTTTCGGATTTTCTTCTTCAAACAATTGCAATTGCTTTTTGTCTTCATCAATTAACTCGGTAACTATTACTCCTGCTTTTTTGAATTTTACACCCTCATTTCCTTTATACAAATCCTTTAACATGGATATGGCTACATTTGAAATCGTTAGAGTCGAGTTGGTTGCATAAGGTAAAGTTACTGCTTTGTTGAAATAATATTTTTGAGATTCATATTTATGTTTATCAATGACTAACATCACAATAATAGTATGACAACACGATTTTTGTTTGCGTAATTTTTCGGCACAAACTGCCGAAAATGTCGCTATGCGTTCTCGTAAGTCATCAAATTCTGAAATTTGTTTTGGAAAACTTCTTGTGGTTGCAATACTTTTTTTCTGCTCTCGAATGGGTTCTAATTCTAAAACAGATTTTCCTTCTAATTCATATTTTAATCTCATGCCAATAACTCCCATCTCTTTTTTAATCCAAGCCTCATGTTGCGGTTTTGTAAAATCGTAAGCGGTAAGAATATTGTGGGCAATCATTTTTTTTCTTAAACGAAAACCTATTCCCCATACATCTTCAATTTTAGTCCACTTCAACGCTTTGATGCGTTTTTCGTCAGTATCTATTACGTAGACTCCTTGTGTTCGTTGTTGAAATTTTTTAGCAATTCTATTGGCTACTTTTGAAAGCGCTTTTGTAGGTGCAAATCCAATACAAGTAGGGATGCCTACCCATTTTTGTACTCGATTTTTTATTTGTAACCCATAATCGTGATAATTGGTAATTCGCATTCCGTTGAAGTTTAGAAAAGCCTCATCGATGCTGTAAATTTCAAGATTTGGTGTAAACCCTTCTAAAGTTTTCATCACACGATTGCTCAAGTCACCATATAAAGGATAATTGGAAGAGAATACTTTTATATTTTTTTCTTTGATTAAGTCTCTGATTTTAAATTCTGGCGTACCCATAGCAACACCAGCAGCCTTGGCTTCGTTACTTCTTGAAATGACACAACCGTCATTATTAGACAAAATAACGACTGGTTTCCCAATATATTGAGGCTGAAATACCCGTTCGCACGAAGCATAAAAATTGTTACAATCGACTAAAGCATACATCTTGTAAATTTACAGAATAGTCAATTATGTTACAGAACGACAAAAGTTAATTTTTTTGGATTGTTGATAAGTAAAAATGAATAGAAGTAATCATTTTACTCCAAATGATTCCCAATAATTTTATCCATAACCCAGTTAGTATGTGCCGCAGTTCGCCCGCTAGAAGGATGTATTGTTTTACCCAAAAGATGATTGCGCATATTTTCTACATGATACAATTGTATGTTTTCAGGATTTTCGATGAAGAGTTCGGTTTTTCCTTTTTCGTTTAACAATAGCAAAGGTTCATCATTGAAAACGGAGAATGTTATTTTACCAGAACTCCCAAAAATTTCTACAATATCTTCTCGAGTACTACAGCCAAAATTCCAACTCCCCGATCCTGTAACTCCCGATTCATGAAGCCAACAAGCGGTTATGGCATCCTTAGCAGAATATAAATTTTGTTGGTTGACGCTGATGCCTGAAACGTCTTTTATGTTTCCTAAAAGATAAGTAAATAGGTCAAGGCCGTGACTGGCTAAGTCATCAAAATAGCCTCCAGTTGCTATAGTTGCATCGGTACGCCAATTGTAGTTTTTACTTAAATCTAATGGAGACGCCGATTTACTTAAATGCCATCTAATATGTCTTATGGTTCCAATGTCATTGTTGATAATCCATTTTTTTATTTGATTAAAACGCGGTAACGAACGTCTGTAATAGGCAACAAAAAGCGGAATATTTTTTTCTTGAAAAGCTTCGCAAATGGCTAAACTATCTTTATAACTGGGTGAAAGGGGTTTTTCTATGCAACAGATCTTTCCTGCTTGAGCTACTTTTAGTCCGTAATATTTATGACTGTCAGGAGGAGTAGCAATATATATGGCATCAATTTCTGGGTCATTAATTAGTGCATCTGCATCTGTGTAATATTTACTAATTCCATGTCTTTGAGCATAATCGGCAGCCTTCACAGCATCTCTTCTCATTACAGCAACGACCTGAAATCCTTCTGTTTTTTGGTAAGCAGGGCCACTTTTTATTTCGGTAACATTTCCGCATCCTAAAATGCCCCAACGAATATTTTTCAGAGTATTATTATCATTCATTGTTTTGAGATGTTTTGTGTTTTGGAAACTATTTAGAAACAAATTTAATTTAAAAAGTTAAGTGTTGATTCAATCCAATAAAAAACCATCCTTGTATGGGATGGTTCTAAGTCTATTTTGAATAAAATTTATCCTAATACATCTAATACTAGTGAAGGAAATAATCCCAAAGCAATATTTAATACAATTGCAATTACGGCAACAGCATAAATAAGTATTGGCGTTCCTGTTCGTGTTTCGTTAGGCTCTTTTGTATACATGGCCAAAATAAGTTTAAAATAATAACCCACACTTATAATGGAGTTAATAACTGCAGCGATTACCACCACTAAATAGCCTGCTTGAATAGTTTGATTAAACAAGATTAGCTTAGCAAAAAATCCTGAGAAAATAGGAATTCCTGCCATAGAAAGTAATGCACCTGTCAGTATCGCTGCTAGTAACGGATTGGTTTTTCCTAATCCATGGAAGTTGACAATATCTTCATTGTCTCTATTTTTACAAACGTATAAGAGAACACTAAATGCAGCAATTCCTGATAGCGTATATGCCGAAGCATAATACAATAAACTACTTGCCGAAGAGGATAAACTCAACAAGGTCATTAACATAAATCCTGCATGAGAAATCCCTGAAAAAGCCAGCATTCGTTTTACATTTGCTTGTCGTAACGCCATAATATTTCCAACGGTCATAGAAGCAATTGAGATTACCACAATGATGATTTGAAAAGAATAAGAGATATCTGCATTCATTGCCACTAGTAATTTGAATAGAGTGGCCATTGCCACCACTTTAGCAAGGGTGCTCATTGTTGCAGTTGTAAGCGCTGGGGAACCTTCATAAACATCGGGTGCCCAAAAATGAAACGGAACTGCAGCTATTTTGAAAAGCATTCCGATGGTTACCATTGCAATACCTATTGGAAACCAAATAGGCAATTCGGCCGATTGTGATAACTCATTAATTTCAACAACATCGAAACTTCCCATCGCTCCATAAATCAAACAGATACCGAACAATATAATTCCTGAAGCAAAAGATCCCATTAGAAAGTATTTCATTCCAGCTTCATTACTTTTTAAGTTCAAACGATTGCTTGCCGCTAGAATGTATAAGGATATGGATAAAACTTCGATGCCTAAAAAGAACATCGCTAAATTTCCAAAAGAAACCATCGCAACAGCACCAGATAATAAAAATATTTTTATGGCAATATAATCGGATAGTTTTGTTTGATGATTTTCATAAAAATTATGGCTTAATGTCACTAAGAATATTGTCAGCACTATAAATAGACTCGAAAAAGCCACTGAAAATTTGTTTACTACAATCATATTGTGATAAAAACTTCCTGGAGTATTAAATTCCGATACTGTTAATCCAAGGATGGCTAATAATCCAATAACTGTAATTGGAATAATTCCCTTTCTTAGGTTAAAAATTTCAAATAAAAGGCATAAAACACCTAATCCTGTTATAGCTATTAATGTATTCATTTTTTATTTGACTAGTTACGGTTTATTATAGTTAGGATATTTTCTAGACTTGGTGTTATCAAATCTGTGATAGGTTTTGGATACAATCCGAAGAAGAATAAAACAGCAATAATTGTAATCAATGTTATTCCTTCATTGATAGTTACATCTGCAAAAATTTTCGAATTTGTTGCTCCTAACATAACGTGTTGAAACATTTTCAACATGTAATATGCCCCCAAAATGATTGTTGTTCCGCCTAAAATAGCAAACCAAATATTTATTTGAAATAAACTATATAGTACAGTAAATTCTCCAATAAAGTTAAACGTAGAAGGCAAAGCAACTGATGCTAATACTAATATCATAAACATTGAAGTAAATTTTGGCGATTGAGAGCGAATACCACCCATTTCTGCAATGGTTCTAGTTTCATATCTTCTATAAATGATTTCTGCAGCAAAGAATAATCCAACTACTACGAAACCATGCGCTATCATTTGCAAAACAGCTCCTCGCAATCCATCAAGAGTAAGGGTATAGGTTCCTGCAGCAATTAATCCTACGTGAGCTAACGAAGAATAAGCCAATAATTTTTTTAAATCTTTTTGGCGTAGAGCAACAATCGATCCGTAAATAACTCCTGCAATTCCTAGTCCAACAAAAATAAATAGATACTGTTTTGAAGCTAATGGGGCAATCGGTAACTGCCAACGAATGATGCTGTACAATCCCATTTTAAGCATTATTCCAGATAACAACATAGTTCCAACGGTTGGTGCTTTCTGATACACTTTTGCTTGCCAAGTATGAAAAGGTATAATCGGAATTTTGATAGCATACGCTAAAAAGAAACCTAAGAATATCCATAATTGTTCTGCATCGGATAATTGTAATTTATACAAATCATCGAGTAGTAAACTTCCTGCTTTTTGGTATAAATAAACGAAACCCACTAGCATAAATAATGATCCGGCTAAAGTGTAGATAAAGAATTTTACAACCGCTTTTTTACGATCTTCGGCATCGCCATTACCCCACAAAAGCGCAATAAAGTATATAGGTATTAATGCTAATTCCCAAAAAATATAGTACAACAAACCGTCAGCAGCAAGAAAGGTTCCAACCATTGCAAATGCCATAAATAAGATTAAAGCATAAAACGATTTGGAGTTTTTATATTCATTGCCAAAAGAAGAAAAAATGATCAAAGGCGTTAAAACAGTTGTCAATAAAATCATGGCTAGCGAAAGACCATCTGCTTTTAGTGCAAAAGAAATATTAGGCTGAGCTATCCATTGGCTTATAAAACTAATATTCTCGCCAGCATTAAAAAGATTTAATAATACTATAGAATAGCCTAGAGACAATACACTAAAGAACAATGCTATCTTAGAGGCGAGTTTATCTCCTGCTAAGAAAGTTGCAAATGAGCCAACTAAAAGTAAAATTAATATAAGAGTTACATTCATAATAAAAGAATTATTGAGCTAAAAATAAATAAGAAATTATGGCGCATATTCCAATAACAAAAACAAAAAGATACAGTCCAATACTACCATTATGTAGTTTTCTGCCTTGAGCACTTAATGCAATGGTTACTTTTCCTAATCCAAAAATAAGAGACGAAATAAAAGTTTCAATATAATCTCTAAAAAAGCGTGACAATGCATTTATAGGGTTTACAAAAAGAACAGTATAAGCCTCATCCACATAATATTTGTTGTATAAAACTTTAGAGAAACCTATAATAGCTTCGTCTGATTCTGGCACAGTATTTTGTTTGTTGTATTTAATATAGGCTAAAACAATACCTACGATTCCTCCAATTACGGCAATAGTCATAAGAATATATGCTGTTGCATCTAAATGATGCTCGGCTGTAGCTAATTTGGGTAAAATTGGAATAAGGTATTCATTTAACCAACTGTGACCCGGTAAGCTAATCAAACCTCCAATAGTGGCAAGTATTGCTAAAACAATCAATGGATAAGTAATCAAACTAGGGCTTTCGTGTAAATGATGTTTTTGTTCTTCGGTTCCTCTAAAGGTGTTGAAGAACGTTAGAAACATCAACCTAAACATATAAAACGCTGTCATTATTGAAGCAATAGAAGCAATAATCCAAAGCGGGATGCTATGTTCAAAAGCTACCAATAAAATTTCGTCTTTTGAGAAAAAACCTGAGAATAAAGGAACTCCTGATATGGCTAATGATGAAACTAACATTGTCAGATAAGTAATTGGCATAACCTTTTTCAATCCGCCCATTTTTCGCATGTCTTGCTCACCGTGTAAAGCATGTATTACTGAACCTGAACCTAAGAACAAGCAAGCTTTAAAGAATGCATGGGTAATAACATGAAATATGGCTACTTCATAGGCGCCAACCCCTAAAGCCAAAAACATAAGTCCTAATTGTGAAACGGTAGAGTAGGCCAAAACTTTTTTAATATCATTCTGAACTAAACCAATTGTTGCTGCTACTAAAGCTGTAATAGCTCCAACAATGGCAATAATGTTTTGTATATTTGGTACTAAATCGAATAGGAAATTTAATCTTGAAACCATGAAGATTCCCGCAGTAACCATTGTAGCAGCGTGAATTAAAGCAGAAACAGGTGTTGGGCCAGCCATAGCGTCTGGCAACCAAGTATATAATGGTATTTGCGCTGATTTTCCGCAAGCTCCAATAAACAATGCAAATGCAGCGATTCCAATCCAATACGAATTTAGAGTTGTAGTAGTTTCTATAGAAGTTTTTAAAGTTGTAAAATCTACGGTTGAAAACAATACTCCTAAAATAAATATTCCAATTAATAAACCTAAATCTCCAATTCTATTCATGATGAAGGCTTTCTTAGCGGCATCGTTATACTCTTGGTTTTTATGCCAAAATCCTATTAATAGATACGAACAAAGACCAACGCCTTCCCAACCAATAAACATTACTAATAAGTTACTTCCAATAACTAGAGTAATCATGAAGAATACGAATAAATTCAAATAAGCAAAAAATTTATGTATGTTTTCATCATCATGCATATAACTTATGGAATACAAATGAATCAATGAACCAATTCCGGTTACAAAAAGCAACCATAAAATCGACAATTGGTCTAGTAGCAATCCAAAGTTAACTTTAAAATTACTAATAGTCATCCAATCGAATAAATCTATAGTTATTGGTTGTTTGCTTTGGTTTATTTGTAAGAAAAAATAAATCGAAGCCACAAATGAAACAACAATTGTAAGTGTCCCGATTGTGCCTGAAACTGATTTTCCTAATTGTTTACCAAAGAAAACATTGATTAGAAATCCAAGCAAAGGAGTTAAAAGTAAGACTAAAGCTAAATTGGTATCCATTGAAAATTATCCTTTTAAGTTTTTTAAATTAGCCACATCAATTGTGCCTGAATTTCTAAATATTGACACTAAAATTGCCAAACCAACGGCTACTTCTGCTGCAGCAACTGCCATCGAAAAGAACACAAAAATTTGACCTTGTGCATCTTGATGGTAGGTAGAAAAGGCTACAAATAATAAGTTAACAGCATTTAACATGATTTCTATTGACATAAATACAATAATGGCATTTCGTCTGTATAATACTCCAAAAACGCCAATACAGAAAAGTATTACGCATAGGAAAATATAATTTTCAATACCTATTTGGTTTAAAATATTGTTCATACTATTTTTCTAGTTTTTCTTTTTTAGACAATAAAACAGTTCCAATCATGGCAACTAAAAGCAATATCGATGCATATTCAAACGGAACCATATATTCATTTAACAACACTTTTCCAAGTACTTTTATAGATTGAAAATCTTCGCCAGTAGTTATATATTCTCCAACAATAGGATTTGAATTTATAAAAATAAGAATAAGCACAAAACATATTAAACAAAAAGAAACAATAGCTCCTAAACGGGTAATTCTAGGTTTATGAACTTCATTTTCTTTATTCAAATTCATCAGCATGATGGTAAATAAAAACAAAATCATTATAGCGCCCGAATATACAATAACGTGCACAATTGCTAGAAACTGAGAATTCATCAGCAAATAATGTCCCGCAATAGAAAAAAAACAAATAACCAAATAAATGGCGCTATGTATAGGGTTTCTACTAAAAATAGTAAGAAAGGCTGTGGCTAAAGTTACCGCAGATAATATACAAAATAGTATAAGTACAATTGACATTAGTTAGCGTTTTTAAGTTGAGTATTTTTAAGTGCCATTTCTAAAGGCATAACTAATTTATCTTTTCCAAAAATAAAATCTTCTCTTTCGTAACTTGAAGGTACCAATACTTTCGAAGTAGTTAAATAAACAGCGTCTTTCGGGCAAGCTTCTTCACACAAACCGCAGAAAATACAACGCAACATATTGATTTCATATATAGAAGCATATTTTTCCTCTCTATACAGATGTTTTTCGTCAGATTTGCGCTCAGCAGCGGTCATCGTTATAGCTTCGGCAGGACAAGACAAGGCGCACAAACCACAAGCAGTACAGTTTTCTCTACCTTGTTCATCTCTTTTCAACATGTGTTGACCGCGATAAACAGGACTCATGGTTCTTACCTGTTCAGGATATTGAATCGTTACTTTTCTAGTAAACAAATGCTTAATGGTTATCCATAAACCTTTAATAATGGCTACAAGATACAAGCGTTCTAAAAAAGTCATCTCTTTATTTGAGACCACTTTTTTTCTGCCCGATAATGATATAGTTTCTATTGACATTTTTATTTTTATTTTTTTGAAGCTAATCCTGCTATTCGTTACAATCTTTTTTGCCGAACTCCGGCACAAAAGGATTTTCACTGCTATCAGGGCTAGCCCAATACAATTTTATTTAAAACCCAAAATAGGCAGCGATATCTGCTCTCAAAATTACAATTCCAGTAATTACAATATTAATAATCGAAAGCGGAATCAATATTCTCCATCCTAAATGCATTAATTGGTCGTATCTAAATCTCGGAATCGTCCAACGTACCCACATATAGAAAAATATAAACCCACAAATTTTAATAAACAAAGCAACGATTCCTAAAACATTGGCTAGGTTTCCGCCCCAATTTTCAATAACCCAACTCATTCCAGGATAATTGTATCCGCCAAAGAACAAAATAGACAAAATAGCTGCGGATATAAACATATTGGCATACTCAGCAAATAAAAAGAATCCCATTTTCATCGACGAATATTCGGTATGATAGCCTCCAATAAGTTCAGTTTCACATTCTGCTAAGTCAAAAGGAGTTCTATTGGTTTCTGCAAAAGCACAAATCAAAAATATTAAAAAAGAAAGCGGTTGATAAAACACATTCCAATTCATTCCCGCTTGTTGTGCAGAAATCTCTCTCAAGCTCAAAGTACCTGTCATCATTAACAAAGCTATAACAGAAAGACCCATGGCAATTTCATACGATACCATTTGAGAAGCGGCACGAACTGCACCTATTAATGAAAACTTATTGTTTGATGCCCAGCCGCCAATCATTATTCCGTAAACACCAACAGAAAGCACTCCGAAAATATACAATAAAGCGACATCAATATCAGCTGCTTGTAAGATTATATCTCTTCCAAATAAGTGAAATTTATCGCCCCAAGGAATTACAGCACTTGTCATTAATGCGGTGCTCATGGCAATTGCAGGTCCAACAAAAAACAAAAATCTATTTGGAGTATTGGGTTCAAACTCTTCTTTTGCAAACAACTTCATGCCATCAGCAAGAGGCTGTAAAAGCCCTAAAGGACCCGCTCTGTTTGGTCCAATTCGGTCTTGTAACCAAGCAGCTACTTTACGTTCTGCCCATGTAGAATACATAGCCATAAGCATGGTGACAGCAAAAACTATAAAAACAATAACGCTTTTGTCTATAATAAGTGTACTATTCATTATCGCTTAAGCTTTGTTGGTTAATAATGTCCTCTTCTGTCAAAGCAATGGCTGGCATACTGATTTTTTTACGATCTATATCTCTACCCATCAAAATCGTTTTTTCAGTAGCAATTTCTACCTTGTTCAATTTTTGAGTATAATTATTTTGGTTAATAACAGAATCTTTTTCAAATTTTCTTGGCCCTTCAATTACCCAATCATTAATGTCTTTATGGTCAAAACGACAACCGTTACAAATAAATTCTTCTACTTCGTGGTATTCGTCTTTTCGGCCTGTAACTCTTTGTATTTCGTCTCCAAACATCCATACCGTAGTTTTTCCGCAACATTTGTCGCAATCTCGATGTGCATTATAGGGTTTGTTAAACCAAACTCTCGATTTGAATCGGAAAGTTTTGTCTGTCAAGGCACCCACAGGACAAACATCAATCATGTTTCCTGAAAATTCATTGTCAATCGCTTTTGAAATACAGGTTGAAATATTAGAATGATCACCTCTGTCCATCACACCGTGAACACGATTGTCAGTTAATTGATCGGCAACCATTACACAACGGTAACACAAAATACAACGATTCATGTGCAGTTGAATATTTGGACCAATATCTTCTGGTTCAAAAGTTCTTTTTTCTTCTATAAAACGAGTTTCAGATTTTCCGTGTTCGAAACTTAAATTTTGCAAATCACATTCTCCAGCCTGATCACAAACAGGGCAATCCAAAGGGTGGTTAATCAACAAAAATTCCGTTACTGATTTTCTTGCTTCTTGTACTCTAGGAGATGATTTACTATTTACTTCCATACCGTCCATGCAGCCCGTTACGCAAGATGCCATTAATTTTGGCATGGGTCTTGGGTCTGCTTCACTTCCTTTTGCTACTTCAACCAAACAACAACGACATTTTCCTCCGCTTCCTTTTAGTTTTGAATAATAACACATCGCTGGCGGAACTACTTCTCCACCAATCATGCGTGCAGCTTGTAGGATGGTTGTTCCTGGCGCTACTTCTATACTATGACCGTCTATCGTTACTTTCATTTCATTTTATTTTTAAGTTTCAGGTTTTAAGTTTCAGGTTTTTAAATTGAAACTAAAAAAATTCGAAACTTGAAACTGCTTTATTTTGTTTTATATCTTTATATATTCATATGTATATTCTGTCCATAACTCTCCTGTTTTTTTATCAGTTCCTGTTACTTTTATAGGATAATCTTCAGAATCATAAATTATCGAATAATCTATAGTTTTATTTCCATTAATTTCTTCAATTGCATTATTTTCGGAGAGATTATATGTCTCAAATCCCCATATTAATCTGAAATTAATATTATGATTCTTATAAGGATTGTTTTTGTTGTCATATTTATAAGTTATTTCTTCAACATTAGGATTTATAAAAGGCTCTTTATAAGTTCTAATTATATTGTTTTCTAAAAAAAAATATTTAGTGCTATACTTTTTTAAAAAATTGCTTTCTATATATGATGATTGTATTTCATTTAATTTATTTGCTTCATCATAAAAGAATTCAGTCATTGTTTCCAATGTCATAGTTTGTATTATTTTGTTATTGGAATAGCTTATTTTTTTTGTATCTATATTTTCCTTACCATATGTTACACTTAATAGTTTTTTATTGTCATAATTAAAGGAAGTCACGTAATTATCTGATTCAATTTTACTTACTTCCCCATTTACATATGAAAAATTAAAAGTTTGATTAGCATATATTTCCACACCATTATCAATATCATCTAATGATTTTAATGTAATTTTTGCAATAACTTTCTTTTTAGAGTCATTATCATCATCAGATTTACTACAGGACTCAAAAAAACAAATTACAATTATTACTATAAAAATATACTTTATAAATTCTTTCATAATATTTTAAACTGTTTCCTTAGTTATCATGTGCTTTACACTTTCAAATGGCTCTGCAACAAAATGGTCTCTATTTTTTATTTTTTCTGGGAAACGGATGTGGTATTCAAACTCCTCTCTAAAGTGACGAATTGCTGCTGCCACTGGCCAAGCTGCCGCATCTCCTAGCGGACAAATGGTATTTCCTTCAATTTTACTTTGAATACTCAAAAGCAAATCAATATCTTCTTCACGACCGTGACCGTTTTCTATTCTGTGCAATACTTTTTCCATCCAACCTGTTCCTTCACGACAAGGTGAACATTGTCCACAGCTTTCATGGTGGTAAAAACGAGAAAAATTCCAAGTATTACGAACGATGCAAGAAGTGTCGTTATAAACAATAAATCCTCCAGATCCTAACATAGATCCAGTTGCAAATCCCCCATCGGATAAAGATTCATAGGACATTAATCGATCTTCTCCAGTGGCAGTTTTGTATATTAAATGGGCTGGTAAAACCGGCACAGAACTTCCTCCCGGCACGAATGCTTTCAAAGGTCTGTCTGAACTCATTCCACCACAATACTCATCAGAATTCATAAACTCATAAACACTTAATCCCAATTCAATTTCGTAAACACCTTGGTTTTTGATATGTCCTGAAGCCGAAATTAATTTAGTTCCAGTAGAACGCCCAATACCAATTTTTGCATAATCGGCACCAGAATTATTCACAATCCATGGCACAGCGGCAATAGTTTCTACATTATTTACTACTGTTGGATTTGCCCAAAGTCCTGAAACTGCTGGAAAAGGTGGTTTAATACGAGGATTTCCTCTTTTTCCTTCCAAAGATTCAATTAATGCGGTTTCTTCTCCACAGATGTAGGCACCTCCACCAATTTGAACGTACAAATCTAAATCGTAACCTGAACCTAAAATATTTTTTCCTAACCAACCTGCAGCTTTTGCTTCTGCAATGGCTTTTTCTAAAATTTTATAAACCCACATATACTCTCCGCGAATATAGATATAGGATAGATTTGCTCCTAAAGCATAACTAGATGTAATCATCCCTTCAATCAATAAGTGAGGAATAAATTCCATCAAATATCGGTCTTTAAAAGTGCCTGGTTCTGATTCATCAGCATTGCAAACCAAATGTCTTGGCTTCCCAGATTTTTTATCAATGAAACTCCATTTCATTCCAGCTGGAAAACCAGCTCCACCACGACCTCGTAATCCAGAAGTTTTTACTTCTTCGACTACTTCATCAGGAGTCATTTTTTTTATGGCTTTTTCTACAGATGCATACCCGCCTTCTTTGCGATACACTTCGTAGGTTTTAATTCCGGGAACGTTTATTTTGTCTAATAATATTTTTTGTGACATATTATTTATCGTGTAAAACTATTTTATTGTCTTTACAATCAGCAATTAGTTGATCTACTTTTTCTTTATTCAAATGTTCCTTGTAAAAATCTCCCAATTGCATCATTGGGGCATAACCACAAGCACCTAAACATTCTACTCCACGAACTTCAAATAGACCATCAGATGTTGGTTCTCCTATTTTTACGCCTAATTTAGAACAGGTATAATCCATCAAATCTTCCACGCCGTTTAAGCAACAAGGAGAAGTTTGACAAAATTCGAACATGTATTTTCCTATGGGACGTTGATTAAACATGGTATAGAAAGTTACCACTTCATATACTTCAATAGGCTTTATTTTAAGTATTTCGGCAACTTTATTTTGCAATTCGATGCTCAACCAATTGTCATGGGCATCTTGAACTTCATGTAAAACTGGCAATAAAGCCGATTTTATTTTATCTTCTGGATAATGACTAATCAATTCATTGATTCGAGTCATCAATGCATCAGTTATATTTATTTCTTGTTTGTAGTGTGTATGTTCCATAATTTATGCGTCTAATTCTCCAGCAATAACATTTAAACTTGACAAAATTACTATCGCATCAGATAATAATGCTCCTTTTATCATTTCTGGATAGGCTTGATAATAAATAAAGCAAGGTCTTCTGAAATGTAATCTATAAGGAGTTCTACTTCCATCGGTAACTAGATAAAAACCTATTTCTCCGTTTCCTCCTTCTACGGGATGGTAAATTTCGGCAACTGGAACAGGAACTTCTCCCATTACAATTTTAAAATGATAAATCAATGATTCCATATTATGATATACATCTTCTTTTGGAGGAAGATAGTAATCTGGAACGTCAGCGTGATATTCGTTACCAGCTGGCATTTTTGCTAAGGCTTGCTTAATGATACTTAATGATTCCCAAACTTCGGCATTACGAACACAAAAACGATCGTAAGTGTCACCTGATTTTCCTACGGGAACAATAAAATCAAAATCTTCATAAGAAGAATAAGGTTGTGCAACTCGAACATCATAGTCGACACCTGCTGCACGTAAATTTGGACCAGTAAATCCGTAAGCCATGGCTTTTTCGGCAGAGATTGCTCCTACATTTACAGTTCTATCAATGAAAATTCTATTTCTTTCAAATAAGTTTTCGAATTCTTTCCAAGCAACCGGAAATTCTTCAAGGAATGTATTTAATAACTCAAAGGCTTTTGGCGACCAATCTCTTTCGAAACCACCAATTCTTCCCATGTTTGTAGTTAAACGTGCACCACAAATTTCTTCGTAGATTTCGTATACTTTTTCTCTAAATTGAAAAACATACAAGAAGCCAGTATAGGCACCAGTATCTACACCAAGTATAGAATTACAGATTAAATGATCGGTAATTCTTGCTAACTCCATTACAATAACCCTAAGATATTGTGCTCTTTTAGGAACCTCAATGTCTAGTAATTTTTCTAAAGTCATCCACCACCCCATATTATTAATAGGAGAGGAGCAATAGTTCATTCTGTCAGTAAGAGGCGTGATTTGGTAAAATGGGCGGTTTTCAGCAATTTTTTCAAACGCACGATGAATGTAACCAATAGTTGGTTCGGCTTCAAGAATTCGTTCTCCATCCATCAACAAAATATTTTGAAAAATGCCATGTGTTGCAGGATGAGTCGGTCCTAAATTCAGAATGGAAAGCTCGCTTCCGTCATCATTTAGTTTCTCTTTTATAATTTTAGCATATCGATGCTCTGGTGGTAATAATAGTTCTGACATTTATAGAATGTGAAAAATTATATTTTTTAGCTATTAGTTGTTGTTCTTCCAAAGAAACGATCGTCTTTATCTGTTCTTCCTGAATCCTCCATCGGAAATTCTTTTCGCATTGGATGCGAAATCATTTCATCCATATTCAAAATACGTTTCAATTGCGGGTGACCAATAAAATCAATACCATAAAAATCCCAAGTTTCTCTTTCCATCCAATTGGAGCTTAGGAAAATGTTTGAAATTGTTTTTATAGAAGGAGTTTCGTTAAGATAGGCTTTGATTTTAATTCGTTTGTTTTCGTACCAATTATGCAAATGATACACTACTGCAAACTGATGATTCTCATCATTATCTGGATAATGAATACCACACAAGTCGGTTAAAAAATGGAATCGTAAAGTTGGGTCGTTTTTTAGAAATAAAATCACTGCTGTGTTTTTATCCGATTTTATTTCAAAAGAAAAAATGTCTTTTTCTTGTTGAAAATTGAAAACATTTTCACCAAATGTTTCGGTTAATTTATTTTGAATGTCTGAATTTTCTAAAGCCATTTCGTTATTTGATGTTATATGAGGCTAATAATTCTTGATACTCAGGAGAGCTTCTTCTTCGAACAGATTCTGTTCTAACTAATTCCTGCAATTTCATTACGCCGTCTACAATTTGTTCTGGTCTTGGCGGGCAACCTGGCACGTATACATCTACAGGAATTACCTTATCTATACCTTGCAATACAGAATATGTGTCAAAAATTCCTCCAGATGAAGCACAAGCTCCAACGGCAATTACCCAACGTGGTTCAGCCATTTGCTCGTATACTTGACGTAAAATAGGTCCCATTTTTTTAGAAATAGTTCCCATCACCATTAGCATATCGGCCTGACGAGGCGAAAAACTTACTCTTTCAGAACCAAAACGTGCTAAATCATAATGTGACGCCATTGTTGCCATAAATTCAATTCCACAACAGGAAGTGGCAAATGGCAACGGCCAAAGTGAATTGGCTCTAGCTAATCCTACTACATCGTTTAGTTTTGTTGCAAAAAAACCTTCCCCAACAACTCCTTCAGGTGGCGCAACCATATTTATATTTGAATCACTCATATTTAATTTTAGATTTAGGATTTAAATTTAGGATTAATACTAAAAACAAACCATTTCTATTAAATCTTAATTTTTTATTCCCATTCTAATGCTTTCTTTTTGATGATATAGAAAAAACCAACTAAAAGCAAAGCCATAAATAAGACCATTTTAACCATTCCTTCCATTCCCAATTCCTTGAAGTTTATTGCCCAAGGATAAAGAAAGATTACCTCTACATCGAATAGAACAAACAAAATTGCGACTAGAAAATATTTTACAGAAAAAGGAATACGTGCGTTTCCTATAGATTCTATGCCGCACTCAAAGTTTTTATCTTTTATTGCTGAATTTCTTTTTGGGCCTAATTTACCAGAAATAATAATCATTCCAACAACAAAACCGACAGCTAAAATGAATTGAAGTAATATAGGAAAATAATCTAATTGAGTTGAATGCATAAAGTAATTTTTAATTCAATTTTATTTTTGCCACAAAGATAACAGTCAATAATTAATTAGCAATAAAAATTGAAAAATCCTTTTATCAGTTAAGCGGTAAATTTACAATTTTTATTAATTATAAATAACAAATTAAGTTTGGTTTAAGAACTTTTTAACCTTTGTTGATTATCATAGTTATTGAAAGAAAATAGTTTTATTTATTTATCAAAAAAAAACGTTTCGAAGTAAATCGAAACGTTTAAAAATTTTGGGTAACAAAAATAATCTATATATTTTAGTCCTCAAGAACTGCTACTTTGGCAGCAACTTTCCCTTTTCTACCTTCTTCTTCTTCATAGCTCACTCTGTCACCTTCACGAAGTTCTTCCGCGTTGATTCCTGAAGCATGAACAAAAATGTCTTTTCCTGTTTCTTCGTCTGTAATGAATCCGTAACCTTTAGATTCATTGAAAAATTTAACTGTACCTGTACGCATTGTAATAGTAATAAATAATTTATAATGTCGCAAATGTAATCTTTAATACAATACGAAAGACAACTAGACCTTAAATTTTTATAAAAATTATTGATAGTCAGCGTTTTCGGTTCATTGAAATGGGTGAAGATTACTTTAAATCCAATTGAATGTGCAACTCTTTCAATTGACTTTCATCAATAACTGATGGTGCATCAATCATAACATCTCTTCCTGAATTATTTTTTGGAAACGCTATAAAATCACGTATGGTTTCTTGTCCTCCTAAGATAGCAACCAATCGGTCTAATCCAAAAGCCAATCCGCCGTGTGGTGGTGCTCCGTATTGAAAAGCATCCATTAAGAAACCAAATTGATTTCTTGCTTCTTCTTCAGTAAATCCTAAATATTTGAACATTAATTGTTGTGTAGCTTTATCGTGAATTCTGATAGAACCACCGCCAATTTCGTTTCCGTTTAAAACCATATCATACGCATTAGCACGAACTTTTCCTGGATTGGTTGCTAATAAGTGCATGTCTTCTGGTTTTGGTGATGTAAACGGATGGTGCATGGCATGCCATCTTCCAGAATGCTGCGCCTGTTCGCCAGTTTGGCTCGGGTCTTCATCCAATTCTAATAAAGGAAAATCTACAACCCAAAGTGGTGCAAATTCGGCTGGATTACGCAATCCTAAACGAGTTGCTAATTCCATTCTAAGTGCAGAAAGTTGGGTTCTCGTTTTGTCGGCTGGACCAGAAAGCACAAAAATCATATCGCCGGCTTTAGCACCTGTAATTGAAGCCCATTGTTGCAAATCAGATTGATCGTAAAACTTATCTACAGATGATTTGAATGTTCCATCTGCTTCACATTTTACATAAACCATACCTGACGCACCAACTTGAGGCCGTTTTACCCAATCAATTAAAGCGTCTATTTCTTTACGTGTGTATGTTGAACAATTAGGGGCGGCGATTCCGACAACCAATTCTGCGCCATTGAAAACGGGGAAATCTTTATGTTTTGCATAAGCATTTAATTCGCCAAACTCCATACCGAAACGAATGTCTGGTTTGTCATTTCCGTAGGTTTTCATGGCGTAATCATAAGTTATTCTTGGAAATTTATCTACTTCTATGCCTTTTATTTCTTTCAGTAAATGACGGGTTAAGCCTTCAAATACATTTAAAATATCTTCTTGCTCAACAAAAGCCATTTCGCAATCTATTTGTGTAAACTCCGGTTGTCTGTCGGCACGTAAATCTTCGTCACGAAAACATTTTACGATTTGAAAATATTTGTCCATGCCACCCACCATTAACAATTGTTTGAAGGTTTGAGGAGATTGCGGCAAAGCATAAAACTGCCCTTCGTTCATCCTGCTTGGCACTACGAAATCTCTTGCCCCTTCAGGTGTAGACTTTATTAAGTAAGGCGTTTCAACTTCACAAAAATCTAGATTTGAAAGGTAATTTCTGACGGCTTGTGCTACTTTATGACGAAAAAGCAAACTGTTTTTTACAGGATTTCTTCTTATGTCTAAGTATCTGTATTTCATTCTAATATCTTCTCCGCCATCGGTTTCGTCTTCTATAGTGAACGGAGGGGTAATTGAAGCATTTAGTATCGTTAATTCAGAAACTAAAATTTCGATATCGCCAGTAATCATCTTCTTGTTTTTGGCTTCACGCTCAATAACAGTTCCTTTTACTTGAATCACAAATTCGCGACCAAGGGTTTTAGCCAATTCGAAAACCGCTTTTTGGGTACGACCTTCATCAAAAACCAATTGTGTAATGCCATAACGATCTCTTAAATCAACCCAATTCATAAATCCTTTATCACGCGATTTTTGCACCCAACCGGCAAGTGTAACATTGGTATTGATGTGGGAGGCGTTAAGTTCTCCACAATTATGACTTCTATGCATTACTTTGAATTTTTATTTCGATTTGGTGGCAAATTTAGTATTAAATATCAATTTTTTGTTTGAGTTTTTAAATTATTAGCCTAGATTTAATTATTATGTAAATATTCCAATGTTAAGTTTTTGCTCAATGTTACCAAATTGTTAAGCAAAAGTTTTTTTATTGTAAATTAATTATTATATTTGTTATGTTATTATGAACTATTAAAAACCTACACTATGAAAAAGTATATGATTATCGGAGCAGTGTTAATTTCAAGTATGATTTTCGCACAAGCAAAACAGCCAAAATTAGAGGTAGTTGGAAATGAAGTAAAAGCAACATATTACTATGATAATGGTCAAGTTCAGCAACAAGGATTTCTAAAAGACGGAAAATTAGAAGGTAAATGGGTTGCTTTTGATATGAAAGGAAACAAAAAATCGGTTGGTGAATATAAAAACGGTAAAAAAACAGGAAGTTGGTTTTTTTGGAATGACGTTATCTTGAGTGAAGTAGATTATTCTAATAATCAAATTACATTTGTTAAGAATTGGAAACAAGAATCATTGGCGGTAAATTAATTTTTACGTTTTAAATATAAACCCGAAATAATTTAATTGTTTCGGGTTTTTTTGTGGCTACTTCTAAAATGATTTTTGGGTACAAATTCATTTTTTTACTTAGCCAATATTAAAGTAATTTTCATGAAGAATTTCACGGGAACCAATACTAATGTTAGTACTGTTGCCTTTTTTCAAAAGAATCGTTTCGTTTAGTAAATGTTAAATAGTCTGAATTAGTTTTTACATAAACAAAACCGTCTCAAAATATAATTTCGAGACGGTTTTGTTTTTTATTCTATTTTAATTTAAGCAACATTTCGTCTATCTCTCAACCAGTATTTCGTTCGTTTTACTAGGAAGAACATTACTGGTACCATTACTAATGTTAGGATTGTTGCATAAGTCAATCCGAAAATAATTGTCCATGCTAACGGCGACCAGAAAATAACATTATCGCCACCCATATATAAATGCGGATTTAAATCGGTAATCAATCCAAAAAAGTCAAAGTTTAACCCAATTGCTAGCGGAATTAATCCTAAAATCGCGGTTAATGCAGTTAACAAAACTGGTCGCAGACGGTTTTTACCGCTTTCAATAATGATTTCTTCAATTTCAACTAGTGATAAATCATTGTGGCTTTCTAGTCCTTTATCGGCAACTTTTTTATCTAAAAGCAATACGAAGAAGTCCATTAATACAATTCCGTTTTTAACCACAATTCCCGCTAAGGAAATGATTCCCATCATGGTCATTAGGATTACAAAATCCATGTTGGCAATTACATAACCATAAAAAACACCACTAAAACTCAACAATACCGTAAATAAGATTACTAACGTTTTTGAAACTGAATTAAATTGTAAAACTATAATTATTGTTATTCCTGCCATGGCAAGGAAAAGCGCATACATCAAGAAGCTTTGGTTTTTGCCTTGCTCTTCTTGCACGCCAGAGAAAGAATAGGAAATTCCTTTTGGTAATTGATATCCTTTTAATTCGATTGCTATTTGTTTCGTAATTTCATCGCCATTAGCATCGCTTAATACATTGGAATAAATGGTCATTATTCGTTTGTAGTTTTTTCTTTTTATTTGATTATAGGTGTTCGTTTTCTCAGTATTAGAAACCGCAGAAATGGGCACTTGCATCATTTGACCGTTAGTCTGATTTCTAAACGTTAACGACTGATTGAAAAGAATGTTTTCGTTTTTGCGTTGGTCGTCTTGCATACGAACCACAATATTATAATCGTCATCACCTTCTTTAAAAGTAGAAATTTCCTGACCATAAACAGAGCGACGCAAATTAAATCCTAATTGACCTGTCGAAACACCTAAACTTCCAGCATTAACTCGGTCAACCTTTACTTCAAGTTCAGGGCTTTCTTTGTTAACATCAACATTTAATCGTTCTATACCAGGAATTTTCTTAGAATCGATAAAAGCAATCATCTTGTCAGCTTCTTTGAGCATTACATCATAATCTGCACCGGCAGAACCTGTTAATTGAATACTGATTGGATACCCAGCTGGTGGCCCATTGGCATCTTTTTCAACGGTTACTTTTGCGCCAGCAATTCCTTTTACACGATTTCTAATTTCATCTAAAACGTCAGAAGTATTGATGCCTCTTCGGAATTTAAATTCAGAGAAGTTAACGGTAACTTTTCCTTTAAAAGGAGTTTCATTAGCCGAACCCGCATCTACATTTGGGTTTCCTGCGCCAATACCAACTTGCGAAACGATACTTTCAGCCAAGAAGTTTTTATCGGTTGTTGGATCGATATATTTATTCATTATTTCAAACACTTGTTTTTCTACGAACAAAGTGGCTTTGTTTGTTTTTTGAATATCAGTCCCCTGAGGGTATTCGATGTAAGTAATGATTTGTCTTGGAATATTATCGGGGAAAAACAATACTTTTCTTGGAAAAAGACCTAAAAGAAAAACAGATAAAAATAACATTCCAATAATTCCTACTAGTGCAAACCAAGCATTTCTACCTTTTAGAATTTTACCTAAAAAGGTCTTGTATTTTTCTTCTAACCTCGGAAAAAAACTGTGTTGAAAATCTTGTGTCCATTGGTACATTTTCCATTTATAAAGCCACATAAGTGCTAATGAAATTAATGCAAAATGACCAATTCCTCTTGCAAATTTACTGTCATTTACATTGCCAATGATTACAAAAAGCACTCCTATTATTCCTAGAATTAAAGTGTATGTTTTGGCTGTTTTGAGTGTTACATTTTTGTCTTCGATATCCATAGAGCCACCCGTCATAGCTGCATTTACTACCATTGCTACAAATAAAGAAGCGGTTAGTGTTACCGTTAAAGTAATTGGAAAGTAAATCATAAATTTACCCATAGTTCCTGGCCATAATGCAAAAGGTAAAAACGCCATTAACGTTGTTGCTGTAGAAGAAATTACGGGCCAAGCAATTTCGCCTATACCAATTTTTGAGGCTTGTATTCGTGGCATTCCTTTTTTCATATTAGCAAAAACGTTATCTACGACCACAATTCCGTCATCAACTAATAAACCCAATCCCATTACCAATCCGAAAAGCACCATTGTGTTTAGTGTTAACCCAAATGCAGCTAATATGGTAAAAGCAATCATCATAGAAAGCGGAATAGCCGCACCTACGAATAATGAATTTCGCAATCCCATGGTAAACATTAACACAATCATTACGAGTACAATACCAAAAATAATATGGTTTGAAAGCTCATCAACTTGATGTTCTACACGAGCCGATTGATCGTTGGTAAGCTCAACTTGTAAATCTTTAGGTAAATAATTTTCGTGTGCTAGCTCTAGTTTTTCTTTTACTTGATCGATGGCTGAAATCATGTTTTGACCCGAGCGTTTTTTAACGTCAAGCATCACTACTTCTTTTCCTTTTTCGCGTGCATAAGTCGTTTTTTCTTTTTCTTTAAAAGAGATTACGGCTATGTCTTTTAGGTATACCGTACCGCCGTTGTGCTTTATAACAATGTTTTCTAGCTCTTTTGGGTCTTTGATTTCTCCTACAATTCGAATATTATTTCTAGAACCTTGCGATATTAAGTTTCCTCCTGAAAGAGTCATGTTTTCATATTTTACTGCGTTTTGAATATCGTCAAACGATACTTGAGCAGCAGTCATTTTGAAGATGTCGACAGCGATTTCTACTTCTTTATCGTCAACACCAAGTATTTCAACTTTTTTTACTTCTGGAATTTCTTCGATATCGTCTTGCAGTTTTTCTCCATACTTTTTAAGTTGTTGTGTGGTGTAATTTCCTTTCAAATGAATATTTAAAATAGGCACTTCCTCTGAAATGTTTAGCTCAAAAACACTTGGTTCTACCTTACTCCCGTTATCAAGATTGGGCCAATCGGTATCAGCTTTTACAATATCTACCTTATCTTTTACTTTTTGTTTGGCTTGATCAATAGAAACTTTATCCGAAAATTCAGCGATAATCATTCCGTAATCTTGAAAAGAACTTGCCGTTACTTTTTCGACACCACTAATGTTTTTTAATTCCTTTTCTAATGGTTTTACTATTAATTTCTCTACATCTTCGGCTGAGTTTCCTGGAAAAACAGAGGAGATATACACTTTATTTTCAATAATTTCTGGAAAGTCTTCACGAGGCATTGTTGTGTAGGCAATTAAGCCCGTAATTACAATAAGCAACGTGAAAATATATACCGTTACACGATTTTCTATCGCCCAACTCGAAATGCCGAATTCTTTATTTTGATGTGACATAGTAATTTGTTTCAGGTTTCAAGTTTCAGGTTTCAGGTTAAGAATAATCTATAACTTGAAACGTCAAACTTGAAACAATTAGTTATTAAAAATTCAATTTCATTCCGTTAGAAATAGCGTTCACACCTTCAGTTACAATAACATCATCTACTGTTAAACCACTTAGAATTTCAGTTACATTGTCAGATGATTTTCCTACTTCAACAATTACTTTTTTAGCAGTTCCTGTTTTGCCATTGCTTGCTTCAACTGTAAAAATAAATTTATTGCCCTCACCGTCTTCCTGAACAACATTTGTTGGCACTACAATTGCATCTTTTTTAGTATAATCAATGATTTTTAGTTTTGCCACTTGGTTAGGACGCAGTAAATTATCAGGGTTAGGAAGACTCACTTCGATTCCAAAACTTCTGTTGTTTGGATTTATAAAATTACCAACTTGGCGAACTTTTCCTTTATAGGTTTTGTTTAATGAGGCTAAGAAAACGTCCACTTGATCTCCTAATTTTAGTTTGCCAATATAGGTTTCAGGGACAGATGTAGATACATACATACTTCCTAAATTCACAATTCGCATTAATCCTTGTATGCTTGGCGCAACTACTTGCCCTTTTTCTACAAACACTTCATCAATTGTTCCGGAAAAGGGAGCTCGAATAACCGTTTTTGCTAGTTGTGCTTTTATTTGTGCAACGCCTTTTTGCGCTGCCACCATTTGTGTTTGTGCTTGAAGAAATTGAATTTCAGAACCAATTTTTTTGTCCCAAAGATTTTTTTGTCTTTCAAATGTAGTTTTGGCTAATGCATATTGATTTTCTAATCCCGCAATTTGTTGACTCATCCCAGCATCGTCTACACGCCCAAGAATTTGTCCTTTAGCAACTTTTTGCCCAGCTTTTACAGTAAGTGATGTTAAAGTTCCGCTAAATTCTGGTTGAACCAAAATGTTTTCTTTTGTGTCTACATTTCCTTGAACTTCGAGATAATGATTGAATAGCGTATCTTTTAAAGTCATAACAGAAACCAAAGCCTCTTCTTTTTTTACATCTAGAGTTGCTAAAGCGTCTTCTATTTTTGTAATGTCGGCTTGTAATGTAGCTTTCCTTTCTTGTAAAGATTTTATGTTTTTTGATTTTATTAAATCGTCTATGTTTTCTGTTTTATTAGTATTGGAACACGACACTAAAAACAGGGTTATAGCAGTAATATATAGTATTTGTTTCATATTTATTATAGATTAATTTTTATTTATTATTTTTTCTAATGTTGCTTTTTTATTTATAATTTGAACCATCGATTGAAGATAGTTTTGTTGTGCTGTATACAATTGTCTTTGAGCTTCACTAAAATCAAAACTTGACGATAAACCTTCGGTAAATTTTATTTGTTGCTTTTTTTCGATGCGCTCCGCCAGATTCAAATTGCTTTTTGAAGTCGCATATTCTTCAATACTAAAATCGTATTCACTTTTAGCTCTTTCGAATTCTAATTTTAATTGTTGTTCGGTTTGAGTGAGTTGGGTTTTAGCTTGTTCGAATGCAATTTTAGCTTGTTGTGTTTTAGCTGTTCTTCCAAAACTACTAAAAATGGGTACATTTAAACTTACACCAAGATTAGAAAATTTATTCCATTTTTGAGTGCTATCAAAAAAAACAAAATCATTACCAAACGAATTGTACCCAAAATTAAATGCAGCACCTAATGACGGTAAAGCTTTACTTCTTTGCAATTTTAATTCTAAGGAACGTTGTTCTTGAAAATTAGACGCCATTTGATAATTTATATTATTAGAAACTTCAAAACCGTTTTTTGTTAGAGCTAAATCTAGATTAGAAACGGTTAAATTATCTAATTTATCGGTTAGTTTTAACTCGGCATTAATATCAATTCCTAGAGAAAATTTCAGCATTTTATTTGCAATATCAAGTAGTCTTTTAGTGTTGCTTAAGTTACTGTTAATCGAAGCCAAAGTAATTTGAAGTTGTTCTACATTTTCCTCTTCAATCAATCCGTTTTTATACGTTTCTTGAGTATCTGCAAGTGTTTTAGATAAAGTAGCTTTGTTTTTTTCAAGAATAGAAATACTTTCTTCCGCTAGTAAAACATTGCCATAAGCATTGACAACCATTTCTCTAATTTCGAGATTGGTTTTTTGCTTGGCATTTTCATAAAACTTTAAATAGGTTTTTGACGCTTGAAGTGCTACTATATAAGAACCGTCAAAAATTAATTGACTTAAAGTTAGGCCAGAATTCATAGATTGTCTGGTTCCAAAAGCAAAAAGAGCAATATCATTTGGATTTCCTGTAGGATTAAATGCATTTCCAGAAACCCCTTGTAATGTAAAGTCGAAATTTTTTAGGTATCCTACACTACCACTTATTTGGGGTAATCCTGCTGCTGTGGTTTCCCACTTTTTTTCTTTGGCAGAATCAATATCTCTGTTAGCATTTATTACTGAATAATTATTTTGCAGTGCATGATCTATAGCTTCTTTTAAGTTAAAACTATAGGAGTCTTGTTTTTTATCTTGAGCACTAAGTGTCGATGCAATCAAGAAAAGGATTATTATTATTATTTTATTTTTCATTGATGATTATATATTAAGGTTTTGTAAATGTTTCTCTAGTTCAATAATTCCTTTTAGAGTTGCCATCGCTCTGGTATGGTATTCTAGGGCTTCGAGTTCTAATTTTTGAGCTTCTTTTTCAGATATTGTAGTTTCATTAATATTAAAAATTATAGTGTAGTAAAATCGAATAAAACTTTCTATGTTAATTCCTTCTCGATAATACCCCTGAGTTATGCCTTTCTCTATGTTTTGTTTAAACACAGATTTGCATTCATCAATTTCTCTTTTAATTACTTTTTCATAAATATCTGGGTAGTGCTTTTTTAATTGATAAACAGGTGAAGTATCTGAAACTTTAAACATTTCTTTAAACATTTTTCTAATTTCAAAATTCTCTTCTATGGCATTATGGTTAAGACAAATAATAGTATTAATACTTTCATGAATTTGTTTATGAACCATAGTCGTGCTTTCTTCAATTAGCACTTCTTTATTGCAAAAATATTTGTAAATTGTTTTTTTAGAAATGCACATGTCTGCGGCAATATCATCCATAGTAATGCTTTTAAAACCAAGTTTTAAAAACAATTCACTAGCTTTTGATATTATCTTTTCTTTCATCACTAAACAACAATCAAATTTATATGTGGGTGCAAATTTAAACAGGAAACTTTGAATACCAAAATAGTTTCCAAAGTATTTACAATTATTTAACATATGATTAAGAATAGCAGTTTGTATAGAAGTATGAATACTGTAAATTAGCAAAAAATTAATAGCATGCATTCCATTTTCGAATATCAGCAGTTTATTTCAGATTATTTGCAAGAGCAATACGAAGAAAAAGAACCTCGAAATCTTTATGAGCCGATACATTATATCTTAAAACTTGGCGGGAAACGAATGCGCCCAGTTTTAACATTAATGAGTGCTGAGGTTTTTGATGTCGATTATAAGAAAGCCCTTCCTGCAGCATTAGCGGTTGAAGTTTTTCATAATTTTTCTCTTATTCACGATGATATAATGGATGCTGCACCTTTGAGGAGAGGAAACGAAACCGTTCATGAAAAATGGGATATCAATACTGGAATTCTTTCAGGTGACGCAATGCTTATTTTAGCCTATCAATACTTTGAAAGATATGAGCCTGCTATTTTTAAAGATTTAGCAAAATTATTTAGTAAAACAGCACTCGAAGTTTGTGAAGGACAACAATGGGACGTCGATTTTGAGATTAGAGAAGACGTTACCATTCCTGAATACTTAAAAATGATTCAATATAAAACCGCTGTTCTTGTAGGTGCAGCTATGAAAATGGGTGCCATAATTGCAGAAACTTCAACCGAAAACGCCAATTTAATTTATGATTTCGGTTTAAATTTAGGTTTGGCTTTTCAATTGCAGGATGATTATTTAGATGCCTTTGGCGACCCAGAAACCTTCGGAAAGCAAGTAGGTGGCGATATTATAGAAAATAAGAAAACCTATTTATATTTGAAGGCAATTGAATTTGCTTCTCCATCAGATAAGTTGCAATTAAATCAATTATTTTCCATACATTTAGAAGACAATTTCGAGAAAATAAATACAGTTAAGAATATTTTTAACACATCTGGAGCCTCGAGTGCTACAAAGCAAGCCATTCAAGACTATACATTCAAGGCTTTTGAAACCCTCCAAAAAATAAATATTGATAATACTAAAAAGGACAAACTGAAATCGTTTGGTGAAAACCTAATGGCTAGAAAAGTTTAAATTTCATTAATACTTAATAAAATCATTTTGTTTATTGCTCCGCTTAATACTGATTTATTACTTTCTGAGGCAGAAAAAGAAAATTTATACCTTAAATTGATTGAGCAAATTAATAAAGATTTTAATTTGGCAAACGAAGGAATAGATTTTCCAAAGAGCATCTCTCCAAATGAATTAAAAATTCAATTGCACGAAAAAATATATAGATTAATTCAATACAAATTTGCTGAGTATTTAAACCTACTATATATAATTGATGTGCCAGAAGATCAAATTAGAAAATTAGACGGGTCGGATATTATTGTTTTATCAGAACAAGTTACCTATTTAATATTAAGAAGAGAGTGGCAAAAAGTGTGGTTTCGAAATAAGTATTGATTCAACAATAAATAAAAAACGGAAAAGCTTTTGAACTTTTCCGTTTTTTGAATAGGATAAAATTGTAATTCTACTGTAAAATGATTTTTTTAGTATTTAGTAAATTATTGGACGCATCATAAATTTTTACAAAATAAATTCCTTCACCACTCCAAGTGTTTAATGCAACTTTATATTGTTGTGTATTCATAGGTTGATTGAAAACTACCTGACCTAAAGTATTTACGATTTCTAAATGATACCCAACCACATTTGCTAATGTTCCGCAATCAATAGTAATTTGATCTTGAGCTGGATTTGGATAAATTGTAATTGTATTGTTATATTTTGGAGGATTATAACTTAAAACTCCCGTATTTATTATTAGAGATTGACAACTTTCAGAATAATATAAAGTTGTTATTTCACTTGGTGTTAAAGCTCTATTCCATATTCCGATATCATCAATTTTACCATTTAAGTATGCGGTGTTATTGCTTCTTGATCCAATCCTAACTAAACTGTTTAAAGCTGTATTTAACGTCTTGTTACTACTTCCAATAAATGCCCCATTTAAATATGAAGACACTGATTTTCCGTCATATGTTATAACTACATTATTCCAAGATTGGAATACGATTTCACCAAATCCATAATCATAATTTAATCCATTTCCATGAAAAATCAACTTGTGAGGTAAATTACCAACATACCTTGATTCATCATAATATAAACCAAAAGCTTGTCCATTGCTTAAAGGGGCTCCACCAGATAAAATCCAACTATATGTAGCTGAATTTACATAGAACCAGACAGAAAATGATTTTGGACTAGATCCACTAGTAAAGCTTGACCCAAGCGTTATATAATTACTTGTACCATTAAAACTATACGCACTATTAGGATTTCCAAATCTATCAGTTGTTAAATTCGCACCATTATTTGTTCCATTATATCCATTTCCACTTATATCATTAGCATTTCCATCGAAAGGATAATAAGCAACCAAACCATTAGTAGGAACATAAGACGGTACTTGAGCATTCATTGTAAGGGATGCAAACCCTATTAAAAGTAAAAGTTTTTTCATTGTAAAGTTATTTTAAGTTAATTATCACATATAAGCACTTCTACTGTAGCTGGTTTACAGTAAAATAATTTTCTGAGGTAAATATATAAATAATTTTAACACTAATCATACATGATTAGATAAATCATATATGATTAAATCAATTTTACGATTTAATACACTGTAAGAATTGATATATACAAAGGACAAAGAGTATTTACTATTGTTTGGGAAACATTTAAAAAAAATGCGAGAGGGCAAAGGTATGTCCCAAGAGGAACTAGCTAATTCGGCGGAAGTCTCTTTGCCTCAAATTACAAGAATAGAACGAGGGGCTATAAACCCAACAATCTGTACAATTAAATCATTAGCAAAAGGATTAGAAGTAAGTACAGCTTTGCTATTTGCTTTCGAAACTTCACAAAACATCTAAAAATAAATCCTAACAAACGGCATAAAAGCCTCATTATAAACGTTGTTGTTTGAGTTGTGTAGTATATTATATCTCATGCCAACTATTACATTCCCTGTTCTATAACCACCTCCAAGAAACAAACCGGTATTCCAGAAATTATCTTTAAAATTCCCCGAAAACGACTTGAATTCATTATTTACTCTGATTTGTTCTAATTCTACTGAAAGTTGTATTTCTTCAATAGGATTTATAAGCGTTATCAAACTGGCTCCATAATGAATTGAAGTAAAAACATTTTTGTTCGAAACATAACCGCCTTGTAAGCCAACACCTAGCGCTACGTATTTATTAAAATTGTAAATAGCATTTGGCGCTAAAGTAATATCTGTAAACCTATTACCAATACTTAATCCAACTCCACCTCCAAACTGTACTTTTTGCCAAAACTCACTTTTATTTTTCGATGCGTTAACTGAAGTTTGCGCGCTTGAAACGAATGAAATAATTAATCCAAAAAATATAAATAGTGGCTTTAAATGTTTAAAAGAAAGCGTTTTTTTCATGCATATTTATAGTTTAATTTTTAAAACATAAAAGTATCTAAAAAAATTTATAAATATATTGATTTATTGTACTTTTGCCATGCATTTTTAACAAATCAGGTTATTAATAATCAATTATGGATAGGTTTTCATTTTTAAACGCAGCCCACACTGAATTTTTTGCCCAATTGTACGACCAATATACTGACAATCCAGATAGTGTAGAACCTAGCTGGAGAAGCTTTTTTCAAGGTTTCGATTTTGGTTCAACTATTTATAGTGATGAGAATCCAGTTGCTTTTTTAGCTAACGCAGCCGCAAGTGATGTGGAAAGCATTCATGTCTCAGAAAAACTTCAAAAAGAGTTTAAAGTATTAAAACTAATTGATGGTTATCGAACTAGAGGTCATTTATTTACGAAAACAAATCCAGTTCGCGAAAGAAGGTCATCTTCACCATCATTAGATATTGTAAATTTTGGTCTTTCAGAATCTGATATGGATACTGTTTTTGATGCAGCAAAAGTCATTAAAATACACCCTTGTTCATTAAAAGAAATTATAAAACATCTTGACTCTATTTACTGCCAACACATTGGTGTTGAATACATGTATATCAGAAATCCTGAGGTGATAGAATGGATTCAAAGTAAAATTGGCAAAAACGATAATCAACCTAATTTTTCAACAGATGAAAAAAAGGCAATTCTTAACAAATTAAACCAAGCAGTTTCTTTCGAGAACTTTTTGCACACCAAATATGTTGGTCAAAAACGATTTTCATTAGAAGGAGGAGAATCTATAATTCCTGCTTTAGATGCCTTGATTGAAAAAGCAGCCGAAAAAGGGGTAGAGCAATTTGTAATGGGAATGGCTCATCGCGGGCGTTTAAATGTTTTAGCAAATATTTTCGGAAAATCTACTCAAGATATTTTTGGGGAGTTTGACGGAAAAGATTATGATCAAGAGTACTTTGATGGTGATGTAAAATACCATTTAGGGCTTACCGCAGATAAAGTAACAAGTACAGGAAAAAAAATAAACATCAATTTAGCGCCAAATCCATCGCATTTAGAAACTGTAGGTGCTGTAATTGAAGGTATTGCAAGAGCAAAACAAGATAAATATTTTTCTAACGATTTCTCGAAAGTATTACCCATTGCCGTTCACGGAGATGCAGCAATAGCTGGTCAAGGTATTCTTTATGAAATCATACAAATGGCTCAATTAGATGGCTACAAAACAGGTGGGACAATTCATGTTGTAATCAACAATCAAGTAGGTTTTACAACTAATTACTTAGACGCACGTTCCTCTAAATATTGTACAGACGTTGCAAAAGTAACTTTGTCACCTGTTTTACACGTTAATGCTGATGACGCAGAAGCAGTTGTCCACGCGATGTCATTTGCATTAGATTACAGAATGCAATTTGGCAGTGATGTTTTTATCGATTTATTAGGATATAGAAAATACGGTCATAACGAAGGTGATGAGCCTCGATTTACACAACCTGTTTTATATAAAATTATTGCAAAACATCAAAACCCAAGAGATATCTATGCTGCTAAATTATTAGCGGAAGGAGTTATTGAAGCTAATTTTGTAAAAGATTTAGAAACCGCTTACAAGCAAGATTTAGATGATAATCTGCAAGCGTCTAGAAAAAAGAATTTGACTGTAATAACTCCATTTATGCAAAATGAATGGAAAGGTTTCGAGCAAGTTACCGATACTCAAATGCTTCAAAAAATAGGTACTAAAGTTGATAAAAATGTTTTAGATGCTATAATCGAAACCGTTTCTACTTTACCATCCGATAAGAAATTCATCAACAAAATTTCGAAAATTGTTACCGATCGTAAAACCATGTACGACAACAATACTATTGATTGGGGAACCGCAGAAACGTTAGCTTATGGAACTTTATTAACGGAAGGATATGATGTTCGTATTTCAGGACAAGATGTTGAACGAGGCACTTTTTCTCATCGTCATGCAGTAGTAAAAGTAGAAGATTCTGAAGAAGAAGTTGTTTTATTAAATAACATACAAAACAAAAAAGGGAGGTTTAATATTTTTAACTCTTTGCTGTCAGAATATGGTGTTTTAGGGTTTGATTACGGATATGCATTGGCTAATCCTAAATCCTTAACCATTTGGGAAGCACAATTTGGTGATTTTAGTAATGGAGCTCAAATCATGATTGACCAATACATTTCATGTGGAGAAGACAAATGGAACAACCAAAATGGTATTGTTATGTTGTTGCCTCATGGATATGAAGGGCAAGGTGCTGAGCACTCTTCAGCAAGAATGGAGCGTTATTTACAATTGTGTGCCAGGCATAATATGTTTGTAACTAATTGTACCACTCCAGCTAACTTTTTTCACTTGTTACGAAGACAAATGTTAACCAATTACCGCAAACCATTAGTTGTATTTACTCCCAAAAGTTTGTTGCGAGACCCAAGATGTGTCTCTACACAAGAAGAGTTGGCAAACGGAAGTTTTCAAGAAACATTTGATGACATTACATTAAATAAGGCTGATGTAAAAACACTAGTTTTCTGTACAGGAAAATTCTATTATGATATTACTGCTGAAAGAGAGAATAATGGTCGTAAAGATGTGGCAGTGGTAAGAATTGAACAATTATTCCCATTACCGGTAGATCAATTAAAAGAAATAATTGCAAAATATCCAAATGCCAACGATTATGTTTGGGCACAAGAAGAGCCAAAAAACATGGGGGCTTATAGTTATTTATTGATGAATTTTGACTTAGTAAAATGGAGATTAGCCTCGCTTAAAGCATATGCAGCACCTGCAGCAGGAAGTTATACCAGAGCCAAACGTCGTCATGCAGATGCCATAAAGATGGTTTTTGATAAAGATTTATATCGATAAAATAGTTTAAGGTTTAAAATTTCTGTTTAGAACTTTTATCATTAAATAACCAAAATAGTAAACAAAAAAATTATGATTTTAGAAATGAAAGTCCCATCGCCAGGGGAATCAATAAAAGAAGTTGAAATTGCAACATGGTTAGTAAAAGATGGAGATTATGTAGAAAAAGACCAAGCCATTGCTGAGGTTGATTCTGATAAAGCAACTTTAGAATTGCCAGCAGAAGCCAGCGGAATCATAACGCTAAAAGCTGAAGAAGGCGACGCTGTTGCTGTTGGGGCAGTAGTTTGCTTAATAGATACAGGGGCTGCAAAACCATCAGGAGCTGCTACAGCTACCGAAATTGTAAAACCAATTGAAGCCCCAAAAGCTGAAGTAAAGGCAGATTCAGTTAAACCTGTTGTGGCACCTACAACTTATTCATCCCAAACGCCTTCTCCTGCCGCTAGAAAAATATTAGAAGAAAAAAACATTCAACCATCAGATATAGTTGGTACAGGAAAAGACGGAAGAATCACTAAAGACGATGCCGTTAATGCTGTCCCATCAATGGGAACTCCAACAGGAGGGTCTCGTGGTACTGAAAGAACAAAGTTATCTATGTTACGTCGAAAAGTAGCCGAAAGATTGGTAGCTGCAAAAAATGAAACTGCCATGTTAACTACTTTTAATGAAGTAAACATGACGCCAATTAATACCTTAAGAAACGAGTACAAAGACGCATTCAAAGCAAAACACGGTGGAGTAGGTTTGGGTTATATGTCCTTTTTTACAAAAGCAGTTACAAGAGCTTTACAATTGTATCCAGATGTAAACTCAATGATGGATGGTGATTATAAAATAGGATTCGATTTTTGCGACATCTCTATAGCCGTTTCAGGGCCAAAAGGGTTGATGGTTCCTGTAGTTCGAAACGCAGAAAATTTAACTTTCAGAGGCATTGAAGCTGATATAAAAAGATTAGCTATAAAAGCACGTGACGGACAAATAACCGTTGACGATATGACCGGCGGAACATTTACCATAACTAACGGAGGTGTTTTTGGAAGTATGTTAAGTACTCCAATTATTAATCCTCCACAATCAGGTATATTAGGAATGCACAATATTATTGAGCGACCTATTGCAGTAAATGGCAAAGTAGAAATTCACCCAATGATGTACGTGGCATTATCCTATGATCACAGAATTATTGATGGTCGTGAGTCTGTTGGTTTCTTAGTTGCTGTTAAAGAAGCTTTGGAAAATCCAGTAGAATTACTTTGCGATAATAATCCAAAAAAAGCATTTGAATTGTAAATAATTTTATTTTTTGTAAATCTAATCCCAAATTCAAAAAGTTTGGGATTTTTTATTTCAAATACAAATAATGATTAAAATAATCTATAATTCCTTTTCCTTCCAATAAGATATCAGCCCCAATAATTCCATGAACTGGCTTTGCTTTGTGTTGTATCAAAGCCTCATTTACATGCGATAAATCAAAAATCACCAAATGAAAGTTATTTTTTTTCCAGGTACTAAGTTGTAATGTATTGTTTTTTGCAATTTGCGTAAACATTCCAGTTGCTCCAGCTCCTGCCGCTTTAGTTTTTGATTTTCCAGCGGTTAATTGAAATAATTCAATACATTCAAAACCTACACAACTATTACTGGCTCCTGTATCTAATATAAAATTTCCTTTTATGCCATTTAAGCTAGCTTTTAATAGTAAATGCTGGGTTTTTGAAACTTTAAATTTAATTCTTTTGTAATTTTCTTTTTTAAGAAGGTCAGGAAGGGTTTTCATTTTTTATATTGAACAAAGGTTATAATATCCAAGGTAACAAAAGTACATCGTTTTTTTAACCTTTTTTGAAGTATTTTTGTCACTATCAACAAGAAAAAAATGATTCTCACTGACACACATACCCATCTTTATTCTGAAGAATTTGATGAAGACCGAAAAGTAATGATTCATCGTGCTATAGAAGCGGGTGTGTCACGGTTTTTTATACCTTCAATAGATTCTAATTATACTCAAAAAATGTACGATTTGGAAGCTCAATTTCCTGAGAATATTTTCTTAATGATGGGTTTACATCCAACGTACGTTAAAGAAAATTATCTAGAAGAATTAGCGCATGTTGAAGCTGAACTTGCCAAAAAGAAGTTTTATGCGATTGGGGAAATTGGGATTGATTTGTTTTGGGACAAATCCTTTTTGAAGCAGCAACAGGATGCATTTCAACATCAAATTCAATTGGCAAAAAAGTATAAACTCGCTATTAATATTCATTGTCGTGATGCATTTGATGAAGTTTTTGAAGTTTTGGAAAGTGAACATGCTGCTGACTTGTATGGAATTTTCCATTGCTTTACAGGTGATTTTTCACAAGCACAAAGAGCCATCGATTTAAACATGAAACTTGGAATTGGAGGTGTTGCTACTTTTAAAAATGGAAAAATAGACCGATTTCTAAAAGATGTTGATATTAAAAATATTGTTTTAGAAACGGATTCTCCCTATTTGTCTCCGGTTCCTTTTCGTGGCAAACGAAATGAAAGCAGTTATACCAAACTTGTTGCCGAAAGACTGTCTGTAATTTATGAAGTTCCCATTGAAGAAATTGCTCGAATTACAACAGAAAATTCTAAAGCAATTTTTGGGATTTAATGCAATCAAATGGTAATTTTAAATTTATTTTCGTTCATTTGTGTATATTTTAAAAAAATGTTAAAAAATGCAAAAGTTTGATAAAATTCGTCCTTTCTATGATGCTGAAATAAATGAAGCGATATGCTCTTCTTTAAATCATCCTATGATGAAAGCATTGATGAATTTTACATTTCCTGATATTGAGGACAATGTTTGGAAAGAGCAACTCAAAAAGACACATTCAATAAGAGATTTTCAATGTAATTTTATTTATCAATCTGTTCAGAAAGTCTTAGAAAAAAGTTCCGATGGATTGTCTACTTCTGGTTTTGAAAAATTAGAAAAAAACACAGCCTATTTATATATATCCAATCATAGAGATATTATTTTAGATACCTCTCTGTTAAATGCTTCCTTATTTGACAATGGTTTAGTAATGACAGCATCTGCTATTGGCGACAATTTAGTCAAAAAGGCTTTTATGCATACTTTAGCAAAATTAAACAGAAACTTTCTTGTTCAACGAGGTTTATCGCCAAGAGAAATGCTTTTAAGTTCTAAGCTAATGTCTGATTATATTGGACAATTACTATTGAGAGAAAATCGTTCTGTATGGATTGCACAGCGCGAAGGCAGAACTAAAGATGGAAATGATGCTACACACTCAGGAGTTTTAAAGATGCTTTCTATGGGTTCGACCGAAGATAATTTGATGGGATATTTTAAAAAACTAAAAATTGTTCCAGTATCCATTTCTTACGAATACGACCCAACAGATGCTTTGAAAATGCCTCAATTAATGGCTGAAGCAAATAATGAAATTTACATCAAAGAAAAAAATGAAGATTTCACGACCTTATTGAGCGGAATTATAGGTCAAAAGAAGCATATCCACATCCATGTTGGAGAAGTCTTGAATACTGAATTAGATTTTATTAATGAAGAATTTGATAATTCAAATAAACAAATTCAAGCTTTAGCTCAGGTGATTGATGATTCAATTTTAAAAAGTTATAAACTTTGGCCTACCAATTTTATTGCTTATGACATTCTTTATAAAACAGATAAATTCAGCAACTTTTATACTGAAAATGAGAAGTCTCTTTTTGAAAGGCGTTTAGAAATTAAAATAGACGGAAATAATCCCGTCGCTTTAGAAGGTTTTTTAAATATGTATGCCAATCCGGTGGTCAATAAATTAAAATATCAAAATGTCATCTAAACCCAATATTCTTTTAATTTATACTGGTGGAACTATCGGTATGATGAAAGATTTTGAAACTGGAGTTTTAAAGGCTTTTAATTTTAGTCAAATATCTGAAAAAATCCCCGAATTAAAGCTCTTAGATTGTACTATAGAAACGATTTCATTTGACACTCCTATCGATTCATCTAATATGAATCCTTCAGAATGGATTAAAATTGCTACGATTATTGAATATAATTATTCTAAATTCGATGGTTTTGTTGTATTGCATGGCTCAGATACGATGTCATATTCAGCATCGGCATTGAGTTTTATGCTTGAAAATCTTACTAAACCTGTCATTTTTACTGGGTCACAATTGCCAATAGGAGATTTGCGTACAGATGCTAAAGAAAATCTAATTACAGCCATTCAAATAGCTTCGTTGCAAAATAAAAACGCAGCTGTAATTCAAGAAGTATGTTTGTATTTTGAATATAAATTATATAGAGGTAACCGAACCTCAAAAATAAATGCAGAACACTTTAATGCATTTTCATCACCAAATTATCCGCCTTTGGTTATTTCAGGGGTTCATTTAAAAATAAATCAAGAACTATTTTTATCAAAAAGCAAAAAGAAAAAATTACAAATTCATAAAGAATTAGATAATAATGTGGTTATTGTAAAAATGTTTCCGGGAATAAATGAATCCATATTTTCAGCTATTTTAAATATTCCAGACCTAAAAGGAGTAATTTTAGAAACCTATGGTTCGGGTAACGCTCCAACAGAGGAGTGGTTTTTCTTAGCATTAAAAACAGCAATTAAAAAAGGATTGCATGTTGTAAATGTTACCCAATGCTCAGGCGGAAGTGTAAATATGGGGCAATATGAAACAGGCATCATGCTCAAAAAAGCAGGTGTTATTTCAGGGAAAGACTGTACTACTGAGGCTGCAATTACAAAGTTGATGTATTTACTAGGACAAAAAGTAGCGCCAAGTCTTTTTAAAACAATTTTCGAAACTTCGATAAGAGGCGAATTATCATAAAAATTTAAGTTAAATTTTATTTACTCGGATTTTTTATGGTTATTTGCACCCTAAAATAAATTAGAGAGGTGGCCGAGTGGCTGAAGGCGCACGCTTGGAAAGCGTGTATATGGCAACATATCGAGGGTTCGAATCCCTTCCTCTCTGCATAAAAAATCTTTAAGCCGATTTATTATCTCCCAATACCATCATATAAACGAATGATATCCTTTTCACTAGAAGGGTTTTTGGCATCTGTATCTAGCCATATTTCGGAAATGATTCCCACAAATCATGACCAATCAGATATGATGTTCCCCTATGTCCATTTGGATAAAAGTTCCTGAAGTGAGTTTTTGAATCTCTCGCTCTTCATCTGTATGACTGATTCCCCCCCCCCCCCCCCCCAATCAATACCAGAAAGTTTCCTGTTTGTCGACTCTTCGTAAGAGATATTGTTGGGATAAACGTTTGTTTGTAACCACTACCAAAATCTTTGGAATCAATGTATTAGTAATCTGAATTTGTGATATTTCGAGGTAAGGAAAAATTTAGCGACAAAAGTGTTGGCTTGGCTTTCATCTATAACAAAAAGCTATCTCAGCTTTTGTAAATAATAAAATTGTTTGGTTTCAAATTTGAATTTCCCATTAGTATTTTTGCTCTTTTTGGAAGACTCACTTTCTTTTCTAATCCAAAATTTACAATTACGGTTATCTTGTCCTTTTCAAAAATCCGAGTGAAAGATATTTGATTATCAATATATTCCAATTTGTAGTATAAACCATATTGTAATGCTTTTTCATTATTTCGTAAATGGATTAGTTTTTTATAGTTTTTGAGAATTGAATTTTTTTTGTGGTCTAAATTTTCAATATTGATTTCTTTGTAATCCGAATTAATTTCTATCCAGGATTTCCCAGTTGAAAATCCCGCGAAAGCATTGCTGTTCCATTGCATTGGACTCCGCGATTTATCTCTATTGTGTTTGTTGCCTTCCAGGAGTGCTTCCTGAGAATTTTTACCTTTATTCAATGCCAATTGATAATAGGTTTTCCCTTGAATATCGACCATTTCTTCGATATTTTCAGCTACGATATTATGCATTCCTATTTCTTCTCCATAATATATAAAAGGAACTCCTTTTGCTGTAAGAATCAATGCAGCTAATGCTACCGCTTTCTCTGGATTACCATCGGCGAGTCGGTCTATCATTCGAGGCATATCATGGCTTCCAAAAAACAAAGTTGGATAATTGCTCATGTTTTTTTCCATACTTTGAAGTTCGTTAAAAATACGTTGGGCAGAGAATTTGTCTATGCTTCCGAAATTAAAGTTAAAAACCACGTCCAGCAAATCAGGAGATTGATATTGTTTTAAAACTTCAATTTTATCACTTCCAATTTCTCCCACAACAAAACGATTCTCATATTTATTGACCACCGATTTTATCTTTTTCATGGCAGCTAAAACGCCCAATTGATTGCTGTCATTGAGATGTTCTTGAACTCCATCTTTCATGGGATTATCGGTTGTAATGCCGTTGGTAGTCAAAAAATTGATGACATCCAATCGGAATCCATCGACTCCACAATCTAGCCAAAACCGCAATACTTTTTGAACCTCATTAATCACTTTAGGATTAGACCAGTTGAGGTCTGCCATTCTTTTATCGAACTTGTGATAATAATATTGATTCGTTAAAGTATCTTTTTGCCAAGCAGTTCCCCCGAAAAAAGATTCCCAATTATTTGTTGTGTCTTTCCAGATATAATAATCCCGATAGGGATTATCTAAAGATTTTTTAGATTCTTGAAACCATTTGCAGTCCGTGGAAGTATGATTCAAAACCATATCCATAATTACTTTTATTCCTTTTTTATGAGCTTCCTTCAAAAAAAATCAAAATCGGCTTTGGTTCCATAGGTGGGATCAATTTCATAATAATTGGCAATATCATAACCGTTGTCCACTTTTGGCGAGGTAAAAAAAGGTGTAAGCCAGATTCCTTTGACTCCTATTCCTTGTAAATAATCCAACTTTTGGGTCATCCCTCTAAAATCACCAAATCCATCGCCATTACTATCGGCATAACTGGGCATGTAGATTTGATAAAAAACAGTTTCTTTCCACCATTTTTTGGTAACGGCAACATGTTGTGCTTTTACATAATTAATGTTAAACAAGAGAAAATAAATGAATGTTGCAATTACAATTTTAGGATTCATTAGTAAGTGCTTTTATTTTTTTTGCTTCACCATATAATCTACTACAATACCATCTACCAGCATTTTAGCACCTTCATAAGTAATTTTTCCGCCTGAAGGGACACAAACAATTACTGCTGCACTTTCGGGAGCCAGTGAAATTATTTTGGAAGAAGAAACGTTGCGCGCCACAAAACTTCCGGTGACAGTATTGTATAAATCTACTTTCGTCCCATGTTCTACATTAATGGAAACTTTTTTCTTGGTATTATAGGGATTGTAATATAAAAAAGAAGGATAGGCTTTTTCGCTAAAGAAATCCGTTGCCAATAAGTTTAATTGAAGAATCCCCTTAACATTGGTTGTGCGGATAATACTTCCAAAAATACCAACATGTCCACTACCATAAACGCTGAACTGGGATTCTTCGGGATTTTGACCCGGCATCCAAAGCGGACCATCTCCTTGAGATACAGGCCCTTCCAAATTTTCATGCGCCTTATAACTCGACTTTTTAATAATCCCTTCATAGCCAATTACTCCCTTGGTAACCTCGGCCAGTTGAGGAATCGTTTCATGTTCGTCTGGCATGTAATGTGGATAAAAAAATCGTGATGCATTTGCGGCGTTCAACATCCATTTTCCAATGGCCGTTGCATAGGATTGGTTGTATCGCACCATAGGCACCATTGGCCAAGCCATATCATAAGTATTCATCAAGAAACCATATCCGCCGTGATCTACGGTACTACCAACTGTTCCCGAAATATCTATTCCATTCCAGTTGCCCACCAAAACGCCCCAACCTTCACGACATATCGCTGTTCCGTCAAAAGTCCAACCTAATATTTTATTGGTATCGAAATTCTTGCCTTCTTCAGCGTTAATTCTTGCCGACAAATAAGCTCCAAAAGGCATCAACAATTCATACGTTGGATTTATGGGTTGCGATTGCAGAGCCGTCAATGCGCTAATCGCACCTTTCAAATATTTTGTATCACCAAATTTTTTATACGCAGAATATAAAACCCAAGCATGTCCGGCAGCGGCATCTGGCTGAGTACAGATGTTATTTTTCATGGGTTTCATTTTGCCATAATCAAAATAGGAATAATCATAGTTTCCATTCAAAATTATATCTGCTTCATAAAACTTGTCGGCGATGCTTCTGGCAATTTCGTCAAAACCAGGTTCATTTGGATACTGGTCATAAACGGCATAAAACAAAAGATTCGGATACACATCATACCACCAGTCACGACCGTAACCACCGCCCAATAAAGCGACTTCGGGACAGGTATTATTCATCATAATATTCCAACTAGTTTCTGAATTGAAATAGTTTTTGAGCATTCCAACATAATTTTTTTGCTTACTCTTATCAATCCCAATCAAACTAGCTCCTAAAGTTGCTCCCATTGTGGCAAGAGCTTCATGAAACATACCTTTGTTGTTGGTTCCTTGCCGAACGTCACCAACAGCAGTATATAATCCTACAACATTTTGAGAGAAATTCTTTTTAGTACTGTCAATCCATACCATTGGCCAAAATTTACCTTTGGCATTGAAATCATAGACCGTACTGTCAAAACTCACTGCCAGTTTTTTATAGTCAATGATTTCCAGTGGTTGCGGTAAGTTGGGCATTTGATCGACACGAGCAATCTTTTGTTGTTGGACTTGTGCTATTCCGTTTATCCCGAAAAGGATAAAAAACAGACCAACGAAAGGGATTTTGAAAATAGTATTCATATTTTGTTTGATTTAGTTGAAAAACCAGATAGGTTATTTGTTCTCGATACATTTTTTGTTCCGTTTTACTACACAAAAAAAACTCGAACTGACGTAAGATAAAAATTTTAAACTAATTTCTCGGCAACTTCACTCAACACCTTGCTGTCAATTACGGATTCTTCCGGTGAAAGTAAATTTCCTTCGGCAATGATTTTTTTGCTGATATAAATAGAACATAATTGTAATAAGGCAATTATTCCTATCGCATACCGTAGTGCAAAGTCTTCGGATATGGTATAATACAACACTAAAAATGTTCCAGCCCCCAATAATCGTCCAGCATACAAACCAGCTTCATGGTTTAAAATATAAGTGAATTCTCCTCTTTTTTCAATATGCGAAACAATATCAATAACTTTTAATTGAATAGGAAAATAAGCCAAATCCATCAATGGTTTTGCAATAAGCAATAATAAGAGAAATATTATTACCCCCGTTTTATTATATAGAAAGCCGTTTAAGCAAGCTCCTGAAGCAAACAATATTAATCCAGCCGTGAATATTTTTATTCTATCTGATGGTTTGGAAAATCTCCCTAATAAATAGATAATTATTGCCGCCAGAACTGCTCCAATGGACTGTGCTTTTCCTAAAGCGCCTTCTTCTCCTAATAATTTAAATATCAACATTGCTGGTGCAGTTACCAGAAATCCTTGTGCTAAACCTTTGAATGTTGCTAAAGACAATAGCTTGTACCATAAAGAGTGAAACTTAAAAAAGATATATTTTTTTTGAATGGGATTTTCAAAATTTCCTCTAAAACAAACAATCGAAGCCGTAATAGTAATCAAAAAAACAATTCCAGTAATAGTTAAATAAGCGGTATGTTTTTCGGCTTCTCCTGTTTTGGATTGAATAAACCAGCCGATAGTTGCTGGGATAGCTATTGCAATAATGGTATAAATGAAAGTCTCTAACCCATAATAATAATTCCTGTTTTTATCATTCGTAATAGCAAGTGCAAGGTAATCTCTATTGGACCAATACAAACCAAAGGAAAGTCCCATAGTAATCCCCGCTATTCCTATTCCGGTTAAATCTAGCGTTTTTAATGACATCATGATAATCATCGAAACACCACTAAGCATCATTCCAGCAGAGTATAGTTTTCGGATATTAAAATGTTTTAATAGAAAACCATTCAGCAAAAAAGTAAGCGGAATTCCAGTATAAATGGCCAATTGGTAAATAACTACTTTTGAAGTATCGCTAGAGTTTCGCATAATATATGCTGCTACAAAAATATCTATTACCGGCAGAACCAAGGCATAAACCATATTCGTTAAAATCAGAATTTGAAAATTGTGAGACTGGCCTTTAAAGTGACTAATTTCGTTTCTAATTTTTTTTAGCATTAGTTAAATTTTAAAAGTGAATAAATTGCTGCAATTGAAAAGTCGGCACCACAAACAAATTCGTCGGATGCTCCATAATAAACGGTAATCGTATCTCCGTCAGGATGCACAACATGCCCATTGGTAAACACAACATTTCCGAAAAACCCACTTAATTCATAGCTTGTCGAAGGCACCATAATGGGTTCTTCTGTTCTGGCGATTACCATAGAAGGATCTTCTAAATCCATTAAAAAAGCACCCAAACAATATTGATGATCGTGATTCGCTCCGTGGTAAATTTCTAACCAACCTTTTTCGGTTTTTATTGGAGAGGCTCCTGCGCCAACTCTTGCTGAATCCCAAAGTCCATTTCTAGTTTTAATTATACATTTGTGATTTCCCCAATGTATTCCGTCTGGTGATGAAGCAATCCAGATATAATTACCTCCAATTTCTACGCTACTTGGACGATGTAAAGCATAGAATTGTCCATTAATTTTTCCTTCAAAAATGGCACAATCCTTATTATGAGGAGGTAAAATCATTCCTGGTTTTTGAAATTCCTTCCAATCTGTAGTCGTTCTTAAACCAACTCCAACTCCGTTATCTGACACAGAAGTAAAAGTTAAATAATACGTTCCATCAATCAATGCAACGCGACAATCTTCAATTCCGAAAGCTTCTAAAATTCCTTCGCCAACTAGAGTAGGATAATTTTTAGGTTCATAAAACTGAATTCCATCATCCGAACAAACTAATCGCAAATGAGAAAGTGTAGTTAAATAATCGATTCCTTTATAATTAATGATTCGGGCATCACTGGCAATTAGTTCAGGATCATTTTTAGGGATTTCAATTATTTTTATTTTACCAGAATCAGTCAATATTGGAAAAGAAATGAAAGTATCGTTTTGTTTGGGTCTTTCGGCAACTCTAACTAAAAGCCAAGTTTTGTTATCAAACCGAAAAACGCCTGGATTAAGTAAACAGGTGATTTCTAAACCTGAGGTACTTGGAGGTAAATCGGATGGAGATAATAGTGGATTTTGAGGAAACCGTTTTGCTATATCTTTCATTTTGTTATGTATTATTTTAATTTTTCTAATTGTAATAATATCCACAAGCCTTCAATAGTTGATTCAGCTCCTGAATTTCTGTTTATTTCTGATGCGCTAACAATTCCGTCATAGAAAACACCCGTTTCAGAATTGTACATGGGCAAACTAGCCTCGTTACTTCCTGTTAACCAAGCGGCTATGTTTTTTGTAAGCGTTAATTGACTATTATTTTTTGTGTATTGATAGGCTGTAGCTGTAGCTGAAACCATGGGTCTAATTCCATAAGCAATTTGAGGAAATTTAATTCTCGAAATTTCTGAAAAATTGCTGCCTGATGCTTGAATAGAAAAGGCTTCTGCGTAACCACTTTTTATTAATTTAGGATAAAATCCGTTTATTTCCTTGAGAGCACTATCAATATAAATTTGATTGTTGAATGCTATTCCTGCCTTTAATAAAGCATAAGATTGATCGTTTCCCCATGCATGCCATAAATTTTTATAACTCATAAAAGCGCCATAAGGATAATTATCTCCTTCTCCTTTTTGTAATACCATAATTCCTTGAGCAAGAGCATCAATCAATAATTTGTCACTAGTATCAGCCGTTCTTTCATAATTTTTTAATAAGCCAAGAATTAATACCGAAGATTGATCCGAAGCATATTTTTGTGGCAACCAAGTTGGATATTTAATACCGTTTATAAATTCAGTTTGTAGATTGGTAATTGGCAAATCTCTTTTTATGTTTGATACTAACTTACTTATAGATTGTTCAATTCTTTGTTTTAAATCGTCATCCGATTGCAATAAAGGATAAGCTGTTTCTAATCCCCATAAAGCACGCAAAGACCACCAATCGAGAGTTGCAATAGATGTGGAGTAAGTCGTATTTATACTTAAATTACTAAAAACAAAATTGTTGAAATAACCATTTTCGTTTTGCATGCCTAACACAAATTCGGTTAACTTTTTAATTTTATCAATTAAATCAGGAGTTGTTCCGTAAACATCAATGTATTCTGATAATACAATTATTGCTCTTGCTACATCATCTACACAAGAAATCCCTTCTCCAGGAGCAATAACAGGCTCGTAATTTGGAAAATCACTATAGATATAAATCATTGCAGCTTTTTTTCCATTAAAATCAATCTCCTTATAAAGTTTATTAAAATGACTCAGATTTACTGAATTATCAATAGGCTGAACTGGTGGAGGATTTGAAACTTCGCTTTTTGAACAAGAAACAAAGAATAAAAGCAAGAAAACAAGTCTTATTTTATGGTTTGTGTTTAAGAATAACTTTTTCATTAGTTTCGGATAAAATAATTTTGTTTGAAATCAAAAAGGAATTGCATGATTTTTGAAAAAATGGGCATTAAAATAATTTTCCGTGGAATTACAGAGCAATTATTTAGAAAAAAATTAAAAAAATAGAGAAGTGATTTGGCTATACACTTCCCTATTTGTTTTCTTTAAAATACTAAAAAAGAAATAGTATTAAGGAGCTTTTTCAGCATCATAGATACTTTTAACTTGTGAATCAGTCAATACCGATTTGTAGATTCTGATATCATCTAATGAACCATGAAAAAATCCACCCCATTCTGCAGGAATAATTTTATCAGCATCATAGTTTGCTGGAGTTGCAGCATATTTACTAGAGTCTACACCAAATACTAAATCATGTCCTATAACTGCTTTTAATGTTCCAGGTGTGTTGTCCCAAGCTTTTACAGATACACCATTGATGTAGAAAGTTGTTTTTCCATCACCAAAAGTAACAGCTAAATTGTACCATTTATTTAAATCTACAGCAGTTCCAGCATTATCTCTATCATAAGTTCCATCAGCTGTATTACCTGTAAAGAAAGGTAAATTACCACCTTGAATTTCAAATTTAAATCCATTCCAAGAATGTAATCCCATAAATCTGTTTCCGTCTTTTTTCTCAGCTACATTTATCCAAACAGAGATTGACATTTTTTGAGGATTTAAAGCTGATGTGTAAGGAATTGTAATTTTAGCGCCTTTGTCAAATGCCAATGCTTTATTTGCATTTCCGTATCTATCAGTTGTCCAAGTTGGTAATGCAGTTCCTGTTACTCCAGCTGCTGGACCACCTAAACCTGCAACAGCAGATCCAAAAGTTCCATTGTAATTATTGCCAGAATAATCTTTTGCTGTCGATCCAGTGCCTTCATCAAAAGTCCATTGCCCTAATAAATTTGCCGCGTCTATAGGAACAATTTTTTTAGTTGCAAATGTTGCTAACGCTTGGTTTAATGCAATTACTGCATTGTCAACTTGAACTTGTGTTGACGAAGCATTAGCTGATACTGCTTTTGCTAAATCTAAAGAAGTTTGCAGCTGAGCTTTTGACCCAATTACATATTGATCTTTTGCGCTTCCTTCAACAGCAGCTGTCCAAGTAGCTGTTGCTGTCGCGATAGCGGCTTCTAAACTTGTTTTGTTAATTACAACAGCAGGGTCGTCATCAGAATTGCTGCAACTTTGAACAAAGGTCATTCCTGCGATAAGAAAGGCAAGAATGAATGCTTTCGATTTAAATTTTTTTGTAGTCTTCATAGTGTTTAATGTTTAAAAGTGTTTAATATTAAGGTTTGTTAAATTTTTGAATTAGTGTCCCTTTCGCTTTGTGGTATAGGGAAATACCTGTTTTTTTCATAATTAAAATTTTGTAGTACTTGTTCTGCATACGTTTTTCCGTATCGTATTACATCATAGAATCGATGAAACTCTAATCCTAATTCTACTCTTCTTTCATGCCGAATAGCATCTCTCATAGAAGTTTGATTAGTGTAAGTAATATCAGGCAATAAATCTGCTGGAATCGTTCCGAAACCAATTATTGCATTATCAAATAAATAGCTTTCTCGAGCTCTTTTTCTTATAGCGTTTAATGGAGTTGTCCCTTCGTTACCTCTATTCAATTCATTTAGGGCTTCTGCTTTTATTAAAAGTATTTCGGCATATCTCATGAAAACATAGTTCAATCCTCCATCTCCAATTGGGTCAACAGCCACTGGTTGCGCTTGTTTTTTATCTAAATAACCGGTTGCGGGAGACCATTCTGACATAAAATCTTGTCCGTCTACCCATTTATTACCAGCTCTTCCTACTGTATAATCCAATCTTGGATCAACAATTTCGGTTGCCGTTTTTTCGAATTCATTAACAAAATTTGCTGTTGGTGCATTAAAGAAATAGCCGTTTAAGACATTTGGAGATACATATTGATTAAGAAAAGAGCCCGCAGCAGGAATCTGACCTCCTACATGTTGAATTTCGAAGATAGATTCTATTTTATTTTCATGAGCAATCTCAAAATTATTTCTATAAATTGGACTTAATCCATACCCTAAACCGTCTATTTCATTTGCGGTTGTTAAAGCCAATTGCCATTTTTCTTGAAAAAGATATACTTTAGAAAGTAAGCCTAACGCTGCTCCCTTTGTAGCTCTTCCAGTTTCTGTAGCTGGATAATTTATGGGTAATAAAGCTGAAGCATCATTAAGGTCTTGTTCCATTTGCGCATAAACAACGGTTACTGTAGAAAGCGGAATACTTAAATCATTTACATTTAGTGCAGGGGTCAATCGTAAAGGTATGTTTCCGTAAATATTTACTAAATGAAAATAATAATAGGCTCTTAAGAATTTTGCTTCTGCAATAATTCGATCTTTTAGAACAGATTCCATTTGAATATTTGGCACATAATAAATTACGTTATTAGCTCTTGAAATTCCTTCGTAATAGTGTTTCCAAAAAGCTTCTACAGCCCCGTTATCAGGGTTTGCTGTAAAATTATTAATAAAGTTAATATCACTTTGGTCACCGTCATTTCCTCCTTTAACGGTATCATCTGATGCTACATCTCCAAAAACCCATAAAAGATTATTTGTACTATTGAAAGAAGCGATTTTATAAGTAGCATTTATAGCTAGAACCGCATGATCTTTAGTCTTGAAAAATGTTTCTGTTGTATATTCTCCTTGTAGTTCTGTGTCTAAGTTAGTGCTGCAACTTACAAATAGCAGTACTAAACTTATAGCACAAAATGTTTTTTTAATTTTCATTTGTTGATATTTATTGTTTTTTAAGGTCATATGTAATTTGCGAATCAACATTGGTTTTTGCGACCAATTTTTGGTCATGCTCCTTTCATTATATTAAAATGTTATTTGAAATCCGGATTGTAACACTATAGCATTTGGATAAGTTGCAAAATCAATGCCTGCAGCTAAATCTCCTTCAGATCTTGAGTTGTCATTAGTTGAAAACTCCGGATCTAGTCCTGTGTACTTTGTCAACGTTAGTAAGTTTGATGCTGATATATAAAATCTTAATTTAGAAATATGAAATTTTTCAATCATTTTTTTATTAAAAGTATACCCTAATTGAATATTTTTTAATCTCAAGAAGGAACCGTCTTCCAAGAATCGGGTAGAGGGTTTTGTATTATTTGCTTTATCTGCCCAAGAAGCTAAAGGTTGTGTATTACTGGTTCCTTCGCCAGTCCAACGTTCATCTACATATCTTTGAGTTACATTAAAAGGGCGATAAAAACCTTCTATATCTGTATTTATTTGATTGTATATTTTTTGTCCAGAAGCCCCAGCAATAAATAAGGATAAATCGACATTTTTATAATAAAACTCAGCATTAAAACCATAAGTTATTTTAGGAATTGAGCTTCCAAGATGCTTTCTATCTAAATCGTTTATAGTGCCGTCACCGTTTTGATCTTTATATTTTACATCGCCTGGACGAATGCTATTTCCTTGAAAAGCATGTGTGAAAATATCCGTAGCGTTTTGAAAAATACCTTCTTGTTCGTATAAGAAAAAGGAACCAATGGGTTGACCCACTTCTGTTTTTGTGGCATAGATATTATTATCAATACGACCCGCTAAAATAGGACTATCCAATTCTAAAACTTCATTGTGTAGCAGAGCAGCATTAGCTTTTAAAGAATAACTAAAGTTTCCTTTTCCTTTGCTATTGTATTTTACATCAAATTCATAGCCTCTGTTTAATACTTTTCCAGCGTTAAGAATAGGAGGAGATACATTGCCTAAAGAGGAAGGTATAGAAATTCCTAGAAGCTGATTTTCGGTAGTTTTTTGATAATAATCAAATGTAAATTCAAGTTTTCCTTTAAAGAAGCTAATGTCAGTACCAATGTCTATTTGATTACTGGTTTCCCATTTCAATAATTCATTTCCTAATGAAACTACTGTACTTCCTTGTTGGTTAACACCTCCAAAAGGATAATTATAATTTGTACCAATTTTAGATGTATAGGCAAAATTTGGAATTTGTTGGTTTCCAACAGATCCATATCCTACACGTAACATCCATTTTTCGACTACTTCACTGTTTTTTAAGAAATCTTTATCGATTCTCCAACCGATAGAGCCAGAATAAAAAGTACCCCATCTGTTGCCATCTTTAAATCGAGAAGAACCATCTCTTCTTATTACTGCAGACGCAAAATATTTAGAATCATAATCATAATTGGCTTTAGTAAAATAGGACAATAATATTGATTTAGCTTTAAATTCGCTATTATTTTTAAGACCTCGACCATTACCTAATTGTACCAAAATTCTATTTTGATCAATAAAATCTCTATCATTAGCTTCAACTATTTCGGTATTATCATCAATTCTCTCTGTTCCGATTAACGCATTAAAATGATGGTTTTCATTGAAAACATGTTTGAAATTCAATACGTTGCTTGATGATAAATTAGATATCAAATTGCTAGAAACCGTAAGTGAATTAGGGTTGTTTATTCTGTTTCTAGTTCCCCAAGTTTTATTGAATCTATTTTGTTTAGAATTCGATCGGTCTAAACCAAAAGTAGAAACTAGAAATAAATCTTTAGTAAAATTGATTTTGAAATTAACATCTCCAAAAACACCATTATTTATTCTGACATTGTCAGTATTCTCTAGTAATCCAACAGGATTATACCCATCTCCAAAAAAGTTTGAGTTTTCTGGTAAATCAAGATAACTACCATCTGCGCCATAAGTAGGAATTGCAGGAGTTCTAAAAAAAGCATAACGAATAGCACTTCCTCCATTTCCACCAAAACCATCTCCTGAACTTCCTACTATTTGATTCTTATCATTAAAAACATTTAAATTGATTCCAATATTCAACCAATCTTTTACCTCGGTATTTAAACCAATTTTACCATTTATTCTTTTATAAGAACTATTCAACAGTATTCCGTCTTGATTGAAATAACCTCCTGAAAGATTAACCGTAGTTTTTTCAGTACCAAAACTTACTCCTAAATGATGTTGTTGCATCGCTGCATTTCTAAAAACAGAAGACAAATGGTCTACATTAGGCAAAGTCGCAGCTAATTCTGGAGAAATCTTTTTTCTGTACAAAATAGCCTGCTCGACTGGCAATAGTGCGTTATCATTATCGGCTGCTTCATTGAATATTTTTACATAATCCTCAGTACTAGCCATTTTAGTTAACTTGCCGTGTGATTGTACACCGAAAATAGAACTATATGTAATTTTAGCTGCTTGTCCTTTTTTACCTTTCTTAGTAGTTATAAGCACCACGCCATTATTAGCTCTTGAGCCATATATTGCGGCAGTTGCAGCGTCTTTAAGTACACTGATATTTTCAATGTCTTCAGGAGATAGAAAGTCCATTGCGTTTTGAGTCTGAACGCCATCTACAATGTATATTGGGGCATTGTTACCAGTTATTGATCCAACTCCTCTAATTCTGATTCTAGCTCCTTCTCCAGGAGCTCCAGTATTTGAAGTAACAGCTACACCAGCAGCCAAGCCTTGTAGCGATTGCGATATAAAAGGAGAAACAGATTTACTTAGAGTTTCTAAATTCACCGTAGAGATAGCCCCAGTTACACTGCTCTTTTTTTGTGTACTATAACCTACTACAACAACTTCTTCTAAAGATTTCATATCCTCTTTTAGAGTAATGAGTAAATTTGTTTTGCCTAAAACTGCAACTTCTTGATTTTGATATCCAGTAAAACTAAAAATTAAAACAGCATTTGCATCTAAATTGTTAATTGTAAAATTTCCTTCAAAGTCGGTAGCGGTGCTTGTACTAGTACCTTTAACAGAAACATTTACTTGCGGCAGCGGACCATTGCTGTCTGAAACAGTACCCTTAACGGTTTGAGCATTGATTATAGCTCCAATAAAGAGGCTTAACAGAAAAACTAATTTATATATAATACTATTTTTCATTTTAAGTTTTTAAAATCATTACTATTTAGGTACAATTTGCTCATATTTTACGTAAGATTAATAGGTTAATATATCGTTGTAGTAATCTGTCAATAAAAGTAATTGAAGAGTATAAAGAAAGTGTACACTATTTCATCAAAAGTGTACACTAGAAATAATAGCATTGATTTACAATGTTTTAAAAAAAATTAATTCTTTAAAATGTATTTAAGTTGATAGTTTTTAGGAGTTGTGGCATACATTTTTTTAAATTCACGATAGAAATAGGAACGATTGTTAAAGCCGGATTGATAGCAAACCTCAGAAACTGTAAATATATTTTTACGTAAAAGTTCTGCGGCATGTTTTAAACGAATTGTTCGGATTAAATCTCCAGGAGTTAAACCAAAAATTTGCTTGGTTTTTCGGTACAATTGTGAATTACTGATGCCTAATTCTTTTTCGATAAATAAGCTTTGAAGATTTTCGTTAATTATATTTTTGCGGATAATTTCAATTATTTTTTTTATAAAATCTTTTTCTTCATTATTTATAGGAAGAGTAGCAATGTTTTCGACCAATGTATCTTGGGTGAAGTGTTTTAAAATTAGTTCTTTTTCTTCCAGCAGTTTTTGAATTCTTACTAGTAAATGGTCGGGATAAAAGGGTTTAGGAATGTAGGAATTAGCACCACTTTCCAGACCTTCAATTCGATGTACAACAGAATCTTTTGCAGTAAGCATAATAAAAGGGATATGGCAAGTTTTAATGTTGGTTTTTATCTTTTTACAAAGTTCTACGCCATCCATAATGGGCATCATTACATCACTAATGATAATATCAGGAATCTGATTTTCAATAATTTCTAAGGCTTCTAAACCATTGTATGCCGTCATAATTTTGTATTTCTCATCTAATAAATCATTAAGGAATAGGTGAATTTCCTTCTCGTCTTCTACAATTAATATCGTTTTACGATTGTCTTCTAATACTTCTAGTGATGAAATTTTATTTGGAGTTTCATCAGATTTAGTAGGAATTTCTTCAAGAATATTTTTAAGATGATGAGAAATTAAAATAGGACTTATCTCAGCATCCATTTCTTTTTCGCTAAATGATTCTTCGCCACAAGGAACCAAAATAGTAAAAATCGTTTCTTTGTTAGGAATACTCGAAACCAATATCTCTCCTCTTAATACAGTAACTAGTTTTTTAGTATAAGCAAGCCCAATACCCGTTCTAAACATATCGTTATCTAATGCTCTATTAGTGTCTGACAAGAAAAATCGATCAAATAAAGATTCCATTTTTTCTTTTGGTATTCCCTTTCCAGTATTGACGATGGTAATGTTTAATGTTTTTACAGCTTTGTATTCAATGCTGAATTTAAGATTAATTCTTCCATTTACAGGAGTATATTTAAAAGCATTTGACATCAAATTAAAAACTATTTTCTCAATTTTATCTTTGTCAAACCACCCAGGCAATGTAGATGGAATATCAAGATTGTAATTAATATTTTTATCTAATGCCCATTCGTCAAATAGTTCAGCGATTTGTTCGACTAAGTTTACCATGTCAAATTCTCTTGCCGTAACTTCTAAATAATCGTATTCGGCCTTTCTAAATTCTAGTAATTGTTGGGTTAAGAATAATAATCTGGACGAATTACGTTGAATCATGTGAATGAATTTCTGGTTTCTTTCGCTAAGATTCGAAGTTTCAGCTAATTTTTGTATAGGACCAACAATTAAAGTTAAAGGTGTTTGAAATTCATGAGCAATATTTGTAAAGAAGGTAAGTCTGTTTTCATGAAGTTCTTCTTCTCTTTTTCTGAAAAGTATATTTTGGCTCAAGGATTCTCGTTTTTTGTAATAGCTCAAAACAAATAATATAAAAAGCACAATCAATGCAAAATAGATTGCTATAGCAAGATTAGACTGCCAAAAGACGGGCTTAATACGAATATCAACAGCATGAACGGGTTTGCTCCAAATACCGTCGCTATTAGACCATTTTATCCACAAAGAATAATTTCCTTTCGGAACGTTAGTGAAGGAAATAGTTCTTCTGTTGTTGATGAAATTCCAATTTTTATCAAAATTCGTTAATTGATACGCATACTTGCATTTTTCGCTATTGAAATAGGTTAAAGCAGCAAGTTCTATATCAAAAAAGTTTTGATTGTAATTTAAAACAATCGAAGGATAAGTGCTGGCTGTAGGAGTAATTACTAATCCTTGATAATAAGGAATGGTTTGGTTTTGTCCACTAATTTTATTTATGAGCAAGTCCGGAATAATAGATGATTCCTTAATTTTTTCAGGTAGAAAATAGTTAAATCCTTTTATTCCCCCCATAAAAATAAAGTCGGATTTAAAATCTCGATAAAATGCTCCGTCAGCAAATTCGTTATTTTGTAGTCCTTCATTTTTGGTATAATTAATAAATTTATATTTTCTAAGATTAAAATTTGATAATCCAAAATTGGTGCTTATCCATAAATTAGATTTTTTATCAGTGACAATTCCGTGAATGGTATTATTAGGCAATCCGTCTTTAACGGTAAAACTTTTAAATACTGCTTTTCCGTTGCTTTTTAAATCTTCTAGCAAATTCAAACCAAAGCTGGTGCCTATCCAAAGTCTATTTAAGGTATCGGTATGGAGACAAAGTATGTCGTTGTTGGATAAACTTTCAGAATCATTGCTTATATTTTTATAGGTTTGAAATAGCTCTGATTTTTTATCAAACAGATTTAATCCGCCTAGTCTTGTGCCAATCCAAAGTTGGTTTTCATTCCTTGGAACTATAGAAAAAATAATATTGCTACTTAAGGATGCTACTTGATTATCATCTGCGAGATATCTCTTGAATTCGGTTACTTTTAGTTTTTCTCCTGAACGTTCAATTTTGCAACGAATCATGCCATAGCCATTAGTTCCAAGCCAAATGAAACCCTTATTATCTTGCGAAATGGTATAAGTAGATTTAAAATAATCACATTTTTCATTTCCTTCGATGGTTTTCCAATCAACGATTTTTGACTTTTTTGTATCGAAAATCGTAATTCCATTTCCATCAGAACCAATAAAAATTAGACCGTTTTGACCTTTGCATAAAGCATACACTGCATTATTAATAGAGCTGTTACTTTCATTAAAGGTTTCGTATTGTAAAGGTTTCTCAGGATTTTTATAGAAATTTGATGGAAATCGAAACAATCCTTTTCCTTTTGTACCAACCAAAAAAGAATTTTCATCTACCTCTAAAAAGGCTCTAACAATTCCACCGTCTAACTCTGGGAGTTGTTTGTTTGAAATTAGGTTGAATGATTTTTTAAGCGGATACATTTTAAAAATACCATCTCCATCAGTTCCTGTCCAAATTATATTTTCATTTCCTTGAATTAAAGTGGTAATTTTTTGATTGTTTAGATATTTCATCCATGAATTACTTATGGTATTTCCCGCATCATCTAAAATAAAATATCCTGATTTACTATAGAAAACAAGTCCTTCGGAGATATCCCCAATGATGTCCTCCACTTTTTTATCAAGAATAGATTGGCTTTTTTTATCAGATAAGGAATAAAAAATAACATTCCCATCTATTGATATCAAACAAGCTTTTTTATTGGAAATTGTTCTAAATGTTTGAATTTTGTTAGAAATCATTTCCGCTTTAGAAATATATTTTTCACCATTATTTTTTGTTCTAAATGACAAAGAGTAGAGCTCATTGTTTTCAAATAAGACAAGCAATTCGCCAGTTGAGGTAAATTCCATTTTTTTAACGGCTTTTGTAGAAAGGTTTTTAATTTTTAATAATTGAAAACGCTCTCCATTAAAGTAGCCTATTCCCCAATCTTTTACCGCACAAAACACTGTTTTTGAAGCATCAAGAGCGATGTTGAATTCTGATTCTGATAATGGGGGTTTGTTTTTTCTTGTAAAATAATATCGTTTAAAGGAATCTGTTTTTTTATCATATCGATTGATTCCATGCATAGTTACTATCCAAATCTTACCCGAACAGTCTTCCTCAATTTTAAGTATTACCTGATTGCTTAAACTATTTTGATTGTCTAATTCAGGTCTGAAAATTTTAAAATTATTACCATCATAGCGGTTTAATCCATCCCAAGTTCCTATCCAAATTAAATTCTCAGAATCCTGAAAAATGGAGTTTACAGAACTGTTTGATAATCCCTTAGTATTGTCTAATTGCTCGACAAAATATTTTGAGTTGATATTTTTACTAGAATCTAAAGGTGTTGCGGTTTGTTTTGTGAGGATTTTAGAATTTATAGATTCTGAATCTTTACTAGAAGCAATGTTTAGAGCTAAAGATTTGTCATTAGTGTTACAAGAAGTAAATGCTATACAAATAATACTAATTAGCAAATTTTTGATTTTCAGCACATTGATTATTTTGTATGTTATTTGGGTAAATACATCTCTAATTTCGTTGAATGAATAGAAAATGGACCGAAATCGATGTAACTTAATTACTTCAAATATAGGAAAAAAGAGCGAGCTATTTTATTTTAATGAAAGAACATAAACTCAATAAAAAAAGCCTCTCTAAAAAGAGAAGCTTTTCTTTAAGTATTCGATTAGAAATTTTAACCCAAAATAATTTACACTATGATAGCTTTTTTTTAATTTTCAGGAGCCAACTCTAACTCTAATCCTTCTAAACTTTCTGTTATTGGAATTTGGCATCCAAGTCTGCTATTGGGTTTTACATAAAAAGCTTCTGAAAGCATGGCTTCCTCATCTTCTCCCATTTCAGGAAGTGAAACATCATTTAATACATAGCACTGACACGAAGCACACATGGCCATACCACCACAAGTGCCCTCAACGGGAAGCTCATAGGCTTTGCACAATTCCATGATATTCATTGCCATATCTGTTGGTGCTTGCAATTCATGAATTACTCCTTCTCTATCTTTTATTTTTATTAATACGTCCATAATGTTTACTTTAAGCTGCTAACGATTGTTATCATCTTGAATGTTTTGTATTTAAGTTAGGATTGTTTTTAAAGAATATTGACAACAGTTTCTATTTGTGGAGCAAACTTTTTTATAGTAGTTTCAACCCCAGCCCTAAGTGTCATTTGGTTTACACTACAACTGGTACAAGCCCCTTCTAGACGCACTTTTACATGTTTGTTGTCTTCTATAGAAATGAGTGAAATGTCTCCTCCATCAGAATTTAAAAAAGGTCTAATTTCGTCTAGTGCTTTCAGTACGTTACTTGTTAATTCTTCTGTTGTCATGGTATTCGATTTTAGTATTTTTTGATTGTTGGATTATCTTTAAAAGTAAATTCCTTTACAATCTATTTTTTACCTTTAACAGCTGAACAACCAGCCATTGTAGTTATTTTTACTGCTTCTGTAGGAGGCAAATTCTCGTTTCTGCTCACTACTTCCTGAACCACATTTCGAGTAATTTCTTCAAAAACGGTTTCAATTACTGAACCAGTTTGCATAGCTGCAGGGCGTCCGTAATCTCCCGCTTCACGAATGGATTGAACAATAGGAACTTCTCCTAAGAAAGGTACTTGTAAATCTTCTGCTAAATTTTTAGCGCCTTCTTTGCCAAAAATATAATATTTATTGCTTGGCAATTCCTCTGGGGTAAAATAGGCCATGTTTTCTATAATTCCAAGAACGGGAACATTTATGGCTTCTGACATAAACATAGAAACCCCTTTTTTAGCATCGGCTAAAGCTACTGCTTGAGGTGTACTAACAACTACAACGCCAGTAATTGGTAACGATTGTACTATAGATAGATGAATATCGCCCGTGCCTGGAGGTAAGTCTAATAACATAAAATCCAGTTCGCCCCAATCGGCATCAAAAATCATTTGATTTAATGCTTTTGAAGCCATTGGACCACGCCAAATTACTGCCTGACTAGGAGCTGTAAAAAAACCTATGGAAAGTATTTTTATGCCGTAACTTTCTACTGGTTTCATTTTTGATTTTCCGTCAACAGCAACCGAAACTGGTTTTGCAGACTCTACATCAAACATAATGGGCATAGACGGCCCGTAAATATCAGCATCTAAAATACCTACTGAAAAACCCATTTTAGCTAAAGTTACTGCTAAATTTGCTGTTACTGTAGATTTTCCTACACCACCTTTTCCTGAGGCTACTGCGATAATGTTTTTTATTCCAGGAATATTTTTTCCTTTAATGGTATTCGCATCTGTAGTAGTTTTTGGAGCCGCTTCGATTTTAATATTTACTTTTACTTTTGCATCAGCATATACTAAGTCCTGAATCGTTTTTCTAATATCGTCTTCAGCTCTTTTTTTGATGTGCATGGCTGGTGTTGATAAAACTAAATCAACTATCACTTCATCTGCAAATGTAACTACATTAGTGACAGCACCACTTTCAATCATATTTTTCCCTTCGCCAGCAACAGTAATTGTTTCTAAAGCTTTAAGAATGTCTTTCTTTTCTATTTTCATAACCTGATTCTTGTCTTAATTAAGACTTATTTTAGATTGCAAAGATAATACGAATTCTTTTGAAATAACAGTTAAAGAAATCAAAATGTTATTAATGTTAAATGAAATAAAACGATGTTGTTCAATTTTAAATTTTACTCTATTTTTGAAAATTATTTATTTTTTGAAAATACTAGTTCAATTATGAGAAAATTACTTTTATCTTTTTTTATTGTATTGTTTTCTTCCTCCATTCATGCGCAAGAAGGACATGAAATTAAAATTAATTTAAAGAATTGCAATGATACTCTAGTTTATCTTACTTTTTATCAATTTGATAAAAACATGATTGCCGATACGTGCAAGAATATAAAGAATGGGAAAATTATTTTTAAAGGGAAAAAGAAATTAGAAAAAGGAGTTTATTCCTTAGTAAGTCAAGCCAAATCAATCTATTTTGATTTTTATATAGATGATGAAAATCAAATAATGACTTTAAACAGTGATCTTTTTAATAATGCCTCTTCTGATTTAAGTAGCCCAACTTCTAAACGTGAAAATGATTTTTTTGAATATATAAAATACATCAATACTCAAAAAAAAGAATTTAACGATTTGAAAATTAAAACCAAAGGCATGACAAAGGCAGACTCTACTGCTTTTATGACTTCAAAACAAAAAAAATTAAACGACAATATTGTTGCTTATGAAGAGCATTTTTATGAACAAAATAAAGGAACTTTTATAGGTGAAGTACTTAATTTAAAAATTGAAAAAGTCCTTAAAGAAATCCCTAAAGCTTCAAATGGCAGACCTGATAGTGTTGCCGTTTTTAATTATTATAAAAACCATTATTGGGACAACGTCGATTTTAAAAATGACGGGTTAATACGTTCTCCATTTTTTGCGCCTAAATTGAAACGCTATTTTGAAAATCTAGTAACCATACATCCAGACTCTGTTAGTGTTGCCGTTGACCGAATTTTGAGTAAAACAGCTCCAAATAGCATCATGTACAAGTTACTATTGGCTCATTTTACTTCTACTTATGAAACTTCAAAACTAATGGGTTTTGATAAAGTATTTGTGCATATTTCTGATACTTATTTCAAAACGGGCAAAGCCAATGAACTTTATAATGACGACAATATTGTAAAAAATATAATTAACCGTGCCGATCTTTTAAGACCTATTTTATTAGGAAAAATTGCTCCCGACATTCCTATGATTCCAATAGAAGAAGGCGATAAAATTGCTAAAATGGGTTTTGAATCGGCAAAAACAAGTGAGGAAGCCACAAAAATATTTTATGCCAATAACGCCGAAATACAGAAAACGTTTTTAAGATTACATTCGGTACAAGCTGATTTTCTAATTCTTGTTTTTTGGGATGTCGATTGTGGGCATTGCCAAACAGAAATTCCGAAATTGCTAGAAGTATATCATGATTTACTCAAGGAAAATAAGAATGTAAAAGTATTTGGCGTTTATACCCAACATGATATTGAAAAATATAAAAAATATGTTGCTGAGAAAAAGCTAGATTGGATTAATGTTTATGATGGAGCACATTATACCGATTTGAAAACAAAATACGATATTTATTCGACACCTGTTATCTACCTGCTAGATAAAAATAAAACCATAAAAGCCAAAAGAATAGGAGTAGAACAAATAAAAGACATTATAAAGGTTATAGAAAACGAGGATAAAGAATAAGTAAATTAAGGAATCAGTTCTGGCTCCCAAAAATGCTTCTCAAAATCTACAATCTGGTTGTTTATAACTGTAATACCTTCGTTTTCTAGAAGTTGTTGCATCAAGTTAGTGCCGTCAAAATGATGTTTTCCTGTCAATAATCCGTTTCTGTTTACCACACGATGCGCAGGAACGTCCTCGAGATTATGACAAGCATTCATGGCCCAACCTACCATTCTTGCCGAACGAGCAGTTCCTAAAACTTTGGCAATAGCTCCATAAGAAGTTACTTTTCCGTAAGGAATTTGTCTGGCAACCGCGTATACTCTTTCAAAAAAATTAACTTCCAAATTTTTTTAATAATAATATTTAATGATATTAAATAAAGTGACCAATGCAATGACTCCTGTAATTGACCCTATAATTTTATTCATGTTTTTGAAGAAAAAATCGGTTTTATTTTCAATTTTTTTAAAAAAAGCAATGTAGTAATAAAACAGCATGAAAGAACCTAAGAGTACACCCACAAGGAATAAAAAAATAGAAGTTCTTTCGAAAAGAAAAAGACGATAAGACGATAAAGTGATAGTGACAAAAACATAATAAGGAACAGGGAAAAAGTTTAGCGCCGAGAGTAACATACCAAGAAAAAAACGATTCGTTTTGCTTCGCATTTTAATTTCTTCTTTTTTAATTTTTGGCTTTTTTGCAAGTACCAAAAAATAAATGGTTAAAAACAAGAAGATAGCAAACCCAATTTCTCTTAGTAAGATAACCACATCAGGCCTAGAATCTATAAAACGAGCAAAAAGAATAGCCGTTAAGGTTTGAAAAAAAATGATGATTACCGCTCCAGAGATAAAAAGCATTGCTCGTTCTCGTCCGTCGCGAATACTCACTTTGGCAGCTGTCATATTGATTAGCCCAGGAAGAGCTATGCCAATGGCAGCTGAAATAAATCCGAAAATGAGCGGCAAAACAAAATTCATTCTACTTAATTTTAAAACGAATGTATGTTATCGCTTTGTTGATTTGCAAATATTGTTTTTCATAAAACGTCTGAATAGCCGTTACTTCATTAGGAGCCCCTTCATTTACATACACATTATGATTGGCGTATAAAACCTCATGACCTTCTCCGTGAAGCACTCCTAGTGTATAGCCATGCATGAATTCGCTATCGGTTTTGAGGTTCATGATTCCTTCAGGTTTTAAAATTTTTTTATACAATTGCAAAAACTCTGAATTGGTCATTCGGTGTTTGGTTCGCTTGTATTTAATTTGTGGGTCGGGAAAAGTGATCCAAATTTCATCGACTTCATTTTCGGCAAAAATGTAATCAATCAATTCTATTTGAGTTCTTATAAAAGCTACGTTATGCAAACCGTCATCAACAGCAGTTTTTGCTCCACGCCAGAATCGCGCTCCTTTGATATCAATTCCAATAAAATTTTTATCAGGATATTTTTCGGCTAAACCAACAGAGTATTCTCCTTTACCACAACCCAATTCTAAAACTAAAGGATTGTTATTTTTGAAAAATTCAGCATTCCATTTTCCTTTCAGCGGAAAAGCACCCGATACCACTTCCTCTCTTGTTGGTTGAAAAACATTTTCGAATGTTTCGTTTTCCTTGAATCTTTTTAACTTATTTTTACTTCCCACGATTTAATTTAATGTTTTCACAAAATTAAGGAAATATACAAGACTAGAAATGTTTTTATCTTGCAGTTTTAAAAATAGACGCATTACAAAAAAATGAATTTACCAATACCTTCTAAAAATATTTTAGTCGCTCCACTAAACTGGGGTTTAGGTCATGCTACACGTTGTATTCCTATTATAAAAGCATTGGGAGAAAATGGATTTACCCCAATAATTGCTTCAGATGGAGTGGCGCTAGCTATGTTACGAAAAGAATTTCCCCATCTTCAAGCCTTAGAATTGCCTTCATACGAAATAGAATATGCTAAAAATGGCGCCAATTTTAAATGGAAAATGCTTAAAAACACTCCAAAAATGATAGAAGCCATTTTAGTCGAAAAAAAAATGGTGAAAAAATGGGTAAAAGAATATAATTTAACCGGAATCATCTCAGACAATAGGTTAGGAGTTTTTAATAAAAAAGTACAATCGGTTTTTATTACGCATCAATTGAATGTTTTAACAGGCAATACAACCTGGCTAACAAGTATGTTACATCAACAAGCTATTGATAAATTTGACGAATGTTGGGTGCCTGATTTTGAAGAGGAACCAAACTTAACCGGAAAATTAGGTCATTTGAAAAAAGAATATTTTAAGGTAAAGTATATAGGACCTTTGAGCCGTTTTGAAAAAAAAGAGTGTCCAATACAATATGATTTAATGGTAATTTTATCAGGTCCTGATCCTCAACGTGGCATGCTTGAAGAAATTTTATCGAAAAAATTGTTAGATTATAAAGAAAGAGTAATTTTTATAAAAGGTAAAGTAGAAAGTGTTCAAGCTAAAGAACAGGTAGGAAATATATTGTATTATAACTTCATGACATCTAATGAATTAGAACAAGCTTTTAATGAAAGTAAAGTAGTGCTTTGCCGATCAGGATATACCACCATTATGGATTTAGCAAAGCTAAGAAAAAAAGCTTTTTTTATTCCTACTCCGGGGCAATATGAACAGGAGTATTTAGCCCGAAAATTAAAAAAAACAGGTTTGGTTCCTTATGCAAAGCAAGACGATTTTACAATAGAGGATGTGTCGCAAACATTAGTTTATAAAGGATTACAAATAGAAGAAAAACCCATTCATTGGAAGAATTTATTTTGCCTTTTTAAGAGTGAAGGAAAACTCTGAACCAACCCCAAATTCGCTTTCTATATAAATGCGTTCCTGATGGGCTTCTATAATATGTTTTACAATTGAAAGTCCTAGTCCTGAACCACCTTGACTTCTCGCACCGCTTTTGTCGACTCTGAAAAACCGTTCAAAAAGGCGAGGAATGTTTTTGGCTTCAATGCCCTCTCCATTGTCTTTTACCCGAACTATAACTTTATCATCGGTAAGGTTTTCTATACTAACTTCGGTTGAGCCTTTTTCTTTACCATATTTTATAGAATTTACAACTAAATTAATTACCACTTGTTCTATTTTTTCCCGATCACCAATAACCATTATAGGTTTGTTGTATTTCATGTCGAACAAGAGTAAAATGTCTTTTTTGGAAGCCTCCATTTCTAGTAAGTCAAAAACATTTTGAACTAAACTTACCATGTTAAACGGAACCATTTCAATATTTAAATCACCTGCTTCAAGTTTAGTAATCATATCTAAATCTTGGACGATATAAATTAAACGCTCAACTCCTTTTTCTGCGCGTTCTAAATATTTTTTTCTAATGTTTTTATCATTTATTCCTCCATCTAATAGCGTAGAGATGTATCCTTGAACAGTAAATAGAGGCGTTTTAAGTTCGTGGGAAACATTGCCTAAAAATTCGCGACGGTACTCTTCACGTACTTTAAGCATTTCTATTTCAAGTTTTTTATCCGTGGCAAATTTCTTAACTTCTCTAGTAAGGGTTGCCATATCTGTGGTTATGGGCTGATTTCTAAAGTTGGAGGATTCTAGTAACGAAACATCATCGTAAATCTTTTTTACTCTTCTATAGATGAAATGTTCTACGCGGTATTGCATTACAAAAAACGAAAAAGTGGCTATAGCCATTGCAAAACAGAATGTAAACAGCAACGAAAATTCGAAGAAAAAATAGGTTAATAGCGCCACCAAACCACTCGAAAAAAGAGTAATGTATAAAGAAGAAACTACTGCAAACTTGTATGTTTTTTTAAAACTTATTGTCATTTAAACTTCAAACTTGTATCCTACACCTTTTATGGTTTTGAAAAAATCATCGCCAATTTTTTCTCTTAATTTTCGGATATGAACGTCTATCGTTCTTCCTCCAACAATTACTTCATTACCCCAAACTTTATCAAGAATTTCTTCTCTTTTAAAAACTTTTCCAGGTTTAGAAGCTAACAAATAAAACAATTCAAATTCTTTTCTTGGTAAAACAATTTCGATATCGTCCTTTTTAATTTTATATTCTTCTCGATTTATTTCTATTCCGCCCACATTTAGGGTTTCAGAGTTTACCTTTTCATCTTCTTTAAGACGTCTCAATAAGGCTTTAACTTTACTAACCAATAATTTTGGTTTTATAGGTTTAGTAATGTAATCATCCGCACCAGCATCAAAACCAGCCACTTGCGAATAGTCTTCGCTTCTTGCAGTTAGAAAAGTAATAATAACTTGACTTAATTCAGGGATTTTTCTAATAGCTTCGCAGGCTTCCATACCGTCCATTTCGGGCATCATAACATCCATTATAATAAGATGAGGTAACTCTTTTTTAGCTTTTGCTATAGCATCTTTACCGTTTACTGCAGTAACAATTTTATACCCTTCTTGACTTAAATTATATCCTACAATTTCAAGAATATCTTGTTCGTCATCAACTAATAAAATGGTAATGTCTTTTTTCTTCATGATTGCAAAATTGATTGATTTCGAATGTAAAAGTAAAGATAAAACAATACTAACAAACTTTTTTACGCTAATTTAATCTCTTAACAATTCCGTAATAATAAAGAAACTTAATAGTAACAAGCAAGTAACATCAACTTAACTTTACAGGTGTAAGTTTGCAAAAAATTTAAACACCCTTTACATGAAATTTAACTTTTTATTTACAATTCTGATTATTTGCTCTTTAGCAAATGCACAAACTAAAGGAACAATTTACGGAACAATTACTGATAAAGAAGCTAACAATGCCCCATTACCTTTTGCTAATGTAGTAATTAAAAATACTTCTACAGGAGTAACATCAGATGAGAAAGGGAAATATACAATAAGCGTAAATCCAGGAAGTATCACCCTTGTTTTTAGTTTTCTTGGTTATGACAATATTGAAGTTCCTGTTACCGTAGCAGCAGGAGAAAAAGTAAATATTAATAAAGCAATGGGTTCAGGAGGTTATAAATTACAGGATGTTGTAATTAAATCGAATGGAGGAAGTCGCGAAAAAGAAACTGCACTGTTGTTAGACCAAAAAAAAGCGGTAGAAATTAAACAAAGTATTGGTGCGCAGGAAATGGCAAGAAAAGGAGTAAGCAATGTTGAAAGTGGTTTAACAAAAATTACTGGAATTTCTAAAGTAGAATCAAGAGGTTTATTTGTTCGAGGTTTAGAAGAAAGATATAATAATTTGTTGATTAACGATTTGCAAGCGCCTTCTAGTAGCCCTTTTAAAAAAATAGTTCCTTTAGATTTATTTCCAACTGATATTGTAGGTGTTTTAAATGTATATAAAACGTTTAATCCTAATATTCCTGGTGATTTTGCAGGTGCTACAATTAATATTGAAACGAGTCAACCACGAGCCAGTGTTACTAAAATTTCAACAGGTTTTGGATATACAACTAATAACAATGGTGTTGATTTTTTACTTTCTAAAGATGCAAACTCCACTCAAGGATTTTTTGGTTTGTTAGGAAAAGATAGAGCTTTACCATCGGCATTTGGAAATTTCCCTGCAAGTAAAATATTAACAGCTGGGCAACATAATGAAACAAGTGGTCAAAACTCATGGGATGTTATAAATACAAGTAGTCCTATAAACAACAGTGTTGGTTTTTTACACACTGAAAAGTTTAATTTAAAAGATGAAAAGAATATAACTTATATCTTTTCTATAAACGGAGATAATAAATATCAAATTCAAAAAGGAGTAGACCGCACATTTTTATTAAACCAAGGAGACTATGATAATAATCTCTTTACTTCTAAATACAGCTATAACACCACATTTTCAGGTTTAGCTGGAGTTAAATACAAATCAAAAAGATTTGGCTTAGCTTTAAATTCCTTTTTCTTACGATCTACCTCAAGTGTAATTCAAGATCAATTAGGAGATATTAATAATTCATCCGCTTTAGAAAACCTTTTTATACGTGAAAATAAATTTGAAGAATCTAAATATTGGAACAATCAGATTTTAGCAAACTACAACTTAACTGAAGACGGTAATAATGCAATAAAAGGCGGTTTTTCATTTGCTAAAACAACTTTTGGTCAACCGGATAGAAAGTTTTTAAGAGGTGAGAAAATAAATGATACTCAAACCAATTTTACAATTGGTGGTAACAATTTAATTCGTCAATTTTTAGACATATCAGGAGATCGCTTTTTTTCAGGAATGTTAGAGTACAATTTAAAGTTTAATGTAAAAGAAAACGGGAAATCAAATAAACTATCTGTTGGTTATAATATGTTAAGCAATGAAGAAGTTTCGTCTTATCGATTTGTTTTCGGAAGGCCATTCATTCCGTTGGGTTTATTTACAATAGATATTAATTCGCCGAGTTCACTTATTAATACAAATGTGAACTCTGGATTAATAAATTTTACCGAAGAATCTACAGCTGATTATAAAACCAAACTTTATAACAACAATAATGCAGCCTATGCTAATGTGTTTTTTACTATTGGTTCTAAACTTGAAATAAACGGAGGTTTAAGAACCGAACAAACCTTGAGAGAAATAAAATATAGATTTACTACTGATGCAGCAACTGCTAAATTTAGAAAAATCGAAAAAAACAAAACAGAATTATTGCCTTCGTTAAATGCAAAATATGCTTTAAATGAAAAAAGCAACATTCGTTTTGCTGCTTCAAGAACACTTACAAGACCCATATCAATTGAAATAATGCCTATACAATACATCAATCCTGATGGAACGGTAGAAATTGGAAATCCAAATTTAGATAATAGTAATAATACCAATTTTGATTTAAAATTTGAGTTGTTTCCTAAAACGAATGAAATGGTTGTGTTTGGTATTTTTGGGAAACAAATTACAAATCCGATTGAAAGAATTTTTATACCTACTGCAAGTAGCGGGGGTCAAATTACTACATATCAAAATTCTAAAGAAGCCCTTTTGTACGGAGCGGAATTAGAATTTTTGTTAGACCTAAAAAGAATTTCACCATACTTAAAAAACATATCTTGGGGATTTAATACCTCAGTAATGAATACTAAAGTTGATGTTGATTTATTAAAAAATCCTTTAGAAAACAATTCGTCAAGAGCATTACAAGGGGCTTCAAATTGGCTTATAAATTCAGATTTAAAGTATGATTTTGAATTCAATCAAGACATGAAGAATTCAATTTCTTTAGTTTATGGTGTTGCAGGAGAAAGAATTTTCTCAGTAGGAACTGCTGGATTGGATCATATTTATGAAAAACCTTTTAATAAACTTGATTTTATTTGGATTAGTAATTTATCGAAAAACATTAATTTAAAATTTGCTGTAGACAATATTTTAAATCCCTCATTCAAAAGAGTACTAGGAAACAATAGTAAACAAGTAATAAACGAAACCGACTTAACCGTGAGAGATTTTAAAAGAGGAACAGGTTTTTCTCTTGGTGTTAACTACACGTTTTAGAATTTAAAATTAATGTTAGATTAAAGTTTTTGCATAACATTAGCTTAACTCAACATTTAAGTTAACATAAATTTTTAATAATATATTGATAACACTTTTCAATAGTTACGAATTTACTTTTGCGTCAAATAATTTAAACACACACACAATGAAAAAATTAGTATTTAGTTTAGCAATCGTAGGATTATTATTTGCAAGTTGTACTTCAGATGATGATGAAACAACGCCAGTAGTTACTCCTCCTGTAGATAGCGGCGAATTAACAGGAGATGTAACTGTTAGTAAAACTTTAATCAAAGGAAATTATACTTTAGAAGGAGTATTGAAAGTAAAATCAGGTGTTACTTTAACAGTTGATGCAGGTTCAGTAATAACTGCGAATACGGCTTCAGGAAGTTCTTTTGATGCAATTTTAGTAGAAAAAGGCGGAAAAATAATAATGAATGGTACAGCTGCTGAACCAATTGTTTGTACTCATGCAACAAAGGTTGCGGGTTCTTGGGGAGGTATAATCATTTATGGTGATGCTCCTATAGTTGGTTCAAAAAAAGTGACATCAGCTAATTCTGAAGACGGAATTACTTCATCTGAAGGAAAAGCTTATACTTATGGAGGTTCAAATGCTACTGATAATAGCGGTTCTCTAAAGTTTGTTCGTGTTGAATATGCTGGTAAAAAAATTGCTGACGGTTCAAGCGAATTAAATGGATTTTCATTTTATGCAGTAGGCTCAGGTACTGTATTAGAAAATCTAGTTTCATATAAAGGGAATGACGATGGTTTTGAATTTTATGGTGGTACAGTAAGTGCAAAAAACTTAATTTCTTACGGAAATGCTGATGACTCTTTTGATTGGCAAGATGGATGGAGAGGACAAGAAAATACGAATTGGTATGCATACCAAACAGGAGTTGGAAATTATGGTATGGAAATAGAATCTAAAAACGAGGATAATGATTTTTGGCCAGTTATTTCTGGAATTACTTTAAAAAGAGCTGCTGGCACAGTTACTGAAGATAATACCCCACAATATGATGCTATACAGTTTAAAAGTCGTGGTAATGGATTTTATTCAAATATCTTAATTTCTGGATATACAAATCCTAGCGCAACAGCTGTAAGAATTCAGGATGAAGGAACAAATACTTCACAAGTAAAGGCAAATAAAATTAAATTAACTGACATCAAAATTAATGACGGTACAAACCCGTTTGCATATAAAGATGCAACTATAACAGTTACTTTCCCAGAAGGATTTTTTGTGACTTCAACTACAGCAACAGGTGCTTCAATAACTCCAGGCGCATGGGCTGTTATTGATGGAGTTAATTTATTAAATAACTAGAATTAAATAAGTTTAATATTCTATAAACTAACCGCTTCAAAACTGAGGCGGTTTTTTTTGGCTCAATATTTGAATTAATATTCATATCTTTGCACTATTACAAGTACTTATGAGAAAAAATTACTTTTACATACTTACACTATCCCTATGTTTGTTTGCCTTGACAGCTTCTGCTCAGGACAATGCTAAACAACAGCCTAAACCCCAAGAAACTGCGGATGGACTTGGTTTTTATCCTAACCCAGTTAGTAATGGCAAAATATACATTACTTCAAAAACGACTGCAAATAAAGAAATCACCATTTTTGATGTTCTAGGGAAAAAAGTGTTACAAACTTCTTTGAGCGCAAGAGAGCTGAATATTTCTAGTATTTCTCCAGGAGTTTACATCATAAAAATCAAGGAAGGCGATGCAAGTGCTACACGAAAATTAATAATAAAATAGTTAATAAAATTCAGTCTTAACCTTTTTTTGTTGTTTTTTTCACACTGATTTATATCTTTAAGTAAAAATTCTTTATATATTTGTTGTCTAAATATTTTAAAATTATAATTATGAAAAAACTTTACACTTTATTATCAGTTGTTTTAGTAGCTACTGCTTCACAAGCTCAAGTAGTAATTAGCCAAATTTATGGAGGTGGTAGTAACACTGGTGCAACATTTGCAAATGATTTTATCGAGTTGTATAATAGAGGGACAACTCCTCAAAACTTAGAGGGTTGGAGTGTTCAATACACTTCACAAAATGGACCTTCTGCGACTGCGCCTAATACTAACTGGGCAATGACACCTCTTCCAGCTTTTGTTTTAGAACCAGGTAAATACTTTTTAATAAAACAAGGTGCGGGAACAGTTGCTGGTGCTCCAGCTTTACCTACTCCAGATTTAGATGGCGTTACATTGGCTACTTTAGGGAGTAATGGAAGTCCTGCAGTTGTTTCAAATACAGACCCAACGCCAAGTGGTATAGCAATGAGTGGATCGAATGGAAAAGTTATACTTGTTAGCAGTACTGTTCAGGAAACAACACCAAACCCTACTGGATCTCAAATTATTGATAAAGTTGCATACGGAACAACCCCAACTGCAGGTTTTGAGGGTAGCGGTCCTACAGGAACTGCTTTGTCAGCAACAACTTCTGCACAAAGAAATAATGCTGGAGCGACAGATACTGATGATAATAAAAACGATTTTACAGCCGCTTTACCTGTGCCAAGAAACAACTCCGGTTTAAATACAAAGCAAAATGCTATATCAGGCTTAAATGTATATCCTAACCCTGTAGCTAACGGTAATTTATTCATTACTTCATCTAATTCTAGTGCAACAAAATCAGTAGCAATATTTGATGTTTTAGGAAAACAAGTTATAAAAACTACTGTTTCTAATCAAGTGGTAAACGTTTCAAAACTTATTAGCGGTGTTTATATCTTAAAAATCACTGAAGAAGGAAAAACTGCTACTAGAAAATTAGTTATCAAATAATTCCTTTTTTATATCATAAAGAAAACTCCAATTGAAAAGTTGGAGTTTTTTTATTTAAGAAATAGATAAAAAATATTCGTTACATTTGATTTCTTTTTAGAATAAAAACCATGAAGAAAGGGTTATTAATTTTTGTCTTTTTCTTTTCTTTTGTAGCATTTGCTCAAAATGAAGTCTCCAAAAAAGTGAATGCATTGCTTTCGCAAAAAACAACTTTTAAAACCTATTCTCCTTTAACTATTGAAGTAACAAAACCTAGTAGTGCTATTCAAAAAACACTAAAAAAAGCGACTCTTGCAAAATTGAACACCCAATCTTTAGCGGAAGTAATCGCCAATAAAGACGAAAACATTGAGGTTCAAATTCCTTACCAAGGGGAAACAATTACACTGCAATTGTATAAAGTTAATTTGTTTGCCGATGGGTTTCACGTAGATACAGACAAAACAAAATCAATTTCTTACGAGCAGGGCTTACATTATAGAGGTATAATAAATGGCGATTCCAATTCTACTGCCTCTTTCAATTTTTTTAAAGACGAAATGAATGGCATTTTTTCTAATAACCGTTTTAAAAACGTTGTAATAGGAAAAACAACTACAAAGTTCAATATATCGGATTATATCATTTATTCTGATGCTGATTTGAAAGTGCTAAATAATTTACAATGTCATACAAAAGAAGGCGTTCGTAAACCAATTTTAAACGCCCAAAGAAATGCAAAAACTACCAGTCAAAGATGTGTAACCATGTATTTCGAAATAGATTATAATTTATTTCTAGACAATAATAGTAACACAACAACTACTTCAAATTGGATGACTTCAGTATTCAATAATGTTCAAACATTGTATACTAATGATGGTATAAGCATTTCTTTAAAATCACTTTACATTTGGACAACCCAAGATCCTTATGAAGGAATTGGCGAAGAATCTTTTAATTATTTATATAAGTTTAATGAAGTTAGGCCTGTATTTGATGGAGATTTAGGACAGCTAATAGGAGAAGATTCCGGAAGCTTGGGAGGAGTTGCGGCAACAATAAATGGTTTATGTACCGAAGAAAATTTTAGTTATTCAGATGTTGATTTTAGTTTTAATACTGTACCTACTTATTCATGGACCGTTTTGGTAATTACTCATGAATTGGGTCATTTATTTGGTTCGCCTCATACTCATACTTGTGTTTGGAACGGAGACAACACAGCAATTGATGGTTGCGGACCTTCAAAAGGAGATCAATATTTTGAAGGCAATTGTGCTATTGGGCCAATTCCTTCAACGGAAAGTGGCGGTACAATTATGAGTTATTGTCATTTGGTTTCTGGTGTTGGGATTAATTTGGCTAATGGATTTGGACCACAACCTGCAGCAGAAATGCTTTCTCAAGTAAACAATGCTAGTTGCTTGAGTTTTGATTGTATTAATACTTGTATCAATACGGTATCGGAAATTATAATTACGAATGTTACCAATACTTCGGCAACACTATCATGGATAGAAATAGGAAGTGCTACTAATTGGGAAGTTTCTATTACACCATTTTCGTCGAGTTCAAATAATTGGTTTCAAACAACAGCAACTAATTACACAGCAACTAATTTATTGCCTAATACCCATTATAGTATCAAAGTTCGCCCTGTTTGTGATTTTGGTTTAATTTCGCCAAGCAGAAATGCTATTCTTGTTACACCTACGAATTATTGCAACGGAGTAACAATCACAGATACAGGCGGAGTTTCTAGAAACTATTCAAGTTTAGAAAGTTATGTTAGAACCATTATTCCAAATAGTCCAGATCAAAAAATTAGATTGTCTTTTACTAGTTTTGATTTAGAGGACAAATACGATTATTTATATTTGTATGATGGCAATTCAACATCGGCAACCGATTTGAGCCAAGGCGGATTCACTGGCGCCACGATTCCTGGAACATATGAATCGTCAGCAATAGACGGCTCTCTAACACTTGAATTTTTTTCTGACCAATATGAAGTTGGGGCAGGTTATGAAGCCAATGTTGATTGCGTTTCGAATCTTAACAGCAAGTCATTTCTACCCAATATTGATTTTACGTATTATCCAAATCCAAGTAAAGGTTTTGTTGCAATTACTTCAAAGACTGAAATAAAAGAAATATTTGTCTATAATCCGCAGGGGCGCCTTTTGTATCAAAAAGCAGTTAATAGTTTAGATACAAAAGTGGACATGGCTTCATTTGCAAATGGAACCTACTTTTTTAAATTGAAATTCAATGAAAAAGAGGCCAATTTTAAAATAGTGAAGTTGTAGTATAAACAAAGCTTCCAGCCTTCAAAAGGCTGGAAGCTTTCGAAATAAGTATAATATAAAAATGAAGCAGATTCCTATTCTCGAGGGTAATTATTATCATATTTATAATAGAGGCAATAATAGTACTGATTTATTTTTTGAAAGTGAAAACTACAACCATTTTTTAAGACTATATGAGAAGTATATAAATCCAATTGCCGATACGTATGCTTGGTGTTTAATGAAAAATCATTTCCATATTTTAGTTTATATTAAAGAAAAATCGGAGATAGACCCAAGTAAATTAGAATATTCTTCAACCGATAAGCCAAAATTAATTAGTGCTTCAAAACAATTTTCAAATTTATTTAACGCTTACACGTTAGCTGTAAATAAAAGATATAAAAGAACAGGAAGTTTATTTGAAAAGAACTTTAAAAGAAAGGTGGTTAATTCCGAGAGTTATTTTCAAAAACTAATTTTTTATATTCATAACAATCCTGTGCATCATCATTTTACAGATACTATTATTGAATATCCATGGACATCATATGGAACAATTCTTTCCGTAAAAACCACAAAATTAGAACGGGAAAGAGTAATTGAGATGTTTGGTGATAAAGAAAATTTTATATACTATCATTCTAATAATCAAAATTTAGATGATGTTGAAGAACTCTTGATAGATTATTTATAGAAAGCTTCCAGCCTTCTAAAGGCTGGAAGCATTGAAAAAAAAGGCTTTATCTCTCCAATAGTTCCATCAATTCCAATGCTTTTCGAATCGATTTTACATGTTCAAAAGTCAGTAATAAACGTAACCCATTTGGCGTTTGTTTTTCTTTCATTTTGCACAATTGCGGTTGTTTTTGCACGAACTGTAACACTTTATGAAATTGAGACGAAGTGTAATAATCGCTTTGTTGGTCAGAAACAAAATAGCAAATCATTTTGCCTTGTTTCATCACTAATTTTTCAATTCCCATTTGTGTGGCAATCCATTTTATTTTAATGCTATTCAGTAAGGAGATAGCTTGTTTGGGTAACGGTCCAAAGCGGTCGATGAGTTTTTGTTCGAAGACAGTTAAAGTGTTTTCGTCTCTAATCAAGCTTAATTCATTGTACAAATTCAGTCTTTCAGAAATATTGTTAATGTATTCATCAGAAAATAATAACTCAAAATCAGTATCAATTTGTAGGTCTTTTACATATTCTTTTTCTGGTTTTTCTTCATCGGCATACAACTCCTTGAACTCATTTTCTTTGAGTTCTTCGATGGCTTCGTTCATGATTTTTTGATACGTATCAAAGCCAATTTCATTGATGAATCCACTTTGCTCTCCTCCCAATAAATCACCGGCACCACGAATTTCCAAATCTTTCATGGCAATATTGAAACCACTCCCTAGTTCTGAGAATTGTTCCAAAGCCTGAATCCTTTTTCTAGCATCATCAGTCATGGCTGAATACGGCGGGCAAATAAAATAGCAAAAGGCTTTCTTGTTGCTACGACCGACGCGTCCTCGCATCTGGTGCAAATCAGACAATCCGAAATTATTAGCATTATTTATAAAAATAGTGTTGGCATTGGGTACATCTAAGCCGCTTTCGATAATAGTTGTTGCCACCAATACATCAAATTCGCCGTTCATGAAAGCCAACATCAATTCTTCGAGTTTTGCACCTTCCATTTGACCGTGACCAATTCCTACTCGAGCATCAGGAACCAAACGCTGAATCATTCCTGCAACTTCCTTGATGTTTTCTATTCGGTTATTGATAAAGAAAACCTGTCCGTTACGTTGAATTTCATAGGAAATGGCATCTCGAATAGACTCTTCACTAAACCCAACGACATTGGTTTCTATAGGATAGCGATTGGGAGGTGGCGTGGTAATTACTGATAAATCTCTCGCTGCCATTAAAGAAAACTGAAGGGTTCTCGGGATTGGTGTTGCAGTTAAGGTCAAGGTATCGACATTGGCAGCAATGGTTTTGAGTTTGTCTTTGACATTCACACCAAATTTCTGTTCCTCATCTACAATCAACAATCCTAAATTTTTAAAAACTACATTTTTGTTCACCAATTGATGCGTTCCAATAACAATATCGAGTTTACCTTCTGCTAATTGTTGCAGCGTTTCTGTTTTTTGTTTGGCCGTTCTAAAACGGTTGAGGTATCCAACAGAAACAGGCATTTCTTTCAAACGCTCTGTAAACGTTCTATAATGTTGGTAGGCTAAAATGGTGGTTGGAACCAAAACAGCGACTTGTTTTCCGTTATCTACCGCTTTGAATGCAGCACGAATAGCAACTTCGGTTTTTCCGAAACCTACATCACCACACACCAATCGATCCATTGGGCGATCACTTTCCATATCGGCTTTTACTTCAGCAGTCGATTTGGTTTGGTCAGGCGTATCTTCATAAATAAAAGAACTTTCTAATTCGGCTTGCAAATAACTATCAGGGGCATATCGAAATCCTTTTTCCAATCGGCGCTTGGCATACAATTGAATCAGGTTGAACGCTATATGTTTGACTCTGGCTTTGGTTTTTTGTTTTAAAACTTTCCACGCATTCGAGCCGAGTTTGTATATTTTAGGAGGCGCACCGTCTTTTCCGTTGTATTTAGAAATTTTGTACAGCGAGTGAATACTCACATACACGATATCATTATCGGCATAGACGAGTTTAATGGCTTCTTGGGTTTTGCCTTCTACTTGTATTTTTTGTAAACCGCCAAAACGGCCTATTCCGTGGTCGATGTGGGTAACATAGTCGCCGACAGAAAGCGTCGTGAGTTCTTTAAGTGTAATAGTTTGCTTCTTAGAATAGCCATTTTTGATGCTAAATTTGTGGTAGCGCTCAAAAATTTGATGATCAGTGTAGCACGCAATTTGGTTTTCCTCGTCAACAAAACCCTGGTATATGGGTAAGGTTATGGTTTGGTATTGCTTGCGAATGCTTTCGTGATTGGCTTCGTCTAATGATTCAAAAATATCATGAAATCGTTTTGCCTGTGCATCATTAGAACAAAACAAATAATTTTTGTACCCGTTAAAATGATTGTCATTTAAATTATTCAATAGCAAATCGAATTGTTTATTGAATGAAGGTTGGGGGAGAATATGAAATTCGAATGTTTTTTTGGTTTTAAAAACAGCTTTTGAACCCATCTCTACAATCGAAAAATCTAAGGCTTTTTTTATAAACTCGGTTTGGTTTACAAACAATTGTTCTGGCGAAACATGTTTTATAGTCGCGTTCAGGTTTTTATAAATTTCCTCTGCTTTGCTAAATAGTTTATCTAATTTAGACAAAAGTAATTCGGTGTTTTGAATGCAAATAATCGTTTTACTGTCAATATAATCTAGAAAACTTTCCCTATTTTCCTGAAAAAAGGTGTTCTCGACATTGGGAATTATCGCGATTTTATTTTGTTTTTCGATAGAAAGTTGTGTTTCTACATCAAAACTTCTAATGCTGTCGACTTCATTTCCAAAAAACTCAATTCGGTAGGGATTGTCATTGGAGAACGAGAAGACATCTATGATTCCGCCACGAACAGAGAATTCTCCGGGTTCCGTAATAAAATCGACACGCTTGAATTCGTATTCAAATAAGACTTCATTGATAAACTCTATTGATATTTTGTCGCCAACCGTTACTTTCAAAGTGTTTTTATCCAGCTCCTTTTTGGTGACTACTTTTTCAAAAAGCGCTTCGGGATAGGAAACTATAATTGCTGGTTTTTTGCGAGAATTTATTCGGTTTAAGACTTCAGAACGAAGCAAAACATTGGCGTTATCGGTATCTTCAATTTGGTACGGACGACGATACGAACCCGGATAAAACAAGACGTCTTTTTCGCCTATTAATTGTTCTAAATCGTTCAAATAATAGGCAGCTTCTTCTTTGTCATTGAGTATAACTAAAAAAGGAGACTCTATTTTTTTAAAAACCGACTGAATTATAAACGAGAGCGACGAACCAACCAATCCGTTTAAGTGGATTTTTTGCTCCATACTGTGTAAGCTATCAACAATTTGCTTGACTTTTGGCGAATTGTCGTAGGTGTTTAATAAGGCTGATTTACTCAAGGTTGCGGTACAATTTTATTAGGAATTGCTCTAGTAGTATCTAGCATTCGTATCATGTCTGATTCGCCTTCTTCTATAGGAATAGCACTTTTTCTGATAATTTCTTCCATTTGTTGGGTCAACGAAACCAATTCTTCATTTACTTCTGAAACTAAGGTCACTACTTTCTGTGCAGGAATATCATCTAAATTAATGAATAAATTGATGGAGTTGATTTTAGTAGTCAATACCGAAATTCTACTCTTGATTTCAGGTTTGTTAAAGGTGTAAGGAATGTTGGTATTTAACTCCATCACTTTTTTAGATAAAGTTTTCGCTTTTTTCTGAAACGCTCCAATAGAACTTTTAGGTTTTAGATTCAATTCATTTAAAAACGATCGCCATTCGCTCCATGTATTTACTGTAGCTTGGACTGATGGCGATACTGAAGGGTTTGAAAAATTCCAACCTTTATTAATGGTCTTAAATATAACTTCTTTCTTTTCGGCATCTTTAAGGTTTTCAATCTCTCGTCTCTCGGCATTGTCATTGCAAGAAACAAGTATAAGAATTGAAAAAAGAATATAGGAATAATAAAGTTTCATCCAAGCTTGGTTTAGTTTGCAAAGGTACAAAGGTAAAACGAAAGTTTAAAAGTCAATCTAACGTTAATTGTTTTATTTTCCATTCGTTTCCTGATTTATAATTGCTCCCGAACCTCTTAAGTCTTCAAAGGATTAAAGATACTATTTACACCAAGTAATTATATAACATTTAATTCGGGTATTTACTTTTCCTTTTTTGTAATTTTATACAAAACATAGTGTAAAGGGTTTTGAGTATGAGAAAGTTTATTTTACTATTTATCGTTGCGGCTTTTGGTTTTTCGTTTGCCAATAGTTCCTGTAAAAATGGGAACCGAGAAAAAGAATTAGGAGCAATAAATACTAGTTCTCAAGGGTTTCAAAAAGAAAGCAGTGAGGTGTATTTTGACAGTACCTTAGTGGCGCCCTTTTTTGTAAAACATCCCCATCTCAAAGCGTTTCAACCAAGTGTTGAAGCCTTATACAAAAAGCATCAATATCATTACATATGGTTTGATAAAGAGGGTATTAACGAAATGGGAAATTTATTATACAATAAAATTACCAATATTGCCTCTGAAGGGGTTCAAGCGGCTGTACCTTATAAGGCAGAATTGGAGGCTGTTTTCCAGAACGAAGATGCACTTCAAGAGCCTACTATAGCAACCGAGTTGCTGCTTTCGTCGTTGTACTTTTTTTATGCCAATAAGGTTTATCAGGGTTTGGATGCAAAACAGACTACAGCACTAGGATGGCATTTGCCTCGAAAAAAACAATCTTACATCAGCTATTTAGATTCGTTGTTGGCTAATCCTTCCTTGATTAACAAAGATGAGAGAGAAGTACTAGGGCAATATTATCGCCTTAAAGAAGTGTTGAAGCACTACCGCGATATGGAGAAAAAAGGAGGATGGAGTGCGATTGAGTTGGATACCACTTTCAAAACCTTTACGCCCGGCGACAGTTCTAAAACCATTGTGCAAATTAGACAACATTTATTTGATGTGGGCGATCTTGCCGTGAATTCTAAAAGTGCTTTGTATGACGATGCTTTGAAAGCGGGCATCATTAAATTTAAAAAGCGAAACGGTGCTATTCCAAATACTATCATTACGGCTAAAAATATAGCGACAATGAATGTTCCCATTGCCCATCGCATTAAAACCATCATAGTCAATATGGAGCGCTGTAGGTGGATTCCTAGCGATATTACTAAAGCTAAAGAATATATTGGTATTAATATTCCTTCGTTTCGGTTTACGTATTTCAAAGACAACAAACCCGTCTTGGTGTCGAATGTTGTGGTGGGAAAAGCACTCAACCAGACAGTAGTTTTTAGCGGGATGATGCAGTATGTCGTGTTTAGTCCGTATTGGAACGTGCCCAAAAGCATCATAAAAAAGGAGATTGCTCCTGCCATGGCTAAAAATAAAAACTATTTAGCCGAGCATAATATGGAATGGAATAATGGTGCAATCCGACAAAAGCCGGGACCTAAAAATTCCTTGGGATTGGTAAAGTTTTTGTTTCCTAACAACAATAATATTTATTTGCACGACACGCCTTCAAAGAGTTTGTTTAATGAAGAAAAGAGAGCCTTTAGTCATGGCTGTATTCGAATTGAAAAACCTAAGGAACTGGCAAATCTCCTCTTGAAAGATGATAAAGATTGGAGCCCAGAAAAGATTGATGCCGCCATGAACAAAGGAAAAGAAACTTGGTATACGCTTAAAAATAAGATTCCAGTTTATATTGGCTATTTTACCGCTTGGGTAGACAGCGAGGGTGTGATTCATTTTTATGACGATATATATCATAGAGATGAACGCTTGGCAGAATTAATCTTTGAGAAATAGTTGTTAGACTCACAAATTTGATTCTTTGAAGCCTCTCTATGGATTTATCTTTTGTAATTTCTGCCACATCCTCTACTTACCTGTATTTTATTTATTATATCCTTGAAACTACATCCTCATATTGTAAACCGACATAATCACAGAATTCATTAACCGTTATTACTTGATGTTTTTCTTTTTTAAAGTAGTGGCGGATTTGACGTATTTTATTTCGGGCTTGTCTTTCTGACACTTCTAAAATAATTTGAATATCACCGTTTCTGATGATTAATTTTTTTTGAGTTTGTTGTTCTTTCATATTTTCCTTTTTTAGGGTTATTTACTATTTTAACATATACCCACTATGTACGCTTTATCTACGGGGTATCTACGGAGCATCTTCTCAGTTACTATAGTAACGTAGAAACTATGACCCGTCCTAAAATAACTATACAGGTTAATAAATAAATCCTACTATAGTTATACAAATATAATTCTTAATCCTAAAG